>JBCBSJ010000097.1:0-15817 GCA_039819245.1 Cyanobacteria bacterium J06638_20
CTCACCAGGAAAAAGTGCGGGGTGCCGATTGAGAAGCACCACCACGAAGTGGCCACGGGGGGGCAGTGCGAACTGGGTTTCCGCTTTGGCAAACTGGTGGAAGCGGCTGACTGGCTGATGACCTACAAGTATTGCATCAAAAATGTGGGTAAGAAGCATGGCAAGACCGTGACCTTTATGCCCAAGCCAGTGTTTAACGACAATGGCTCTGGAATGCATACTCACCAGTCTGTTTGGAAGGATGGCCAACCCCTGTTTGCGGGCGATGGATATGCCGGACTGAGCCAAATGGCATTGTGGTATATCGGCGGTATTTTGAAGCATGCTCCGGCATTGCTAGCCTTCACAAACCCCACAACCAACTCCTATAAGCGTCTGGTTCCTGGATTCGAGGCCCCCGTGAACCTGGCCTACTCTCAAGGTAACCGCTCGGCATCGGTGCGGATCCCGCTGTCTGGCCCTAATCCGAAGGCAAAGCGTCTAGAGTTCCGCTGCCCTGATGCGACCTCGAACCCTTACCTAGCGTTTGCAGCGATGCTTTGCGCTGGTATCGATGGCATCAAGAACCAAATTGATCCAGGTGCGTCGCTGGATGTGGACATCTATGACCTTAGCCCCGAAGAGCTGGCGAAGATTCCTTCGACGCCAGGTTCGCTGGAAGATGCGCTGAGCAGCCTGGAGAAGGATCATGAGTTCTTGACGACTGGGGGCGTGTTCACAGACGACTTCATTGGCAACTGGATCAACTACAAGCTGGACAATGAAGTGAACCCCATGCGCCTACGTCCGCACCCCTACGAGTTTGCACTCTACTACGACTGCTAAGTCTCGATAGGTTGGTTAACCCAGCAATTTGCTCTCCGGTTTCTTTTGGGAATCGGAGTTTTTTAGTATTATTTTTCTCACTGTCCAGGCTTCCTCAGCGCTGTAGCCGTTCTATTTGGTCGTCATGGTATGGACGCCATCCCAGTTGGGGGGCGGCGGATCTTTCAGGTACTCCTCAATTCGCTGGAGATGAACGACAATCGCCCGATCCTTGCTATTCACCTGCTGGGCCCGCTCAAACCATTGCTTTGCGGTGTGAAAATCAGCATGTGTGTAAGCAGTACGTCCCTTGTGATAGAGGGAGAGTAGCTCCTGGGTGCGATCGCTCAGAGGCGTCTGACGCTCATCAATCAATTCGTAGATACTAATGGGCTGGTTCTTTCCCTTGACCCGAATCCGATCCAACTCCCGTACCCAAACCGTATTCTTGCAGAGCTGATACGTGTATTCACTGAGAATAATGTCGCAGCCGTATTGCTTGGTCACTCCTTCCAATCGGGAGCTAATATCGACCCCATTCCCAATAACGGTGTAGTCCATCCGTTTTTGCGAACCAATATTGCCTGAAACGACCTCTCCCGAACTGATACCGATACCAAAGCGGATGAGGGGGCGACCCTGCTGCTGACGACGGGCGTTGAAATCAGATAACCGTCGCCGCATATCCAGAGCAGACTTAACGGCCATTTCTGCGTGGTTATTCAGGGGTAGGGGCGCACCAAACACGGCCATCAGGGCATCCCCAATGAATTTATCCAGGGTGCCCTCAAAGTTGAACACGGCCTCTACCATCGTCTCGAAGTAATCGTTGAGCAACTCCACAACATCGGCTGCTTCCATGTCCTCCGTGAGGCTGGTATAGCCTCGAATATCCGAGAAGAGAATGGTGACATCCTTGCGTTCGCCAACCATCAGCGCATCTTCACCCAGCGCCATCACCCGTTCGGCCACACCGGGCGTCATGTAGCGGTACATGGTTGCTTTCATCCGTTTTTCCTGGCTGATGTCTTCTAGAACCACAAGCCCACCCTGCACTTTGCCATCGGGGTTGGTGAGGGGATTGACGGTTAGGTTAATGCTGCGCTCAATCGGTTGGACATGGGCAGCGTCGATCCACCCTTGATTTTCCTCGGCCAGATTCCAAGGGAGATAGCGATGGGAATCGGTGGGCGATCGCACGGCCAGTACAGTTGTTAGGCTTTCCTCAACACCGGTTCGGGCCAGCGGAGCTGCTTCAGATGGTTGCACGTTCAGCTCTTGAACGGGGTCCGAGGTCTCATTGATGTCTGGCGCCTCAGTTTTGGTCGAACTCCGCTTCAGGTGCTCAATGCTAGAAACGCCGAACGTCAGGCTCTGTTCTGGAACATACTGCCGACTGCCAAATTGCAGGCTATCTTGCAGACGCATTTTCAGGTTGTCGATAGGCACCACCTCCCATACTTGCCGCCCGCTGAGTTCGCGAATCCAATGACGCTGCTGCGCACCGCCATCTCGCTCCAACGGACAACCGAGCAAACCAAGCGCTGCATCATTGATGGTGACAACGCAGCCATCCATATCGGTAGAGATCACCGCATCGGATAGGCTTTGCAAGATGTCTTTTTGATATTGGCGCTCGATCAACACCCGCTCGAACAACTGAGCATTTTCTAGGGCAATCCCCGCCTGGATGTTAAAGGCCTGCATAAACTCTTCGTCTGAGCGGTTGAAGGTGCCCTGATGCTTATTGATGAGCTGAGTCACGCCGATCAAATGCTCTTCTGAATTGAACACGGGCATGCAGAGAACCGTGCGGGTGAGGTAGCCTGTGGCGCGATCAACATTGGGATCAAAGCGGGGATCTTCATAGGCATTGGTGATGTTGAGAATCTCCCCCGTCGAAGCCACAAAACCAGCGATCCCACGATTCGACGGAATGCGAATGTCAATCGTTGTTTTGCCGTCTGCCTTAGCAATCCGAGACCACAACTCGCCCTTCTCCCGATCGAGTAGGAACAGGGTACTTCGATCGGCCTGCATCAGCTTGCGCGCCTCATTCATAACCGATAGGAGCGTGCGTTCTAAATCTAGGCTTTGACCGAGGAAGGCGGTGGCATTGAGCAGGGCTGTGGCTCCTCGCTGGTTGCGCGATGCCATGTAAAGGGCGTTGCAGCTTTCGAGAATGACACCGATCGCCACGGCAAATTCTTGAAACTGGCTCTGGTCGGTGGTATTGAAGGGGCGATCGCCCTGCTTATTCAATAGCTGTGCCACAGCAACCACATGCCCTTGAGCATCCACAATCGGCATACACAGGATGTTGCGCGTGCGATAGCCCGTGTTTTTATCCACCTCCGGATTAAACATGGGATGGCTATAGGCATCAGGAATATTGAGGACTTCGCCCGTCGCCGCAACATGGCCAGCAATGCCAGTAGTACGGGGAATGCGAATTTCCTCACGCTGCCCATCTTTACCCGATGCCACCTTCGACCAGAGTTGGTCTTGCTCTTCGTCGACGAGGAAAATTGTGGTGCGATCGGCGTGGAGAATTTGTCCAATTTTTAAGGTAAACGCTTCCAAAAGCTGATCCAATACGCTCTCGAGGGCATCATCATTGATCATCTCAATGGCCTGTCGAGATTGCTCAAACTCTTGGGTAATCTGCTCAAGTAGCTGAATAAAATTGGGAGTAGGTAGATCTTTGACAAGTGGAACGAGAGCACTCTGGCCTGTCTCGGGTGAAGCTGCTACAGAACTCCCCTGGGTGAGCAGCGCCAGCATACTCCCATGAGATTCAGTCATAGTCCAAGGCGGGTTAAAGACGAGGAGTTAATTTGACGAATGTGCCCCATGCGCCATTCGCGGGATGGGGTGGAGCAGATCGAATAGAGCACCCATTTCTGATGGACTTTTATCCATACGCTAACCTACTCTGCCCCTTTCCTACCACTCCGCCAAAGCGGGTCGTTACCGAAATACTTATGGTGTCGGGGGCAAGACCAGCCACGACCTTATAGACGTTAAACCCAAGTATTATCCTCGATTGAGTGCTTTCAAGTAAGCTGCTTTCAGCCGTTTCTGGTAGTTTTCTTTGGAAAAACGCTGAGCATTTTCACGACCTTTTTCGACAAGCTGGTCGCGTAGGGGGCGATCGCTCAGCAGCTTCTCGATTTTGTTGCGAATATCATTCACATTATAGGGGCTAGCGTACAAGGCACCCGCTCCACAGATCTCAGGTAAGCAGGATAGGTTGGACGTAATTACGGGACAACCCAGCGTCATCGCTTCCAGGGGCGGCAGCCCAAACCCTTCGTAGAGCGAGGGAAAGACCAGGCAGTAGGCTCCTTGGTACAGGTATTTCAAACTTTCCATTGGCACATATTCCAGCAGCTTGACGTCCTGTTTGGAAGTGCCATCAAACAAGTAGTCAATGCGCCCTAACTCGCGTTCCCAGGACCAAGCTTTTTTCCCCACAATCACCAAGGGCATGTCGGTATCGAGGCTGGCATAGGCTTCAATTAGCCGTCCCACATTTTTCTTAGGTTCAATCGCCCCAACAAACAGCAGATAATTCTGATAGTCCAGGCCATAACGCCGGAGGTAACGGGCGATCGCCCCTTCCTCAACCTGTAGGGGTTGTACAGTCACTGGTTGATAGGTGACCGCAATGCGATCGGGATCCGCATCGAAATAGGTCAACAAATCCTTTTTCGTATTTTCTGAAACGGCGATAATGACTTCAGAATCATCAATGGCATTGCGAATCTTACTGTAGAAATCCTTCTTGTTATCAAGGGTTGTATAGGGTAACCGCAGCGGAATTAAATCATGGACGGTTGTAATTTTTTTAGCCCCTTTAATTCGAATGGGTAGGGGATAGGTGACATGCCAAATATCCATTTTTTCTGGCATATAAATATCCGTAATTCGATTGGATAAGGAAAAGGTAAAATTGGCGATTTCGTAACACCTCGCCAAGTTAAAGGACTGTGCATAACGGATAAAATCTGCCCCAAATTCCCCCTCTTTAAGAACCAAATCACCAATGCTTGTCCGTCGCCAAGCCCGATAGAAAGGCCCGGTATAGGACTTCAGCATTCCTTTGAGTAATCCCAGCAACTCCGTGATGATATTGCCCCGACGAATCTGTTGATCAAAAAACAGAACCTCATCCAGTAATTTGTCTTTCTTGCTGCTGTCACGGCTGAGTAACACATCCACCTGCGCCCCCATCTCCTGCAATGCTTTAACAAGGGTGGTGCTATAGGTTTTGATGCCAGTCCCTGTGGCGAGTTCCAGATTGTAGCCATCCATCAAAACTTTGATGCCAGCTAGGGCATTGGTCAGCTCTGCATCAAGGGTTTTCGCTGGGGTGGGAGACATCGCGGGGGAAGCAAGCTGGGCGATCGCCTCTGCATCGATCTGCTCAGCCCCCGTCAGCGCCTGATCATTATCAGCCTCCACCACATTTCGCCAGGTAGAGTCGGTTCCTGTTTGGTCAAACGTCCGCACCAGTCCTGGCACACACAGGGCATACTTGCCTCGCTTGGTAATCGAATTCGGAGACCAAGCGGTAATCCACCAATCTTCGTCGGCGCCCTGCCCATGCTTACGCCCGATGGGCTTGGGTGCCCCCAGATAAGGCGTGGGAATAGGAAGCACAGCGCGCCAATAGTCCCGGTGGGCATGGAGATGCACCCCCGGCATCGAACGCTTGAGATAGACTTTGTAGCCACCAATACTGGCTATGTCGTAGGTGCGATGCTCAACCGCATCCCGCCCGGTCAACAAGGGGCGTTCCTGGGGATCCTGGATAGCCGCAAACACCTTAAACAAGTCGGGATGCACATCTACATCATCTTGGAAGTAGGAAATCCAGTCGATATCGGGATCCGCTAGCCAATACCCCACCCCATTGTTGATGGCATTGGGTAAGCCACGATTCTCCGGCATTCGCAGTAACGGAACGCCATGTTCACTCGTGATGCGCTGGTTTTCCTGGTAGGATTCTGTGCTGGAAGCATCATCCACAACCACCACGGGGGCACCGAGAGCCAAAACTTGGGGGAGCGATCGCGCCAATCCCTGGGGGCGATTGTAGGTGGTGATCACACAGGCATAGCGTGGGGCTTGCTGTTGTGCCTGGTGCAGGGTTTCGAGGGAGGAAAGTTGATCCAGCAAGGCTCGCAGATGGGCCGTTTCCACGGTAGGCATTGAGTCAGCAACCTGCCGCGCGTACACCACGAACACGGGATTGGCGAAAACGGGCTGGAATTGTTGCAATACCCCGATTGCAAAAGGTGGCTCTACCTCATGCACCATGCCCTTGTGGAAGACAACGAAATCAAAGCCACCGGGCGTCAGCGCATAGGTCACGTTGTAGTGATAGGTGCCCGGAAAGAACTCCATGAACTCGTTGGGCGCAAGAATGGCATCGGTGCCACGGGCATGGTCTTTAAGAAAATCCCGCGTTTCAATCCAAAATTCGTCATCAAGGGGAAAGGGCATGGCGGGCAGGCAAGTAAAGGTCTGAAGGTGAAGAGGCGCAGCTCAAGGGAAAGGGACTGGGTTGGGGCGATCGCTTCGCTTGACTACTTTGGCAGAGATTGCAGCCCCTATCAAGCTATTTTGATCCGTCATGCTAATTCTATGGAACCCAAAACCAGACCCTTGTGAGAGCCATACTAAAAGCGGAGCACCCGCTAGACGGGTACTCCGCTTTTCTGTCGCAATGCTTGGCCTAGGTAATGAGTTAAACTAACCAAGCTTTCGTTATCTGCAAGCACCGCATTGCCTTACTTGCGAGCAGTAATGTTTGGTTTGATTCAGCTCATAGCTTAGAGGAGAGCTCAGTACAGGACAAAAAATTAAACCCCTACTGAAACCCTTGATTTATGTGGTGCGGGCGATGCCCGCGCCACATAAATCAGGGATTCCTTGGGTTTTGTCCTGTACTGAGAGAGGAGAGTTCTGGGAAGTTGATTTGGTTGAAAACCCATAGCACTACGCGCTGAAGTAAAATCCATTGATTGTCTAAAAGCCATGCACTGCATGACTTTTAGACAATCATCCGTTCCAATCCAAATGCGTAAGGCTATCGTTATTCTTCGTTTGAGCTTGGAAGATGCTGCACAGAGAGATCGAAATACAAAAGCGAAGCGAGGAGGGTAGGGTGAGCAACGGTTGACTCGATGGATGATGGCAAGGTGACGGAAACTGAAGCGATCGCCGACATCCATCAAGAACGACCGTACCCCTTACCCTTTATTACGAAACCGTTCTTCAGGGAGAAAGTTTTGGCCCCAACACCGCTCCAAATACTTCACACGGTAGGTGTAACAGAACCGTCGTGGGTTGAGTTTGGCAGGCGATTGCCGATTGAATAGTGGTTGATTCATGTAATGCCAGAGGAGCACAAAAAACTGTGTTTTAGCCATAACTATAAGCGGTGAAATCATCTGTGTGGGGTGAACTGAAACCGCACGGGAGGTCGCCCAACTCTATGCGATTCATAGGATCAGCATGCCCATTTGCCTGGGACAAATGCACACAGCTTTATAGACTGTTCATAGCGATTTCCTGGCTGGTCTGTTGCAAAAATTCAGCAGAATTGCAGAGATATTTTCAACCGATTGCCAACCTTTTGCAAGCAATCTTATGAATTTTGGAAGAATTCAGTCGTTAAAAAATTAGTGGCCTGTAATTTAGCCGGAATATTCACTGAAAAATTAAGGAGAATCACGGAGAGGCGATCGCCGTACCCTTCACCTATAAAAAATTATGATGATTTCAAAGGGAACATTTTGCGTCCAGTTTATTTGTGCATTGTTCTAGACGCCAAAATGAAAGCAAGCAATATTCAGGCGTTGCTGATTCTCGGTATGAAGGAGTTGCTGTATGCTCGAAACTTCGTTGCGATTCATACTCCTTTTCAGAAACGCCAATATTCGAAGCCTTAAAATACAAGGCTTCCAAAAAACAATTGGCTATTAAGGTAATCAACTGGGGTGCTAGGATTCGAACCTAGGAATGGCGGGACCAAAACCCGCTGCCTTACCGCTTGGCGACACCCCATCAGCGCAGCTTTCATATACTAGCAGTTTACTTAGCCACTGTGTCAAGATTCCCCGAGCACAGGACGATTTCCGCTCGAAGGCTGCACTGGCCATCCACTACAGGCTCTCCAGCTTGCCCCAGCGAAACGCGATCGCCAGTCCTGAAAACACAATCCCCATGACCACCAATGCAAATGCAGCACCGAGGGGCCAATTGTAGGACACCCCAAATTGAGACGAAATGACATTGCCCAGCATGATACCTGTGGGACTCCCAACGAGACTGGGGGTAATGAAGTCCCCCATCGTGAGCGAGAACACCGTAATGGAGCCAGCTAGGATGCCGGGACGCACCAGGGGCAAAATGACTCGGAAAAAAGTCGTTAGCGGTGGCGCATTTAAGTCAGCAGACGCTTCGAGGAGGGGGCGGGGCAGTTTCTCAAAAGCGGTGATGATCGGCAAGATCATGAACGGTAACCATACCTGCACAAAGGTCAGCATGGTCGAAAACTGGTTGTACAGAAAAATAGGGCTGGGCTCTTGCAGAATGCCCAGGGCCATCAGGGTGGAATTGAGAATGCCGTTGTAGCCCAGAATGATTTTCCAGGCGAAGATCCGCACCAGATAGCTCGACCATAGGGGCAGGATCACTAGCGTTGTTAGGATGCCCTGGTAGCGCTTGCGTTGATTAGCAATGAAGTATCCGACAGGGAGCGCAATCACAATATCAATCAGCGTGACGCCCAAAGCAGTGCCGACGGTACGCAGGATAATCGTGCGGTAGGAGCTATTGGTGGCGATGGTCTGAAAATTGTCCAGGTTGAATTGGCGCACGATGTCAAAGGATTCCAGCTTCCATACGCTGTAGGACATCAGCAACACAATGGGGATGAAGTACAGTGCTGTCATCCACAACAAGGGTGGCAAGAGCGAGGCATATAGACCTGTGCGGGGCGATCGCCGAGGGCGCTGCACCGAAGCATTCATAGCAATCCGAGAAATCTTTGAGTGAGCATTGAGGAGACTAAACGCAGCCAAGCCGCGCTACTGCTCAATCGTACAATAGCCAGTGGATCCAGGCTGTTCGTGAGGATTACGACGAACTCTTGCCGATTGCGGAGTAGAGATAGAGCGCGATCGTCCCAATCGTTGGCTAAAGTAGGAGCAGGAACTACCCTCCATATTTTTCTACTATGTCCACCTGTCCCCGTTGCCAACAAGTGGTTGACCCTCAGGCGATCGTCTGTCCCTTTTGCAAAGTGGAGTTGAAGGCTCACGGGCACCCTGGTATCGAGCTGCATCGTGCCACTAAGGATAGCTATCTCTGTGATAATTGCACCTATCACGCTGACGATACCTGCAACTTCACCAAACGCCCCTATGCAAAGGATTGCACCCTCTATCGCCATGTAGACGCTCCCATCGCCTCCGCCCCAGTCTACAAACCCAGCTTTCACTTGAAGACCTGGTTCCGCCGCAACACAACCTGGCTGCTCCTTGGGTTGCTCATCGCTATCAGCATCTTCATTGCTCTCGGGCGCTAGCAGACATCCCCCTCTGTGCTCTCTGTGTGTCTTATTCCGAATTCCACCACTCCCCATTCCCGCTATCCTGCTAGCCCCTTCATCCATGCCATCCCTTCCCCCGCATCGAGAAAAAGCGCTGCGCCAACTTATCCAAAAACTGGGATTATCAGCCAATAGCCCCATCAATTGGCTGTTGCTAGACCAAGCATTAATCCATCCCAGCGCAGATGCAGAACACAATTATGAGCGGTTGGAATTTTATGGAGATGCCGTTTTGAAGCTAGCGGCATCTCGGTTTCTATATGAGCACTTTCCCGAGGCCAGTGAAGGGGAAATGTCGGTGTTGCGGGATGTATTGGTGAGCGATCGCACCCTGGCGCATATTGGCGATCGCTATAACCTGGAGCGCTACCTGCTGGTCAGCAAATCTCTACAACATGACCAAACGGGACGGATGGATCGAATCGCAGAAGCCACTGAGGCCATGATTGCCGTGCTTTACCTCAGCGGCTCTCACTCGTTGCAGTTGGTGACGCCATGGTTAGAGCCACATTTGCAAACCGTCGCCCAAACCACCCAACAAGATCCGGCTCAGCACAACTACAAGGGAGCGCTGCAAGAACTAACGCAGAAGCATGTCCAAACCCTACCGGACTATCGTGTGTTTGAAGTTGGAAGCTCTTCTGGGAGAGGAAAGGCGCCCACAGAAATTCTGAGCGATCGCTTTGTCGCGGAGGTTTGGCTCCAGGGCAAGCAGTGGGGCCAAGGGAGCGGCCAGTCCAAAAAAGCGGCCGAACAGGTTGCCGCCAAAGCAGCTTTTCTTGCACTAAGAGAGACGATGGAAAAATAATCTTAATTCAACGCTTCCTGGGGGAGGGGCGATCGCACTTCAGTGAAGCGAATGATGTCTTGTTGCGGATCAACGTAGGTGGCTTGGATGTCGAGGCGATCGCCAGGATGCACATCCCGCTCGAACCGCATTGCCAACTCCAGCCCCAGGTCCTCCAGCAACACCAAGCCGAGGTTTTCGTGCTCCCGCAGCCAGCGCAGCATCAGCGCGGACCAAACTTCATCGGAATGCCGCCGCAGGAATTCTAAGCCCCAGTAACGGTTGCTCTGGCGCTCCACCATCACCGCTTCATAGGTCGTACTGCCAACCGATTGCAGGGTTTCCTTCAAATTCTCTTCAGAGAAGGGTAAATCGGCGCCCCGCAAATGAGCCTTAAGTTGGAAATGGGCGAGCAAATCGGCATAGCGCCGAATGGGAGACGTGACCTGAGTATAGGTATCCAGCCCCAGACTGGCGTGGCGAGTGGGTGTGATATTGGTTTCGCTCCGGGGCATACAGCGCCGAATCGCCGAATAGCGCACTGGCCCTGAGGGGAGTGCCAGGAGTTCCTCTTCTGGTGGTAGCTCAGGCTGAGGCTGCCCCCGGAAGGGCAACGGAAGGCCATGCTCCTGCCCATAGCGCCCGGCGGTTTCCCCAGTCAGAATCATCATTTCGGCCACAAGCTGCCGGGAGGAGGAATCCTCTAGCACTTCGATGACGACCTCATCCTCCAGCACTTTGATCGAGGATTCGGGCATGCGGATGTCAATTGCCCCTTGCTGACGGCGAAACTCCAAGCGGCGCTGTGCCCATTGCTCCAGCACCAGCAGTTCTTCCTCGGCGGTGACCCCCAACTGCAGCATCTCGTCGGCATCCTCGTAAGTCAGGCGATAGGTCGGCTTGATCAGCGTGGGGTGAATCTCATAATCACAAATGGAGCCGTCCCCATCCAAGATGACGCCAAAACTGAGGGCGTAGCAAACCTCCCCCTGAGTCAGGCTCATCGGCCCCGTCGCCAACTCTTGAGGAAACATAGGAATCATGCCCGTTGGCAGGTAGACCGTAGTACAGCGGCGGCGGGCTTCTTGCTCCAGCACATCCCCTGGCATCACCCAACGGGTTGGGTCAGCAATATGAATCCAAATGCGCTGAATGCCATCTTCCTGAAACTCCAGGCTCAGGCCGTCGTCGATCTCGCGGGTGCTGGCATCGTCGATGGTGTAGACCTTGAGGTGAGTCAGATCGAGGCGATCGGGTGAAGAGTCAGGTGGTGGCATGGTTTGGTATTGCTGGACAGCTTCAAGCACCGGACGGGTAAATTGCACTGGAAGTTGACTTCGACGCACAAACAGGTTTTCGTGCGGGCTCCAGAGCTTCAGGTCTACCAAAAGTTGAAAGGCACCATCAGGGGTAGTTGGGCGGTTCAGCGCACTCAGCACCTCAACGGCATTGTTCCGGGTGCTAGCGGTGTCGCCCAGGGCTGCAAACTTCTCCAGCGCCTCAATGCGGGTGCGATCGCCACCGTCCCAGTCCACCGTTTCCTCTGCCAGGGCGGCTTGCAGTTGCGCCAGAAACCGTTCCCATTCCTGCTGCCGCTGTGCTTGCACGGCTTGCTGATGGCGAATCTCAGATACTTGTGCCGCCGGACGCGGTTCGTAGCGATCGCCCTTCTGCTTGAAAAACAATTTGTCATCAGATAGCAAGCAATGCGCTGCATAACAGAGCATCTCGCTCTGCTCCGAAAACAGCAACAGCGCCATGCCTGCCGCATCCGTTGCTTCACCCTCTTCTACCAACAATTCCCAAGCCACTTCTAGGCTCGTGGGATCGAGGTAGGGAGACACTTCATCCAAAAATTGAGGAATCTGGTCGGAGGTATAGCGCTGCCCACCGACCGTGTAGGTCACGTCTCTAGGATGGAGCTTATGGGATTGTCCCCGTTGGTCAATAACAATCCAATCACGCTTTCCTTCGGGACGATCGGCAACCGCGAGGTGGCGATCGCCATTCATCCGAAATTCGACGAGTGTACCCTTCTCCATCCGGGCGTCTCCGGGAGCTACTGTTTTGAACACAGACTTGATGTGCCACAGGCGGGTAGAAACGGAACATTCCATCTACATGCAGCCAATCAACTGCCAAACTATCTTGCCATCATCTAACCCTTTATCACGCCGCCCGAAAGCAGCTACAACTCATGTATCAACAGGGTTCTCAACGCCAAGGGGCTACTCAGCAGAAATCAGACCCTGGCCTGTCCTTATGGTATCCGGGTCTGATTTGTTTGTCTGAAGAAATGTTAGCCTTCGCGGTTGATGAATGGCAACAAGGCCAGAATGCGGGCCCGCTTAATAGCCGTAGTCAAATCCCGCTGCTGCTTTGCCGTCAGCCCAGTGATGCGCCGGGGCAAAATCTTGCCGCGCTCGGTAATGAACTTCTTAAGCAAATCGACATCCTTGTAGTCGATGGGATCCGCAGGTTTGATGGGAGAAATACGACGACGATAGTAAGCCATAGGTCAAATTCAGTATGCTTTCGTAAAAATCTTCGACACTTCGGTGAAAAAGGAATTCTGGAAACGGCGGGGAGGATAGATGAAAGGAACAAGTGCCTTTACTCGAAGCTCACCCAAATGGCTAATGGCTATGCGATCGCCAACAACGCAAGATTCACCAAAAGGAGTCACACTATCCGCCGGATTCATGCTGGCAGCAGGACACGCTCTGGCAATTGCGAACCTATCCGCCCTATCACAGGACGGGCGATCGCCAGCAACCTACTTCGTTTCCTTATGGACGGTGTGCCTGTTGCAATTGGGACAGAACTTTTTCAGCTCCAGCCGCCCCGTGGTATTCCGACGATTCTTGGTGGTGGTGTAGCGCGAAACCCCAGGCGTTCGCTTGTCTGGGTTGCTACGACACTCTGTACATTCCAGGGTGATAATAATCCGGACGCCCTTTGCTGCCATGATGCTAACGGCTCATTTCTACATATAGACACAAACAACTATTGTTTCACACAAGAGCCTATTTCAGCAACTAATTATCGAATTTTCGATTGTGGAATGCCTATCGGTGGCCTCCCTTCGGGACTCTGAATTAGCTCAAAAAGTAAAATCGGGTTTTGATTGAATCGCGATCCTTAACGATAGACTGAGGAAATGGCTCACTTAACTGGCATTCTTAGAAGCGACTCATGGCAACTATCAACGACAACTATCTCAAGCTCAAGGCTGGGTATTTGTTTCCCGAAATTGCGCGGCGGGTTTCGGCTTTTTCTGAGGCAAATCCTGGCGCTAGCATCATCAAACTGGGCATTGGGGATGTGACGGAGCCATTGCCTGCAGCCTGTTGTGAGGCGATGAAGCAAGCGGTCGAAGAGATGAGCGATCGCGCCACATTCAAGGGCTATGGCCCAGAGCAGGGCTATCTGTGGTTGCGAGAAAAGATTGCGACGCAGGATTTTCAGGCACGGGGTTGCGACATCGATGCATCCGAAATCTTCATCTCCGATGGATCGAAATGCGACACCGGCAATATCCTCGACATTTTTGGCCATGACAACACCATCGCGGTAACAGACCCGGTTTATCCCGTGTATGTGGATACAAATGTGATGGCGGGGAACACTGGCTCTGCCCAGGACGGCGGCACCTACGAAGGGCTGGTTTATCTGCCCATTTCCGCCGATAACGACTTCACTGCTGCCCTGCCCCAACAAAAGGTTGATCTGATCTATCTCTGCTTCCCCAACAACCCCACGGGAGCCGTTGCCACCCGTGATTATCTGAAGACTTGGGTCGATTATGCCCGTGCAAATGACGCCATCATCTTCTTTGATGCCGCTTACGAAGCGTTCATCACCGATCCTGACATTCCCCACTCCATCTACGAAATTGAGGGCGCGCGGGATTGTGCGATCGAGTTTCGCTCCTTCTCGAAAAACGCAGGCTTCACCGGAACTCGCTGTGCGCTAACGGTAGTCCCCAAGTCGCTCAAAGCGAAGGCCAGCGATGGCTCAGCGGTTGAACTGTGGCCGTTATGGAATCGGCGACAATCCACCAAGTTCAACGGTGTGTCCTATGTTGTGCAGCGCGGGGCAGAAGCCGTTTACTCCGACGCCGGACAAGCGCAGGTGAAGCAACTCATCAGCTTCTATCTGGAAAACGCCCGCATCATCCGCGAAAAACTGACAGCAGCAGGCTTCACGGTCTACGGCGGTGTGAATGCTCCTTATATTTGGCTGAAAACCCCCGATAACCTCAGCAGTTGGGATTTCTTCGACAAGCTGTTGCACAACTGCCATGTAGTTGGCACCCCCGGTGCAGGCTTTGGAGCCGCAGGCGAAGGCTACTTCCGCATTTCGGCCTTCAACAGCCGCGCCAATGTGGATGACGCCATGCAGCGGATTACCGAGAAGTTCAAAGCTTAGGGGATGAGGGGCGATCGCCCTTCCCTTTCCAATTCAATATTTCACCAAGGACGAGCAACATCAGCTCGTCCTTTTTTTTCAGGAACAAACCCGAAATCTCACAATATTTCAATTTCAAGATCCCCAAGAGGAAAAAACTATAATGGATGGACTCACAACGCTATTGGGTAACAGCCATGAGCCAACGCACGGATGCCGAGTCTATCATTCGCACGCATGTTTTGTGGGCGATGGGAGGTGGGCTAATTCCAATTCCTCTCGTCGATTTTGCGGCGGTTACGGCGATTCAACTGGAAATGCTGCAACAACTGGCTCGACTGTATGGCGTGGACTATTCGCGCAGTAACGGCAAGGCATTTGTTTCAGCATTGACAGGCACAACCCTCGCACGGCTAGGAGCCAGTTTCATCAAAGCTATCCCCGGCGTCGGCACAATCGTTGGCGGTGCATCTATGGCGCTAACTTCCGGTGCTTCGACCTACGCCGTTGGACAAGTCGCCGTCAGCCATTTCTCTAGCTCCGGCACCCTCGTCAACTTCGTAGAAGAGAAAGTAAAAACGGCCTACAATGAGGCCTTCGAGCGGGGCAAAGGCTACGTGTCTGACCTCGAAAAGGAGAAAGGCAGCGATGCCGCCAATGTCTACGAAGCCCTAGAACAACTCGGTAAACTGAGAGACCAAGGCATTCTCACTGAGGAAGAGTTTCAGACCAAGAAGCAGGAGTTGTTGGCAAGGTTGTAGTGGTGGATGGGTAAATGAGAGGGCGATCGCTGATCAGCCTTTATTCAATACTATCTGGATACAAATGTAGATGAAGTAAAATAGGGCGATTCTTGGAGTATTCCAGGAACTCTCACTTTTAACTTGTCTAAAAGCTCTAAAAGACAACAAGAATCTCAGTAAAGAATAGAGAACTTTGAACAATTAGTTAAAACTTCTTTTTATAAATCTCGTCCAATGTTAATCCAGTTGACAGAAGCATGAGCACAGAAGCGTTGAATCAAGATATAAAACTTCACATTTGAGGGCGCAAGAATTATACAATCGTCTCTGGCAGCAGATCATAACTCCAATGAACAATTGAGCAGCGACGACTCAGCTCCAGTTGCAAATAACGTAACTTGTCGAGCAATTGGCTCCCATAAAATGCTGGAATTTCGATTAACAGAA
>JBCBSJ010000098.1:0-15757 GCA_039819245.1 Cyanobacteria bacterium J06638_20
GTGCGCGCCGCTCAGCGGCGCGCACAAAACATATTTGGGTTTTATGGCTATTCAACCGGATTTGATATCAGGTTTGGGAAATCGTGGCACACTCACAGAAGAGGTGGCAAGACCATCGTCCTCTGATTTCGATGCGATTGATTTTCATGCACTGGGCGATCGCCCAACCACAGGTACTTCGAGATTGCGTAACCGTTTCCTCTCCGGAGCATTGACTCCCCTCAAGGCCGCCCTGCATCGCCTCAATCAAGCACCTATCATGCAGCCCGACTTTCCCTTTCAACCGAAAAGGGCGCCTGTGTTCTATGGATGGGTTATCTTAGTCGTCGCCGTTGTTGGCATTTTGATGAGCATTCCGGGACAAACCGCTGGGGTGAGCGTTTTTACCGATCCTCTCATTGCTGCAACCGGTTTATCGCGGCTAGCCCTCAGCAACGCCTATCTCATCGGTACACTCACCAGTGGCTTGTTGCTACCGTTAGGCGGCATATTTATCGACCAATACGGCGTCCGGTTAGTAGTAGTTGGAGCGTCTATATGGCTAGCGTTGACGCTGGTGTATTTGAGCATGGTCGATCGCCTGGCTCAGTGGATGAGCACAAGCCTATCCCTTGATGCTACTTTTCCGATCGCGTTTCTCTTTTTGTGTATCGGATTCGTCAGCCTGCGTTTTAGTGGTCAGGGGATGCTCACCCTTGTCAGCCGCACAGCCCTCGGCAAATGGTTTGATCGAAAACGTGGCAGGGTCTCTGGCACCGCAGGCATCTTCGTTGCGTTCGGATTTTCATCTGCCCCACTGATCCTCAGTTTTTTCATTGATAACCTCGGTTGGCGGGGAGCGTGGCTCTGTCTGGCCGTACTAGTCGGTACCGGCATGAGTTCTATTGGCTGGCTGTTGCTCCGGGACAACCCAGAAGAATGTGGCTTGGTCATGGATGGGCGATCGCCAAATGTTACCCACAAAAATGCACCTGCTTCTAATCCAGCAACCGCTCCGACCGCCTCCGGCGAATCCCACCCGACGGGTTACGCGCACTCCACTCCACGCGACTTCACGCGCTCCGAAGCGCTTCGCACGCTGGTGTTTTGGGCGGCTGCCCTGGCGCTGGCATCCCAGGCATTGTCCATTACAGGCATCACCTTTCATATTGTCGATATTGGAGCTGCCGTAGGATTGCCGCAAAAGCAAACCGTTGCGCTGTTTCTACCGATCGCCCTCTTTTCGACGCTGGTGGGTTATCTCATCGGTGTCATTTCCGATCGCGCCAAGCTGAAAGCCATCTACATTGGCATGATGGTGTTCGAGGCGATCGGCATCATAGGTATGGCGCATCTCGATGTGCTGTGGCTGCGGCTAGCTGCGGTTGTGGGACTAGGCATTAGCGGAGGCTGCTTCGGAACCCTCTCCACGGTGACGGTTCCGCGCTACTTTGGGCGGCAGCACCTGGGGGCTATCTCCGGGGTCGAAATGATGACCATTGTCATTGCCAGCGCCATAGGGCCGTCGCTGTTGGCCATTTTCAAGGCACTGTTTGGCAGCTACCAATTTGGGCTGTACCTTTGTGCGGCACTACCCTTGGCCATTCTCTTTTTGCTAATTCCCTCTCGAAATCCGCAGGAAGAATAGTTAGAGCTTACGCAGTTTGATGATTTTTGGGATGCAGAGCATCCCAAAAATCATCAAACTCTTTTGGTTTTTCATGTCCAATGCGTAAGTCCTAATAGTTTCAGTAGGCGATCGCCAGACCGAACTGGAGGACAACTTCAGCAATCGATTAGCTATCGAACAGTTGATTGAGGCGCTGGACGATATCACTCGTGGCCTGCTGCTTGATGCGCTGATAGGATTCGGCAATCTCAGTCGCAAACTGATTTTCAATAGCGCTAGCCGTTTCCCGGTCGGGATAGCTCCTATAAGCTGCATCGCCCCGCTCAGATGTCAGCAAGGTTTGGGTTAGCTCTCGGATTAGATCTTCATCCACCGACGGACAAACATCGTCCTCCATGGCTTGGCTGGTCAAGATCTGCATCTTCGCTTTATGGCGAATGAAGCCACGAACCGGGCGAGAATTACGAGCGAGTTCCATAAATGTTGAATGGTGACGACAAATAAACTACGAAGCTATGGGCGATCGCCCTCAACCCTGCTTCAACCAATCCCCAGACCGGACGTAAAAGCGGCAAAAACAATGGGTTTAGCTCTGCTTGTGACCATACTGCCCAAAATGAGCGCTAGAAACATCGGCCTTTGGGTAGGACATCAGCGATGAGTACGAATCACCCTGCTGATTACAGCAAAGTTTGGTTTCTCAGGATACATGGAGGAGTGCTTTTATCTTGGTAAAGAATCATAAAGACTCAGCGTTATCGTGCCACTCGTCACCAAGCTGTTGTCCGAATTCACGTCTAGGCTCTGTGGGTTCAGGGCCAAAGAAAAACCGCCGACAGGACTCCAGAAAACCTGTCAGCGGCTGAACTACACACATCTCAAATATTCAAAAATCTAGAAGGGCATTGGCATTCGAGCAGGATACCGCTTGCATCAGAAACTCTGACCCCAGTTGTGCATGCCCGAAACGACGGTAGGGGTAAGGAGATGTCTGAAGAAAACGTCAGATTGTTGGATTGGTTTAAGGGCGCTAAACAGCAGGATGCACTTGCAGTAGGCGATTGGAGCAGTAGCCATACCCTAGAACCAACTGGCTGCACTCATGTTCAGCAGGCCCAACCTCGACTGTTGCTGATACCTCATACAACCCAGGTTGCATATCGAGGTCGCTGGGCAATCCTTCCAGTTCCACCTCGTAAGTAAACTCATCCTTTTGAGTCACGATGGTGGTTGCCCCATCAAACTCTGATGCTTGGCGACCTTGCCCTTCAAAGTGAAAATTCACCGTAATTTGGGTTCCAAGGCACATCAACAATGCCGACAAGGGACTTTTGTTGAACTGGATGGTTAAGCTTGCTAGAAAAAGTTCATCTTCCGCGACGATAGAGGATGCTTGCCCTGGAAAGGGTATGGAGATATCGTCTGCTGTGCCCTCAATACGGAGTTCCGATAGTGCAAAGCTTACCGGACCCAAAATATGGCGAGAGCGTGTTTCAGACTCTGTCTGCTGCTTGGGCTGGGTGTGAGAGCGTGAGGTTTTGGTCGAAGCAAGAGATGCCTTTGCTTTAGCCATCAAAGTTGATCCTTAAGGGGGAACAGATTCCAGGCAAGCGAGGGTATGTGTTTTGGGGATAACCCTGTAACGCTTGTCACCTGGATCTACTATGACAACCCTTCCGATTCCGCAACAGTCCCTAAACAGGGTACTTTTTGCAGCATGTGGATGAGTACCAAATCTGCAGAGGAAAATCCATTCATATGTTCTGCGGAATGTTTGCCCAGCAATCATTCCACAGAACATGTGTTGTGAAGTTGCTATTTGGAGGGTTGAGGAGTCTTCCAAGAGGGATTAGACCCCGTGTAGCCACGGGGTCTAAATATCAAGCAATGCTCTATTGATTTATGCGCAAATACCGCAAATATTATGAGCGCTTAGTAGAGCTGCATCGTGAAGATTAGGGATGCCTTCTAACATTGGTATGAGACGTTGCCATAGATGTTAGGCATCCTGTTTGATGCTGACTCAGATTTTGATGGACAACTATCCAAAAGAGGCGAAGTCTCCAGCCGTTAGGGTGATTGCTGTGTCGAAATTGATGATCAGATCAGCACCGCCTCTGCCATTGATATTGAACATCGCTGTTCTTCCATGGTTGCTGTAAGAGATCCCAGAGGTGTGGAAATCGAAGCCCCGAATCGCTAATTTGTCTTCACCTTGGACAAAGTCTTTAATCGTATCGACCCCATCGCTTGAGCGCGATCGCCAGCACCATCTGTGAGAGCTGATGCCTTTGTAGTAGAAGGTATCAACGCCAGCACCACCGGTAAGTTCGTCATCGCCTTTCCCGCCAAAGATGTGATCGTTCCCAACGCCACCGTTAACGTGATCGTTACCCCTTCCACTGCTAATAAGGTCATCTCCATCACCACCATTGACGCTATCAGACCCCTTTCCGGTGAAGATCTTGTCATTCCCATCGTCTCCATTGACCTTGTTGTCGCCACCAAAATCAACGACTAGGTCGTCACCGTCATCACCGTTGATGACGTCATCACCCCAACCGGTCAAGAAGGTATCGTCACCGTGACCGCCTCTTAAGGAATTATTGCCAAACCAATCAATCAGTAAATCGTTGTCGTCGCCTCCTTTGAGATTGTCATTACCCCAGCCGCCGATCAGAATATCGTTACCTTCATCTCCACGAAGGACATCGTCTCCAGAACCGCCGATCAGCAGATCATCGCCTAAACCGCCTCCAAGGCTATCGTTGCCGCTCCGACCGAGAACAACATCGTCATCGCCCTGTCCACCAAGAGCATCGTCGCCACTACCACCATCGATGATGTCGTCTCCACCACCACCACGCAGCGTGTCATTGCCGTCACCACCCGTGATCAGATCGTCAGTAGGCTTACCCTTGATAACATCATCCTGATCAGTACCAGGGATTTCATTTAGTGTTGTATTTTGAGTTGTCATTGTTCGTTGCCTCAGTTTCCATAAAGTGGCTTTGAAGTTGCATTTTCAGATTACCCAAGTAGAAATCTGCGGACTCGAACAAGTGCGTGCATACACTCAAGCTTGAAGAATAATTGGTTAAAAAACATACAAAATTCAAGATCTACGTCTGAGGGAATATGTACTTTATGCTACCAGGGTAAATTGACAAGTACGTAGTCTCACTGTTAATAGCTTGTCTAAATCTGGATAGCTCTTCTTGGCCTACATGTTTTTCGGAGTCATCAGTCGTGTTTCTCATGTTTGGTATAGAGAACACGAGGGAGTGGTTTCCCCGATGCTGTAGATGAAAAATTGATAGGGCACTATGTGCTGAAAGAAAGCCAATTATTTTTGGAGAGCCCTGTAACGCTGGGCTTTCAAAATCATGTCTGGCCTAGATTGATATCAAATCCGGTTGAAGAACCCCAATAGCATCTATGGCCGCTGCAAGCGCAGCGGCCATAGATGCTATTGGGGTTTTGCGGCTATTTAACCGGACTTGATATTAGATGCGTAAGGCTATGTCAACAAGCTGTCTGTATGATCTCCGCTGCCAAGGAAGATACTCCTGATGAGAGGCTTGCTTACGTCTTGCATTGGAGGAAGCTTTCCCTTAAGCATCAGCTTTGGTGACTTGTTTAGGAGCGCGATCGCTTGATGCGGTCGATTTCGGCTTGCAATTCCTCTAGCTCTCGCCGTAGTCGTTCCACATCCTCTGCCCCGGCTGTTGGGGTTGTATCTGTTGTTGTGGAGATAGGCTCTACGACTACTGCTCCTTCTGTGGTTTGGCGATAGTTCCCCGCGCGAATCTGGCGATACTCTTCGGAATTGGCCCAGTCCTGCAGGTAAGATACACGCTCGACGGTGAAGGGATGGGTCTGAAAGGTGTTTTGCGAAAAATTATTGTAGAGGAAGAATTTGTAAACCTGATTCAGTCCGTCTTCATCTAAATCTTGGTAGCGTTGAGACTGTTGAATAAATTCTGGCAAGCTCAGCTCGTTTGCATAACGGGTGCTTCCCCCCGCTAGGTGCATCATGTTTTGTAGTACGGGTTCCAGATCATCCATGACGAGCAGAGCAGCGCGATCGGCAGACAGCTCTGCTCTCCGTTTCCACTCAAAGAAGGCGGCTAGCAGCCCAGTGGTAATCAGAGTGCTAACGCCAAAGGTCATATCAGCGAGTCCTGAGGTGACCAGCATGACCCAATAGGCCATTTGGTTCAGGGTGACATGGCCACATTTCAAGTGCCCCATCTCGTGGGCAATGACCGATCGCAATTCCTGAGAGCCACTGAGGTCAAGAAGTCCGGTTGTCAGCACTACGGAGGGGCGCTCCTGACCGATGGTATAGGCATTGACTAGTGGATCTTGGGAGACAAACAGCGTTGGCTCTGGGCTGATATCCAGGTCGCGCAAGCATTCTCGATAGATCTGGTAAATGCTGGAATATTGTTGGGGGCCGACCTCAATGCCGTTGGCCATTAAATAGATATAGCGGGGGCGATCGAGGGTGTATTCAAGAAAGCGGCGGGCAACCAGATCGAATCCGGGAACGCTGCGCAAGGCATCTTCTGCTTGCGCGTCGAGGGGGTGGCGAAAGGCGGAAGCCGAAATTCCAGGATAGGAGGGCATAGTCGAGGACTGAGATTAGACGCGAATGATTAAGGTAAGGAGCGCTCTGCAACGCTGGAGAGTCGAGATATGCAGCGTAACAACAGATCACAAACGCATAACTAGAGCGGAGACGGTAAGGGCGATCTGCGTTTATTCTGCCTTGGTGCCTTTGCTTTCGACAAGGCTAGGTTTGGATAGAGGTGCTAGCCCTGCCCGTTCGAGGATTGTGGGAATCAACTCTTCACGGCGTACGGCCATCATGTGAACGCCATGGCAGAGCTGACGGGCGGCCTGGACTTGTTCGGCGGCGATCGCCATCCCTTCATCTAAGGGATTTGTAGCGCGATCTAGCCGCTCGATGATACTTTCTGGAATCGTGACGCCGGGCACTTTCCTGTTGATAAAACGCGCATTTTTAGCCGATTTCAGCAGAAAAATACCAGCCAGGATGGGTCGATTGCTGCCGATGGCAATTTGATCCATAAACTTTTCGAGCCGATCGAAATCGGAAATCAATTGGCTTTGGAAAAACTGTGCCCCTGCCTCTAGCTTGCGCTCGAATCGCCGCTGTAGCCCTGACCAACTGCCACATTGGGGATCGATCGCTGCCCCTGGAAACAGGGTGGTACAACCATCGGTGAGGGGATTGTCATTACAGTCGCAGCCTTCATTTAGTTTGCCGATGAGCTTCAATAAGCGAACGGATTCCAGATCAAACACAGCCTTGGCATCAGGATGATCCCCTGCTACAACAGGATCGCCCGTGAGTGCCAGCACATTACGCAATCCCAATGCTTGGGCACCCATCAGATCCGCTTGTAGAGCAATGCGGTTGCGATCGCGACAGGCCACTTGATAGATCGGCTCAATGCCTTGCTGCTGTAACATGGCTGCGGCGGCTAGAGACGCCATCCGTAGCACGGCGCGGCTCCCATCGGTGACATTGATCCCATGCACCCAGTCATTAAGTAGCGCACCCATTTCCAACATCTGCGCGGGATTGCTGCCCTTGGGCGGCATAACTTCTGCCGTGACCAAAAAGTCTGCAGACTGGACGGCATGCTGAAAGCGTGACAGTGGAGCAGAGCTAGGGGCGGGGAAAGAAGCCATGCCAGTGTGCGAGGTTACAAAAGATAAGGCATTTTCAGCTTACCCTAATCGCTGACCTGAAACGGCAAGGGGAATCCCATTGCTTGCTTGACCTTAGTCAGGGTTTGATCGGCAAGCGTGGCAGCTTTTTCGCTGCCTTGCTTCAACACCGAGTCTAAGTAGCCTGGCTCTGCCGTAATGCTGCGATAGGTTGCTTGGATGGGTTCGAGGGCGGCGATCGCAGTTTCCGTTAGCAAGGGTTTGAACTGACCCCAACCCATATCCGCACATTCCGCTGCGACGGCCTCTTTGCTTTGATTCGAGAGCACCATATAAAGCGTTAGCAGGTTGTTGCATTCTGGGCGATCGGCATCATCAAACCACAGCCCTCTCACTGAGTCCGTCTTACAGCGTTTAATCTTGCGGCGAATTTCATCTGGGGGATCCAGTAAATTAATGCGACTCAGCTCCGATGGGTCAGATTTGGACATCTTCCGGGTGCCATCCGTTAGGCTCATCACCCGTGCACCCTCTTTTCGAATCATGGGATCGGGGAGCTTCAGAATTGGCTTATCCTCGGTGCTGAACTGGTAGTTAAGGCGAGCTGCAATGTCGCGAGTCAGCTCCAAGTGTTGCTTCTGGTCTTCACCAACGGGCACTTTGTCGGGCTCATACAGCAAGATATCTGCGGCCATTAGTGCTGGATACATCAGCAATCCAGCCCCGACATTCTCTCCCTGCTTCACCGACTTCTCTTTGAACTGGATCATGTCTTCTAACCAGTTGAGCGGTGTAATGCAGGTAAACAACCAGGCCAACTCGCTGTGTGCGGGCACATGGGATTGCAAAAAGATCGTGGCATGCTCCAAGCTAATCCCGCTAGCGAGGTAAAGGGCTGCAACTTTGCGGGCATTGTCTCCCAGGCTCGTTGGGTCATGGGGCACTGTAATGGCATGGAGATCGGCCATAAATAGGTAGCTGTCGTAGTCCTGCTGAATCTCTACCCAGTTGCGAATGGCTCCCAGATAGTTCCCTAAGTGAAGTTCACCGGTCGGTTGAATGCCAGAAAGGACGCGCTGCTTACCCATATCCATGTAATGTTTCTTGTTTAATCTGTAGTGGTGAGAGTCGATGACGGTGCTGCCATAGGTTTCGTAGCTAGGGCGATCGCCCCTTGCGTACCCATCCACTCGTTGGCATCTGCCCAGGGGGAGTAGAGCAACGAGTCCAGGCTACAGACATCCAAAGGTTACCGTCGATCATCTCAATTATCGCGTCTTAAGAGCCGCAGTATAGGAGAGATTTCAAAGATACCCCAGGGAAGCGATTCGTTTGAGCAAAGTCGCTGGGCGTTGCCATCCAGTCGTTCTATTTGTAATAATTTAAGAAATGTAAACAGCCTGGGTCGTCCTTTTGCTTAAAGAGCTTATGCTGCATTCCACTGCAACGGGTCAAGATTTGAACGAATGTATTGAGTTGGCCAAAGATCCGAAAGAGCATCGCGCTGCTGAGGAAGCGTTTGCGACGATCAAAGGCGCGTTGGATGATGCGCCGTCTGAAACTCTAGAGGTTGTCGAACGGTTGTGGAACGAACTCCTCACCGCTCGTCGTTCGGCTGCCTTCTGGGAACAAATCAGTGATGTCGAGCGAGCTATGACGGAACGGCTAGCGACGGATCATTACCAACTTAAGCAAAACTACCTACGTTTGTTGCAAGAGCAGTAATGGGCAGGCCTATGCTTGTGCTGAAATCAGTCGCTTGTATACTGTGTTCAAAACAGGCTTCAGGTCTTTTTCAAATGTGTATCAGTCTGGATTGATCTTGCCTTTTCGGGGACTCTGCCGCAAAGGTCGGGGAGCTTGCCCCTGATACCAGCGCTGCCATTCCTTGGTACTGCGAATGGCTAGCCACAGCAGCAAGAGGGCAATCAAGCCGCCTTGCCTGGGGGCATCGAAGGCAAAGAGTACCAAGCATATGCAGAGAAAATCCTGGGAAAAGATGACCCAGAGCGGAAGTCCCCGCAGACGGAAAAACCAACCTACTTGTACCAGTTGTAGGACGAGGGCCAGTAAGCCGCCAATGAGGCCGATCAGTGGCAGCAGCCGTGGATCGATCGTAACAGCACGCGCCACACCAATGCCTGCGATCGCCCCCACAACTGGACTCAAGCTAAGTTGTAGGATCTGCAGGAACCGCTGAGTTAAACGATTTTTGGAAAACAGCAATTCGCACAGTGACCAACCCACCAGCACACCGATTGCGACACTCCTGGGAACGCGGGAGATTAAGGGCATCTCCATCCATAGGGTGTCACTGTAGATCAACCCCACTAGCAGGAGTGGTAGTGCGACCCGCATTCCAGCAGCCGCAGAAATAGAAAGAGCAGCGAGGATCTCTATCATGCTTCTTGCAGTCCCCCTGAAACGATGTAAGGGGCAAGGCTTGGGTGAATATTGGGTGTCATTCTGCAAACGTCATTCTTAATCTAGCAATTGCCAGGCTTTGCAGGGGGAAGGGTGACAAACCCAAATGGAGTCCGGTAGCCGAATGCCGTCTTCCTTCCACTATTGAGGGTTAAGCAAATAAGGGAAGGGCTGAGCAACAAAAAGCGGATCGATACCCTATAGCTTCCCTCATCGGACGACGCTGACCATTTTTGATGACGATTTCAGTAATGTTCTTGAGATGCGACGATTTGACTTGTCGATCCGGTTACTGGAATTGGGTAGGCTAGGGCATCACACTGGGTTGTCTATCCCTTGCCGATTTTGCCTTGAGTAAAGTGGCTCCGATGGTTGATCAATCTTTGGTCGCAGCGATTAGTTTCATCCTGATGCAATCCTTTACCCAGTGGGAGTAAAAAGGAATGAAATGACTGCTGCTTGACTATAACGATCCACCTTTTGCTCACACAGGCGCTTTGGATTTTGCGATCGCCTCTTCCAGAAAGTGGATGAAGGCTTTGGTGTGCCGCTTAGACGGGTGCTGATTCAGGTTTAGGTATGACGTCTACCCCATCTTAATATCTCTCCTTCTGCATTGGAGGAAAGCGAAACCATGCCTGAGGAGTGATATTGTTAAGTTTGATTTTGAGTTCAACATTACTCCTACCCTTACGCATGCAGGAAACCGTCGGGATCAAACTAGCCTTCATGGCGACCTGATTCGCATCTGCGCTTTCCATCGTGTCCGTTGGCGATGGTAGAGGGTTATTTCAGGTGCTGCTTTAGAGAGGATTCACTCGTCTGTGCTGATGATCTATCTTCTCTTACCCTAGCTGACTCCAGAAGGTCATGAGAATCAGGTCACTGCCCCCTGACGCTGTCGTTTATTCTTTGTCGTGTTCGTCAACTTGACATGCTGACATTTCTGTCGCTTCTGCTTCCGGCACAATTGCCGCCATCCTCCGTTGAATCTCCCCGGCCTACAACGCCTCAAGTTGAGCAGATTGTCCTTCCCCACGAAGTGCGACCTCTGCCGGGCGAGTTGGATTCGGTTCCCGTTTTCAATAGCAATAGCCCTGAGGTGGTTCAGCAGCCTGGTATTTTACTCTCGACGTTTCCTCCAGATGATATGGCTGTGCCAGACGCCCATTTGGACTATGCGTTTGAAGGGCGCTTCGATATTTTTGCCCACCATATCGCTCGAGGCACTACCCCAAATGATGTCCGTACCTTGTTCCTGGGTATTTTGATTCACAACCCCAGCGATGAACCGGTGACGGTCGAGGTCTCGCAGGCAGTCACCTATCTCAGTCAGGAAGCGCCGTTTTATGATTTGCCGTCCTACGTGACGGATACGGCGGGTCAGGTCTTTGCGGGGCCGGGCAGTCGGACGACGACGGATATTTTGCGGGGAGTTGATCAAGGGTTTCTCCCTAACAGCTTTACCCTGCCGCCGCAGCGGACGCAGTTACTGATGAGTGCGCCGATTCCATTGCGCAGTTTGCAAGAATTTCAAAGTGGCGCACCACTTCCCCCCTACGCCTATGGCTTGGGTGGGTTGGATGCCGACGATGATGGTGAGGGGGTGGCTCGCCCTGTAGCGCTGGCTTCGCCAAACCGAGAGGTTCCAATCAACGGTCGCACCGCGTTGATGTATCTCGATAGCGATGGCCCGGTCTACCTGGCCAGCTTAGGCATGTTCGGGCGTATTTTGTCTGATGGCCGAGAGCGGGCTCCTTCCCTGGATGAATGGCTTACGTTGTTGCAAGAGGGCGGACTGGCTGGACCACGGGACATTGCTCCGACTTCACCGGATCGGCTAGGGCGGGGACGTTTCTTTTATGGGCGGGTTTCGGGTGTTGCGCAAGGATCGCTGTGGGAAACGGAACTGACCGACTCAGATGGCGATCGCTTCACCATCCCTGAACCTGGTGAGGCTATTTCCTATGCCATCAGCACCGTTGACCGGAATACCCTAGGTACGGGCCAAATTCAGAGTGCGCCCATGCTGGCACGGTATTCGGATACAGCCTATCGTGCCCATGGGAACTACGGCATTCGGTACAACCTGGATTTGCCCCTATACAATCCCAGCGACAGTACCCGTAATGTGGCCATTCTGTTTCAGACCCCGATCAAGGATGAAAATTTGGATGGCGCGGGCTTGCGGTTTCTGAACCCTCCCCTCAATCGAATCTTCTATCGTGGTTCGTTGCGCCTCCGATACCAGAACAATTGGGGGATGGAGCGTATCCGCTATGTGCATGTTGTCCAGCGCCGGGGGCAGCAGGGCGAGCCGTTGCTGACTGTGCAATTACGACCCGATGAAGAGCAGATGGTTGAAATTGATTTTCTGTACCCGCCGGATGCAACACCACCGCAAGCGCTGACGATTCAAACCCTGGCACCTGATATCATTCCTCAGCCTGAGCCCGATGATTTCTACCCCTCTCTGGGGCAAGACATCAGTCATGATCAAGAGGTCAGCAATTAAAGCTGTTCTCCCCATTGCCCGATGCCCTATTTCATCTCCTGATTTGGGTTATGGTGGCTTGTAGATGGCAAGTATGCCCACCACGCAGTTGTACAAGCGATGGCGTGCCGTGGGTTGAATGGGTTTGGGTGATATAGATTGTAGTTCGAAGGGGAACTCCGGCCTTGTTAGACCTGTCGGAAATCTTACCCCTCCTTGGTCGTGGGAGCATGGTGTCTGTGGGAGCGTGATGCATGGTTTATTTTCGGTGGAGGGCAGCCTTGGTAGTTTCCACGCTGCTGGTGGTTGGGAACATCGCCGAGGCGATGGCATCGTCTGCGGTGGTGGCTCAGGTTCCCCTAAGTGCCGCAGAGCAAGAACTAAGTCGTGGTGTTCAACTGATCCAGCAGGGGCAACCTGAGGCCGCGATCGCAGCATTTCAGCGAGCCGTCGAACTTGACCCTACTCTTGCCCCCGCCTATTACAACTTGGGGTTGGCTCTACGCCAGCAGGGGCAGTTACAGGCGGCGGCCAATGCTTTTTACCAAGCCACCCAGGTCGACCCAAGTTTTGCGCTGGCTTACGCCAACCTAGGGGCTGCGTTGCTGGAAGGCAACAACCTCGACCTATCCCAGCAATATCTGGAGCGTGCGACACAACTCGATCCGGAACTGGGGCTGGCCTACTACAACCTAGGGCTTGTTTCTCGGCTGCAGGGTAATGCAGAGGAGGCGATCGCCGCGCTCCAACAGGCCGCTCGCCTCAGTCCCAATGCCCCTGAATCCTACTATCATTTGGGTCTGGTCTATCAACAACAGGGACAGCGCGATACGGCGATCGCCAATTTCCAGCGAGCCATCGAAATCAATCCGGGCTATGCTGAAGCCCATTACAGCTTGGGTACCCTGCAGTTTGAGCAAGGGAACCTGGATATGGCGCTCGACGCGTTCCGCCGTTCGGCACAAGCGGACCCCAACTATGCCAATGCCTACTACGGAGCGGGGCTAGTCTTCCTGGAACAACGGCGCTACAGCGAAGCCCAGCGAGTGCTCCAATATGCCCGCGATTTATATGCCAACCAAGGCAATGCCCCTTGGGCCAATAGTGCGGCGCAACTGCTACAGCAAGCCCAGCAAGCGCAGGGTGGGCCGTGATATTTGGATGAGTCGCAATGGCAAAGCGGCGGGCTGAGTGATTGATCGGATCTCTGCCTGTGCCCTAATGGTTCGGATCTCTGCCTGCGCACTAATGGTTATGGCTGGCGTCGAGCGATCGCTGCATCAAGATTTCATGACTGCTGCGTTCTGGTTCGTCTTCCTTGGGTCTCCGCTGGGTGAATGTCCCATCAGGGTTCATTTCCCAAGCTTGGCGATTGTCGTGGAGGAAAATGTCGAGTAGGTCTTTGAGCTGGGCAATCAATCGGGGATCTTCGATGGGTGTTACCGCTTCAACCCGTCGATCCAAGTTGCGAGGCATCCAGTCGGCACTACCAATGTAAATTTCCTCATTGCCAGCATTACCAAAGTAGAAGATTCGGGAATGTTCTAGGAATTGCCCAATGATGCTAATGACGCGGATATTTTCGCTAACTCCATCCAATTCAGGGCGTAAGCAGCAAATGCCGCGGACAATCAAATCGATCTCAACCCCTGCCTGGGAGGCTTCGTAGAGGCAATGGATCATTTTGGGATCAACAAGAGAGTTCATCTTGGCGATGATGCGTCCCCCTTTTCCACTGTGAGCATGGTCAGTTTCGCGACGAATCATTGACATCATGCGATCGCGCAAATTCACTGGAGCAACCAGCAACTTGCGATAGGAATGCTGGCGCGAATAGCCCGTAAGGAAATTGAACAGATCCGTCAGGTCGGCTCCTAGATCATCCCGACAGGTCATGAGACCCAGATCGGTATAGAGTCGAGCGGTTTTGGGATTGTAGTTGCCTGTGCCGATGTGGATATAGCGACGGATATGGTCACCTTCCTGACGCACCACCAGCACAACTTTAGTGTGGGTTTTCAATCCCACAACGCCATACATCACATGCACCCCGACACGTTCTAATTTACGAGCCCAGATGATATTGTTCTCCTCGTCAAAGCGCGCCTTCAGTTCGACGAGGGCGACAACCTGCTTTTCGTTTTCAGCCGCTGCGATCAGGGCTTTGACGATAGGCGAGTCACCCGATGTGCGATAGAGGGTCATTTTAATGGCCAACACTTGCGGGTCATGGGCGGCTTGGGTAATGAAGGCTTCTACCGAACCGCTGAAAGACTCGTAGGGATGGTGCACCATCACATCTCCTTCGCGAATGACCGCAAAGATATCGGAATGCTCGGAAGCGAGGTCGGGGTCATCGCTGAGCGATCGCAGCCGGTGGGGAATCATCGGTGTCCAAGGATGTTCCTTCAGCTCCGGTAAGGGCAGCCCTGTGAGTGCAAACAAATCCTTCAGGTTGAGTAACCCTTCTAGTTCATACACATCGCCATCGGTGATGTTCATCTCATCCATCAGCATCTGGCGTACGGAAGTGGGCATAGTGGGGTGTAGCTCCATCCGCACGACCGAGCCGCCAAATCGTCGCTTCCGTAATTCTTGCTCGATCGCCAGCAACAAGTCATCGGCTTCATCCTCGCTGATCTCAAAGTCGGCGTTGCGAGTGATGCGGAAGGGATAGTATTCCTGAATCATCATCCCCGGAAAGAGAAACTCTAGATTGTGGGCAACCACCTGCTCTAGCGTGACTCCTGTCCAGAGTACTTTCTTGCCATCGTCTTGATAGCGCAACTCCTTGGGAAATTCGATAAACCGGGGCAGGGTGTTGGGCACCTTGACCCGAGCAAACCGCTCATTTCCTGTGTGAGGATCTTTGACGTTGACCGCCAGATTGAGGCTGAGGTTAGAAATATGGGGAAAGGGGTGAGCTGGATCAATGGCCAGAGGGGTTAGTACAGGAAAAATCCGCTTTTCAAAATAGTCTTTCAGATAGAGTCGCTGCTCTTGATTCAAATCAATGTAGTTCAGCAGAAAGACGCCATGCTCTTCCAGTTGGGGGCGAAGTGTTTGCTGGAAATAGTGGTGCTGCTCAACCACCATGGGCCGTAGGGTGGCGCTGATGTCGTCCAATTGTTGCTGGGGTGTACGCCCATCGGGGGTGAGACGGCTAACTTCGGCCTCCACCTGCTCCTTCAGAATGGCAACGCGCACCATAAAAAACTCGTCCAGGTTGGCGCTAAAAATTGCTGTGAACTTCAAACGCTCTAACAGAGGCGTGCGTGGGTCAAAAGCTTCAGACAACACCCGACGATTGAACTCGAGCCAACTCAGTTCGCGATTGAGATAGTACTCTGGCTGCTTGAGGTTGGTATCTTTCGCGTCTTGAACAAACGTCATGGGTTTCTATCCTGCTTGCTTTCCACCGATCTTCCCAAAAGGGCAGACAAACTAAAAGTATTGGGCAAAACACTTAAAATTTTGAGGGTTGGTTGTCTCACATCTTGCACCTTGCCAAAACCAAAACCCAAAAC
>JBCBSJ010000099.1:0-15477 GCA_039819245.1 Cyanobacteria bacterium J06638_20
CTCCGACTTTCCAGAGCGGTTTGAGCAAGCGGGCGAACGCTGGCTGCTGGCTCCCGACGGCGATACGCCCCAATCCACCCAACTGGTGCGGGGACGCTTCCAGCACGGCAAGGGCTTATTCATCATCAAGCTGGCGAAGGTCGACTATCGCGACCAGGCCGAAGCCCTGCGCCGCTGGCGTTTAATCGTCCCCGAGAGCGATCGCCCGCCCCTCGAAGAGAACGAGTACCATGTCGCCGACCTCATCGGCTTGCGAGTGATTGATCAGGTAACGGGAGGGGCGATCGGTTTTGTCTCCGATGTCCTCGCTGCCGGAAACGACCTACTCCAAGTCACCCTGGATGCACCCCAAAATCCCAAAAGTCCCCAAGCTCTCATTCCCTTCGTCCCCGAAATCGTCCCCGTAGTTGATCTGGAAAATGGCTTTGTCGAAATCACTCCACCCCCCGGCCTGATCGAGGGCTAACCCAATGCGACGGTTGATTGTTGGCATCATGGGGCCGGGCGACCAAGCGTCTTCGGAGGTGTGTGCGATCGCCTACGACCTCGGCTACCAAATCGCCACCGCAGGCTGGGTTGTGCTCACAGGCGGACGCGACACTGGCGTCATGGATGCCGCTTGCCGAGGCGCAAAAGCCGCCAACGGCCTCACCCTCGGCATCCTCCCCGGCATAGATGCCACGCGCCTCTCTCCTGCTGTTGACTTGCCCATCTTCACGGGGATGGGGCATGCCCGTAATGCCATCAATGTGCTGTCCAGCGATGTCGTCGTCGCCTGCGGCATGGGCTGCGGCACCGCCTCGGAAGTAGCGCTGGCACTGAAGAATGGAAAACCTGTGATTTTGGTGCGATCGGATGCCGTTAGCGAGGCGTTTTTTAAGCAGTTGGCTCTGGGTCAGGTGCAGATCGCAACAACACCGGGTGAGGTGTTGGAGCAGATTCAAGCGATGGGATTGTGTAAATAGTGTTGTAAGCTCATTCCCTTCTGTAGCCCCGCAAATAAATTGCGGGCTACCGGAGCAAGTCCACTTGCGTGGACTCAAACTGTCTCAGTGCTGTTCAGTCCGTTTTAACGGACTTTACTGCCTGTAGCCCGCAATTTATTTGCGGGTGGGTGTTGGCTTGAGTCCCAATTTTTCTAAAAGGATCTCTTACGATGAAGACAACTCAGTTTTCTTGCAGCAGAAGGGATGTCCAACGACACACAATTTTGGATTGACCAGGGACGGCAGCAGTTTGGTGCAAGTCAGTTTGCAGAAGCACTGCACAGCTTTGAACAAGCCATTGCTGCTGACCCTACCCGCGCTGAAGCTTGGAATGGCAAAGGCGTTGCCCTGCGGAACCTGAGTCGACCGGAAGAAGCGCAAGCTGCCCTAGATCGCGCTCTGGAACTTGACCCACAATTGCCTCGTGCTTGGTTCAACAAGGGTCTGTTGCTGGAAGAAAACCTGAATCGCCCAACGGAAGCAGCAGAGTGCTATCGCCGTGCAATACAACTGCAACCCGACCTGACGGAAGCCCAGCGCCGCTATCAACAACTGACTCAGAAATCCGCTCAGTTTACTTCGGTTGATGCGCTATTTCCGTCTACACCAAAGCCAACCTCACAAACATCAGCGGATGCGGAGCAATGGTTTCAAAAGGGGTTTCAACAAGCGCTGTCTGGAGATTTTGTAGGCGCGATCGCCAGTTGGGATCGGGCGATCGCCCTCAATCCTGACTATCACGAGGCTTGGTACACCCGGGGGCTTGTGCTGTCTGACTTAGGCCAAAAGGAAGTGGCGATCGAAAGCTACAATAAAGCCCTCGAATTCAAACCCGATTTTCACCAGGCGTGGTATACCCAGGGAGTTGCGCTGGATGACTTAGGCCAAAAGGAAGCGGCGATTGCAAGTTACGACAAAGCCCTCGAATTCAACCCCGACTTTCACCAGGCGTGGAGCGACCGAGGGCTTGCGCTGTCTGCCTTAGGTCAAAAGGAAGCGGCGATTGCAAGTTACGACAAAGCCCTCGAATTCAAATCCGACTATCACCCAGCGTGGAACAATCGGGGGAATGCCCTGTCTGACTTAGGCCAAAAGGAAGCGGCGATCGAAAGCTTAGACAAGGCTCTGAAATTCAAACCCGACTTTCACGAGGCGTGGAACAATCGGGGGAATGCCCTGTCTGACTTAGGTCAAAAGGAAGCGGCGATCGAAAGCTACGACAAAGCCCTCGAATTCAAACCCGACTATCACCAGGCGTGGACCAACCGGGGGAATGCGCTGTCTGACTTAGGTCAAAAGGAAGTGGCGATCGAAAGCTACGACAAAGCCCTCGAATTCAAACCCGACTATCACCAGGCATGGAACAACCGGGGTATTGCGCTGTCTGCCTTAGGTCAAAAGGAAGCGGCGATCAAAAGCTACGACAAAGCCCTCGAATTCAACCCCGACTATCACCAGGCGTGGAACAATCGGGGGAATGCACTGTCTGATTTAGGCCAAAAGGAAGCGGCGATCGAAAGCTTCGATCAGGCGATCGTGCTCAAATTTGATTTCTGGCAGGCATGGGCAAATCGTGGTGTCAATGCTGCAAATTCTCCTCAGTGTAAAAACTCGATCCTTTGGACATTGCCAGAAGTTCTCCAAAATCTTGCATTGGATCAGCGGGGATACCAAGGGGCATTGGCTTGCTACGCAGAAGGATTGCGCCATGTCCAACGGAAGTGGCAACCCAAAGGGTGGGGATATCTACATCGACATACTGGGCAAGCACATTACTTCCATCATCAGTTTGCAAGGCACCAGGGGGCAAAGATTCGCGAGGCTGTGCAGGAGTATCATCTAGCGCTGGAGGTCTTGACTCCGGAATCCTTTCCAGAAGCGCATTTGGAAACACTTCAGGATTTGATTCGAGCAGAACTTTGGTTAGGACACTCTGAAGCGGTTCGGCAATGGCAGATGCAATGGATTGCGCTGCTTCAAGACTTGTTGAATCGATCGCCCACCGCCCAAAAACGACAGCTTGAGTTTAAGTTCTATAGTTTTCGCCAAATAACCGTGGACTTGTTGGTGCAAGAGGCTCAGTTTGCTCTAGCCTTGCGGGAAGCCGAGCGAGATAAGAACCGTTGCTTGAACTGGATGCTATCTGCATGGCAGGAGCCGCAGTGGAGTCCAGATCTGGAGCAGATGCGGGAGTTTCTGGATGCATCTACCGCTGCGCTGTACTGGCATATTAGCCCCGATGTGCTAACCACCTTTGTGCTGCAGGCAGATGCTCTAGAACCGTGGGTTTTGCCGGATGGAGAGGCAAATTCGGAACAGTTGCCTGCCTCCCGGCAGCAAAAGCAAGCCTTTGAAACCTGGGTCAAAGAATGGAATCAGGATTACGAAAACTATCGGCTCAAAGGCAAAGAGGTTCGTGCCAACGAGCGGAAACAGCATCCCTGGCGTAAGCAGTTATCAGAACGATTGGCGCGGTTGCGCGAAATCCTTCGCATTCCAGAACTGGAGAAACAACTGACGGGCGTGTCGCGACTGATTTTGGTTCCTCACCAGGATTTGCATCGCTTTCCCCTTCACACCTTGTTTGATCAGCGCTTCACTGTCAGCTATTTGCCCAGCCTCCAGGTCGGCATCAGCCAAAAAGCCTGCAACGCTTTCACTCCTCTTACGGCCCAATCAGCCCTCCTCAGCCTGGAAGCTCCTGCCCACGATAGCTTGGAGCCACTCTTCTATTCCCGAATCGAGTCTTCTCTGATTGCCCAACTGTTCCAACAACCGACTCGCCTTTCCCCGGAGCAGGCAAGGCTAGATACCGTACAGCAGGCATTCGCCCACCCCCATACCGTCCTCCACTTCACTGGGCATGGAGCCTACAACACCCGCCAGCCCCACCGTTCCGTCCTCTCTCTCACTGGCACGGATGAGTTGACTGCCGAGGCCATCCAATCCCTAGACCTCTCCAGCTATTCTTTGGTTTGCCTCGCATCCTGCGAAACTGCCGCGACAGGGCTGCAAATGCTGGAGGTGGAATACATGGGATTGGCCAGCGCCTTTCTGAAAGCGGGGGTTGCCCAGGTGGTGAGTAGCCTCTGGTTGGTGGATGAGGTATCCAGCACGTATTTCATGCTGTATTTCTACGATCGGCTGCTTTCCCCAGACCGACCGACACCCGCTGAGGTGCTGTGGGCGACACAGGATTGGTTGCAGCGGGTCACCTATCCAGAGTTGGCGCAGTGGTTGCGGCAAATAGCACAACGCTTGGATGATAAGGAACCAGAGCGGATAGCAAAGGCGATTACCAATGATCAGGATAAAATGAACGCAACGGAACCGCCTTATGCCGACCCGTACTACTGGGCGACATTCATTCTTACGGGAAATCCCACACCATGACGTCTCTCAACTCTGGCAATCCCTTTGCCTGCGAAGCCTTTCTACGAACCCTGCCGCGCCTGCCACAACCCCTGGCAGATGCACAGCGAGAGCGGATTCGAGTAGTGCTGTGGGATATTCAGCAGCGCAAGCCAGGAGTCACGCAAGACATTGAGGCGCTGGTGGAGCAAGACACTGTGCTTCAGTCGCACTATGAAGCCGCTTACACCGACTTGTTGCGGCACTATCAGGCAAATGAGCGGGCAAAAAGTGCAGCTGCCGCCGGAAGCCTGACGGTGGAACCCTCGGAACTGGAACGTTGGGCAGCAACGATTTTGCAGACGGGAGATGATGTAGTAGCAGTGGCGCGATCCGTGGTGAAACCGATGCGAACAGTGGTCGCTGTAAACACAAGATCAGACTTTTGGGAGCGCGGCGATCGCATCATTGCCCTCTCTGCTGGAGGCGCAACGCTCGGCGCAATGATTGCTCAGTTCCCCGGTGCCATTATCGGCGGCATCTGCGCGGCTATCTTTGCTTGGTCAAGCTACACGCCACAGTCAAAACAATTGGATGTCAGAGGATAGCGAGGGACAGAGTTTGTTCATGCTAGAAGCTGTTCTTCCCCTACTCCTGACTGCGACAGAGCGATCGCCCACTGAATCAGAAAGCTTATCCACTACGCTCGCTCTGGTGATTTGGGGAGCGGTGACGGTAGCGGTGCTGATGTATGTGTTGTGGGTGCGATCGCGCTCCAGCCCGACAACCTCGTCCGGTTCTTCAATGGAACCACTCGACCTGACCAACTTTATTTCCCTTGCGCTTTCCACGTTTGCAGTACTCTCCTCCATTCGCCTGGTATCACGGGCACTCACGGTTCAGACGCTGCAAACCGAATTGGGAGAAGAGGATTTGGTCGCGCTAGTTTTGGGGGCGATCGCTGTTATCTGGGTTTCTCTCAAAGAAATTCGTAAACTACTCCCCATCAACTGGCAGTTGTTTCCCACACAACAGGCGAAATCGTCCCAGAGTAACGGCAAGTAGCCAAAATCCAAAATCTAAAATCTAAAATCTAAAATTGCCTTGTCGTCGCTGAAAGATCGCCAGCCGTTCCTGCCACTGCTCCCAGTAGGGCTGAAGTTCTTTCAGGTCGAAGGTGAAGACCTCAGCGGGTTGGTCGGGGAGGGCGACGACGAGGCGGGCGTGGCGGAGTTCCTGAGGGGATTCTGTGCCTTGCGCTTGCCACTCCTGGTTGACGGCACCGCAGTAGGCGGCGAGTTGTAAGGGGCCATCGTAGAGGCGTTCAATGCTGCCTTTGGGGCGATCGCCCGTCTTCCAGTCGAACAGGCAGGGGACGCCGTCATAATCCACTACGCAATCCACCTTGCCCGCATAGCCCAGGTCGTAGTGGAACACCACCTGCTCGACCAGATGCACCGCCTGAACCTGGGCAAGGATGGGTTGGAGGCTGTTCCAGTAGGGCTGCACCAGCTCGGGCGGGGTGGGGAGCGCTTCGCCCTGGAGGTATTGGCGGATATGTTTGTGGGTGAGGGTGCCGCGTCGGCTGGCGGCGATCGCCACTCGGCCTGCTTCCTCGGCTCCCAGGCGATCGCGCCATCGAGCTAGCGCTTCCCGTGCTTCTGGCGGGCGAGTGGCATTCAGCACCGTCGTGACGCTGGGAAAGCGGACGCCCTCGGCATTGGTGAAATATCCCCGGCGGTTGCGAGTCGGTTTCATAGCAGTAGCCAACGGGTGAGTTCTCAAGCAGCGCTCTCTTTCATTGATGGTACGCATAGCAAAAAAATAGAGACGTGTTTCCACGCCTCTGTTGTGATCTGTAGACCATTGGCTGATGAAAGAAGTTAGAAACCACGCAAGTGGTTGGTTGATCTGACGGCGAGCGATCGCCTAGGAGCAACGTTAAACATCCTGGTCTAGCTTGAGTTTTCCGCGTGATAAGGACGAAAAACCAACCGTTCAAACCAGGTCTTAGCCCACCAGGTTGCCGAACGTCTCAAACACACCGGATTCAACAACCTTGAAAATCAGGTAAGCAAAGGCTGCACCACCGATACCACCGATCAAGAAGGAACCTGCAAATTCGCTCCAGCCTTCGGATGTGCTGAGGGCTTCGGGAGGGTTGGGGTTCGTGATGGTGGAAATGGGCTTATTGACGCCGACGCTGCTATAAACCGAGAGGCAGAGCGTGAGGATCACCACCAGGATGACTGCTTCGGTCAACCCAACTTCGTTGGCGAGGGGCGTGTTGCGGAATTGGCTGGTGACGGCGAAGGGACCAAACAGCAGGTAACCATGAGCCATGCCCACTTCCAAACCCCGACGCTGGGGGGATAGCCCCGCTCGATAGGCAGGCAGGTTATTGATCAGGGCTTTAGTAAAGCCGGAGGAATTGATGGGCGTTGCGAGGTTACCGATTTGGGGATCCCCAGCTGGCTGAACAAAATCTTCCATGATGATTATGTGTTAATTACTACGAGGTTTTTTTGGGAATAAAGCGGAAGGCTGGATCTAAATGCCAGAGGCATCTTCGCGCTCGATGTAAATGAACAGGAAGGCCATCACAACAGCTGGGAAAACCCAACCGACGATGGGAACAAAAATTGACGGTAAGTAAGACGCTGCCATAGTTCTTTCCTAATGTCCTGATATGAACCGAACGGTATTACGTAAAGAATCTACTGCCAATGGGAAAAGGAATGACGATACGCTAAGAATTTTTAACAAAAGACAACGAGTTACAAATATTTACCTGAGCAGGCTATGCCCATGATTGCTGGTGCGATGAACACATTCAAGGCTTACGCAATTTGATGATTTTTGGGACGCAGAGCGTCCCAAAAATCATCGAAAGCCTTTGGTTTTTCGTACCCAACACGTAGGTTCTAACATTAACAACCACGGGTAAAAAATGGGTCGGTCTGACTGGATTAGATCTCTAGCTCATCCAGGGAAAGAGACGGGAGATCGGGTGGAATGACTGGCCGATCGCACGTTACCTTATGGCTTTCGCGCTGGGTCACCAGTTCGATGGCGATCGCCTCAAACTGCACCTCCAGGCACCCGTGGGGGATGGTGAGCGATGTCCAGGCTTCGCGATCGCCGCTGCTACTGGGTACAAAGTTCATTAACCAGCGGGGGCCATCAAGCAGGGCGCGGTTTTGCAAATCCTGGAGCCAGAGTTTGACGCCAACAGGATGGGTAGTGGGTGGAAGGGTGACGGTGACATCGACCGTTTCCCCAGAGATCAATTCGTCTGTTTTAACGAAGATGTGAGGGGTGGGTAGCGGTTCGGCACTGAGGGAGGCGTTTGGATCTGGTTCTGTTGCCCGAGGCGCTGACTGGAAGAAAAGCGATCGCCGGGGTGGGACTGGAGCATCGTCTTCGATGACGACTTCGCGTGCTGCCGCTGAGTTGTTGCCGGGTGTCAGGCGATCGCCCAAGAAGTTCGACAGTTCCTCATCCGTTGCCAGGGAGTTGAGCCGTTCCAAAAAGCGGTTTTGCAGGTCTAGGGAGCGAAAGGCCAATTCTTCGGCTGAGGCTATCGGGTCGAACGGTTCCTCGTTGGCTTCAGGCTCAACCTGATCAGACTGCTCCACAGATTCCAATCCCTTCAACACATCATCGGCTTCCTCCAGCGGGTCGCTTTCGATGGAGACAAAGGGGTCGGGAGGTGCTTGCTTCGTTGCCGTCGTGGGGTCCATCATCTCGAACGCCGACTGCATTTGTGGCAAATTAATAGGTGAGGGAGCTGATGGTTTGGGTCGTGACGTCGCCTCAAAATCTAGTTTGGGCGGTAAGATCTGCGGTTCCGAGGGTTTGGGCAGTGAGGCTGTTTTGGGCGTTGTGGCTGGGCGATCGGGAATTGTGGCTGGACGATCGTTGAGAGGCTGCACAACATTTAGTAAGCTCAGGTCAAGGGCGGCGGGTGGTTTCTCGTCCCCAAACGCGGCTTTCAGGTCTGCCGATACATTGCTGGCGATCGCCTCCAGTAACTCATCCAGACTGGCGGTCACCGAAAAGTCTTCACTCACCAGAATCAAGGGATCATCATCCGGCGTTGCCAGGGTAATCAGCGCCAGCTTGCCCATCAGCAGGCGGGTGCGCGAATTTTCTGGCAGTGCCACCTGGCAAGAGAAGGAGCAGGGGAGCAACCGAGAGGTGAGCGATCGCCGCGTTTCCAACACCACCGAAGCGGTTTGTGGATCGCGCAGGGTAATTTGCAAGGCCACCGGAGGCAGATAGGGTGTGTCGGGCTCTCCCACGGCTTCGATCGCACCACTCAGGATCAGCGGCGTATTGGGCTGCACCACCAGATTAGTTTCATGCAATATCAACCGCAGCGAGTCTGGGTCGAGCGTTGGCATGGAGAGGGCGCTTTCGTCGTCTGTCTCTGCTTCCAGGACATCGTTGGCTACCTCACCAGCAGGCGCTGCATCATCATCGAGATCGTCCAACTCCAGCCCTTCCATCAGCGAAGCCATGACGGCATCGGAGTCAGCCTCTGCCCGTTGGCGCAGCGCCTCTTCCGCAGATAAAGGGGATGAGGCTTCCGTTGTTGATGCGTCGGTTATGGGTGCGTTGGTGGCTGGTTCATCATCCGCTGTTGGCGAATCGATCGCATCAATGTTTGAAGACGTTGATGCTGAGGACGCGAAGTCCGAGGACGCAAGCGTTGCTTCTGGCGCGTTGGTTGGAGCTGTGGTTGCGGCTTCCGCCGGAGGGGGATCTGGCTGCAAAAATGCTCCAAAAGGATTACTGTCCAGCGCCTGTGCTACGGGTCGTTCGGTTTCACCGGATTGATCAGCAGGTGTTGGATTTCGCGTTTCATTGCGATCGCTTTCAGTGAGGCTCGCATCAATGCGACCCGCTTCATCAACATCAGCTTGAAGGGCGAAAGGCAAAGGAGGCTGGACATTTGCAGCAGAGAAAGTGGGGCGATCGCTCGGCAGCTCAGGCACCCAGTCGTCGGATACCTCCGATTCCTGGGCAATCACATGCAGTTGCACCGCTTGTTGCCAGGTGTCGCGGCCTGCGGAGGTAATTTGCTCACCGGAGCATTGAAACTCCCACAAGCCCGGTTGTAGCCAGGTGTAGGGGAAGACCACCATCACACCATCGGGATTGGTAAAGCCCTGGCGCTTTTGAAAGCGGCGACGGGGAGGATGGTCGTCGAGGAGCGTATGGGCGATCGCCACTTCTACGGGCACCCGAGAACGGTTCGACCGCGCCACCATGCGATAGCGCCCTTCCAGTACCTCCACCTCGGGCGATTCCAGCGGTAGCCAGGAGCGATCGCCCTCCCGTTGGATGAGAAATTCCCAGAATTCCATCAGCCTATCCCCTTCACATGCTTACGTTACTCGACCGTTGATGTTCCAGATTCATCCATTTCCTGACGATATGAACCCTATTATTTGAGTTCTTAAACGGATGAAACCCATTGTTTAAGCGATGAAACGGAACCCCTACATGTGGCGATCGCCCCACCTGAATTTCTGGCTCTCAGTCTAACTCAGTACTAAATATATGCAGCGTTGATCTGCAAGATTTCTTTCATTCTCTACTAGGACTTACGCATTGGAGATGAAAAAACAAAGGAGTGTGATGATTTTTGGGGTGCTCTGCACCCCAAAAATCATCACACTCCGTAAGCCCTGGCTACAAGATGTCTCAGAGCAGGCGTTACGAAATGCGCAACGTGGCCGAACTTTTTTGCCCCGGATGGCATCGTAGAAATTGTGAAGATGATGCATTGTAATGCCGTTTGACGATGTTTGATGACCGCATTCCTTTACAACACGCGCAGTTGCTGGAGTTGGGACTATGGCAAGAAAAGGATTTGAGACGCATGCACGCATTGGGCAATACCGCCTGCCGCTAGCAATTGCTAGTAGTCTGTTGATATTGGGTGTTTTGGGTTGTGCGGTGAATGACACCTGGGCAGACGATGCCTCCCTACCTGCTGAGCGCGACACGCCCACGGATATTGCACAGGAACCGGGGGACGCCATGCCATCAGAGACCCTGCCCGAATTGGACGATCGCCTTGTGGTGGCGCACAATACTTTTGGGTTCAATCTGTTTTCCCAGATCCTATCGTCAGCGGGCGACGAGAACGTGATGATTTCGCCCTCCAGTGTGGCGATCGCCCTAGCCATGACCTACAACGGAGCCAGCGGCGAAACCCAGGATGCAATGGCGCAGGCGCTGGAATTGCAGGGTATGAGTTTAGACGAAATTAACCAGGCCAATGCGGCTCTAGAAACCCTTTTGGAGCAGGCCGACCCCCAAGTGAAAATTGGCATCGCCAACTCTCTGTGGGGTCGGGAAGGGGTATCGTTTGACGAAGAGTTTTTACAGCGGAATCAGACCTACTACAACGCCGAGGTGCAGCGCCTCGACTTTGCGGACGCCAATGCCACCGACATCATTAATGAATGGGTGAGCGACAGCACCGAAGGCCGCATTCCCCAAATCGTTCAGCGAATTCAGCCGGAACAGGTGTTGTTCTTGATCAACGCTGTCTATTTCAATGGCACCTGGAGCAATCCCTTTGACCCCGACCTCACCCAAGATCAATCCTTTAACTTAGCGGATGGTTCCTCCCAGATGGTGCCGATGATGCGGCAGGCAGGGCGGTTCCGCTATACCGAGACTGATCAATTTCAGGCGGTTCACCTGCCCTATGGCGATCGCCGTCTCAGCATGGTGGTTGTGTTGCCACGGGAAGGGGTGAGCCTCAGCGATTTTCAACAAACGCTAACTCCCGAGAACTGGGACACCTGGCAAACCGCCACTGGCAATCGAGAAGGGATGGTGCAACTGCCCCGGTTTGAGAGCGAGTTTGGCACCCAGCTCAACGATGCTCTCAAAGCCTTGGGAATGGAACGCGCGTTTGACCCCAACACCGCAGAGTTTGATGGTATGAGCCAAGACGCCGCCCTCTACATCAGCGATGTACAACACCGCACATTTATTAAAGTGGATGAGGCAGGCACCGAGGCGGCGGCGGCTACGTCGGTCGGCATTGGCACCACCTCGGTTCCGATGGATCCTCCCTTCCAGATGGTGTGCGATCGCCCCTTCTTCTACGCCATCCAGGACAATGAAACAGGGGCTATCCTGTTTATGGGAACGGTGACGAATCCCGTATCCTAGCAATTGACTATCTATTTGGTTTGTTATTCGGTCAAAGGTCTAGGATTGACACAAATCTCTTTCCCCTCACTTGCCATGTCTCGCTACGACGACCCCTTTGACCCGCAAGCCATGAAACGGATGCGGCTGTTTATTTACCTGATTCCGGTGATCGGGGTCTTTCCGGCGGGGTGGCGATTGGCGCAGCGGAAGGGCGATCGCAAAGAGCGGACGGTGTGCCGCACCGCCGTCACCCTGGGAATGGTGTGGATGCTGAGCTACTTGCTCTCAGGGGTTGGGGCGCAAACGGCGCATTCGCTGCCGCTGTGGGTGCTCAATGCCACAGCCACCTCGGCCTACTTTGGCATGAACCTATGGCTGATGTATCGCCTGTGGCAACGGCGATCGCTCCATGTCCCAGGGATTAGCGAACTGAGCGATCGCTTACCCTAATTATTTCTGAATTATTTCTGACGTATTAATGCCTGACGCAGGTGTCAATCCTTGACAATGGCATTCGGCCTTGACGCTTGCATTAAGCTTTGATGCAGACATTAAGCCTTGACACAAAAGTCATCCCAATTTTCCAAAACCTTGCTACTATGCAGCATGAATCAGCACCATCTTCCTAGCTGATCCCCTTCTGCAGCGAACTGGTGGCTATCTGGCTTACTCCTGGCTAAATAGATTGTCTCGATTATCCCGGACTGTCGTACCCTCGCTTGGAAGGTTGAAAGCAACGCCCAGTGCATTCGCTTGGCGATCGCAGCAATCGGAAACGCCCCCTGTTTTTATTAAACGTTTGTCGCGATTTGTTCCCCTCGTTCGGCTGATTTTCAGCTTTGTCGTTCCGACGATCAGCACTATGGCTAGGCTGAGGTAAATCTAGTGTCGGCGCGTCAAAATTGGGTTTTACATCGTATTCCTGTTGAGGAAATCTGTGGTTCGTCCAAAAGTTCACAACTGGCTTGCGTCCTCGAGAAAAAAGGCGGCACGACCAAAACGTGCTAAACGAATTTGGTTTTTCCTAGGATTATTTAGCGTCGGTATGACATCGGCGATCGCCGGAGCTGTCCTGGCGCTTTCCCTCTCCAGCACACCTTTGCTCCAAAGCCAGCTCAGCCCAGAAGAAGAGGCGGTGTTTGGGCAAGATGACATTTCCTCCGGTCTCAGTTTCCGGCTGCCCCAAATCACGCGCCCGGTCAACATTTTGGTGTTAGGCGTGAAGGTGCTGAGTTCGGATGTTAATGACCCGCCCCCCGAGGTGCAAGACCTGGGCTACCATGCCTTGGTCAATTCCTTTGAGGGGTTGTCCGACACCATGCTCCTCATTCGCTTCAACCCTGGAGAGGAGTCGCTCTCTGTCCTATCCCTCCCCCGCGATACTCGCACCTATGTCGAGGGGATTGGCATGACTAAGCTGAATGAGGCCAATCTGTATGGGGGTGCTGCCCTGTCGGCCACATCGATTCAAGACCTATTGGGAGATGTCCCCATCGATCGCTATGTGCGGATCAACGTGCAGGGGGTTGAAAAGTTGGTGGATGCCTTGGGCGGTGTGACTCTCTATGTTCCCCGAGACATGGAATATACCGATGAAAGTCAACACCTTTACATCGATCTGCAGGAAGGTGAGCAGCATCTTGATGGCGACGAAGCCTTGCAATTCCTGCGGTTCCGTTACGATGCCTATGGCGATATCGGTCGGGTTCAGCGACAGCAAACCTTTATGCGGGCGATGGTGGAACAAGCCCTGAGCCCCAACACCCTGACCCGTATCCCGCAGATTTTGTCTGTCGTTCAAGAAAATGTCGATACGAATCTGACGGTGGAGGAGCTGGTTGCCCTGACGGCCTATGCCTCTCAGATCGAGCGGTCAGACGTGCAAATGCTAATGCTGCCCGGAGAATTTAGCGGCAATGGGCAGTATGAAGCCAGTTACTGGTTGCCCCACCTCTCGGCGATTGATGACATGGTGGCAGAGTACTTCCAAGAACCGGGTGTTGAGACAGCGATCGCAGCGGATGCGGCGCAGGTGGATTTGTCGGATGGCAGCGATTACGTTGATCCGTCCTATGTCACCATTGCCGTGCAAGACAGTACGGGGGATGAAGGGGCGATCGACACGCTGCTCAACCAGCTTGATCTCCAAGGCTTTTACCAGTCTTACCCTGATATCTCTATCACCGAACCTTTGCGCACAACGCGCATCATTGCCCAGCGTGGTAATCGCAATGAGGCGATCGCCGTTCAGCAAGCCCTTGGGATTGGCGAAGTCCTCGTACAGAGTACGGGCAATCTTGATTCCGACGTCACCATCCAAATCGGGAGCGACTGGCTGCAACAGCAGCAGTAAGGTCGTCACCGTTTGCTGTTCAGCAATACCTATAGCCCGGTCAGGCGAAAGAGGAGGAACTGGGTTTTCTGCATTTCGCTGAAGTTGTCGTCGCTTAGCAAGATCAGGCTTTGGCTGCCGTCTGGAAGGCGTGGCCCCAGGGTCATCGCTTCCAGGTTATCGAGGGTAATGCCAAGCTCTCGCAAATCGAGCAGCAATTGCTTGCGGATGGGTTGGATGGTGCTCAGGTCACCAACGAAGTGGGGAATACCGGAGGTATCGGTGGCATCGGCGATCGCCAACTGAAATAGCTTTGCCCCGGCTCCCATCGCCCCAAAGGTGCGCTCCAGGCTGAGGAAATGTCCTGCCTGATCTAACACCAACAACTCCGTCAATCCATTAACTAGTACCCCCTCCGGTGTCGGCTCCAAGGGATAGAGGTGCTCAGCCAGCAGCGACGGTAAATCTTCTCCGACTAAATAATGCAACATCCGAATGGGTTCACCTGCTGCCACATCGGTCGACGCATCCTGCACTAGGGAGGATTCGGTCGCGGCAAACAGCCGAAACGGCTCGACATACCCACTCTGGGTTGTAAAGCCACCCGGATTGATGGCCAGGGCCTCAAAGCTGAGGTTATTTTGTACCCCGAGGGGTTCCCCATCCTGCTCTCCTGGCAAGTAGCGACGAGGAATCGGGAGTGCGTTGAGCCATTCCCCTGTATTTCGGTCGAACTCATCGATAAAGGGTGGAATGCCCTGGCTCGTATCCCCTTCACTCGCGACAAAAATGCTCTGCCGAGGAGATAATGCGATCGCTTCTGGATCAATACTGCCAGTTGCGTAGGGTTCTCCCTCGGGGTTTTGCAGCGCAATGGTTTGCTCTAAGGTAACCCCTGCAATTCCCATTGCATCTAAATCAGTCGTATCGAGCTGCAGCGTCAGGGTGTAGAACCGGGCTGGGGCAAAGTTGCTGCGGTCATCCGACAGGATAAAGAAGCGATCGCTCTGGCGCTCATAGGCGATCGCCGACAGCCCTCCCACCCGGGTCCCCTCAAACTCCTGGGGCGGCAGCACATACTCACCCAAAAACTCGACCGATAGGGGTAGAAACAGGCGCTCTTCCGCCGATACCTGAGGCAAGCTACATCCTGTTAGAAAGGTGATGCAGCAAACGAGGAGGAGGAAGACTCGCCACCAGCGGCGATCGCAGGATAAAACAGAGTGAGGGTCAAGCCGGAGTCGTGTCATTGCGTGGAAGGTGAATTACAGCATGGCAAACTACAAGATTTGCCGAATATCGCTGGCTTTTTCACCCTATCGTATTTCGCCCCTGCCCCCATGTACGATCGCCAACCGTGAGGCACGATATCTGTCAGAGAGAACATTTTGGTTATGAATGGAAAGACGCAAACGGCAAGCTGTATTGCGACATCAAACCCTTGTAAACCCGGCTGAAAGATAAATCTGAGACTAATTCATGGATTCAACCTCCATTTTTTAGAGCGAGTAAGGCACTCTAAATGGGCAGGTTGAATAGAAACCGACTCAAGCAACTAAACCTTCGTTATTTGGATAGAGACATGGATCGCATTCTCATTACTGGAGCCGCTGGTTTTATTGGGCA
>JBCBSJ010000100.1:0-15472 GCA_039819245.1 Cyanobacteria bacterium J06638_20
GCGCGCCGCTCAGCGGCGCGCACAAAACATAATTTGGCTTCTTTAAGCGGATTTGATCTAATATCAAATCCGCTTAAAGAAGCTGAATAGCGTTTGTACCTGCGGCTAAGCGGCAGGCACAAACGCTATTTGGGTCTTGAGGACTTTTCAGTTTGTTGAACGTTGCTGAAGAGGGGAGCGCATTGCACCCACATCTTCAAAGCGTTTAGTCAGGGTAACGTGAGGCTTGTGTTACCCTGCTTGAGCTAAATGTCATGTCTAGTGGATTAAGGATTGGCATCAGACGGTGGGGGTGGGGGTGGTGCCTGGCCATTTCCTATAGGGTTCCCACCTTCGGTGTAGAGCAGGTCGCCCAGCGCTTCGGTCAAGGCCTTTGGATCCATGAACACCACCTTGGAATTGGGACTTTCGCCGAGGCGATAGTTAGCGTCTACATATTTCTGTGCTACGAGATAGCGCAGGATTTCTTGACTATTCGGGCTAGAGCGGAGGGCTTCGGAAATCAGCTTCATGGATTGCACGGCCCCCTCGGCTTCTTCGATCGCGGCACGCTTCTTACCTTCGGCTTCCGAAATCGCAGCCTTTTTCTTACTTTCCGCGGCGCGTTCCAACTCCATGGCTTCCATAACGGTTCGAGCGGGCGTAATTTTCTGTACTTCCACCCGTGTTACCTTTACCCCCCAGGTAGCCGTGGCATCGTCCAACTGCTGTAGCAGAGATTGGTTGATTTCGTTGCGTGAGGAAAAGGTTTGCGCCAGATCCATCCGTCCAATTTCAGAACGAAGTGTCGTCGTTGCGAGGTTCTGTAGGGCCGTTTCGACATCCTCGACCGCGTAGTAGGTTCGTTCAAGCTGAAGAATCCGCCAGTACAAAACGGCATCCACTTTGACCGAAACGTTGTTCCGGGTGATGGCTTCCTGAGGTTCCGTGTCGAGAACCCGCTCTTTGACGGGTTCTTCTAAGACAATGGTGTCGAGGAAAGGGACGATGAAATTAAGCCCTGGATTCAGCTTTTTGTGATATTTCCCCAGACGCTCAACGAGCGCTTCGTTGCCTTCGCTAATGGTGCGAACTGAGCCCACAATATAGCCAACAGCAATTAGGGCAAGGGCGGCGATGATAGATTGCATAACTTGTCTCCGAGCACTGCCTCTGACCAAAGATGGAGAGAAAAAGGAGTACATCTGCTTTTCTAGTCTACATCCTGCTCTCTTTCGTGGATGTAAAAGGCGTGGATGTAAAAGGGTGTTGGCTTGAGCTTACAGTCCATGCCGTTATGAACCGTGGCGGGGCAGGCGATCGCCCACTTCCTGGGCAGACCGGATCGGTAGCACGATGAGCGTATTGCCCTGCCGTCCAACAACTCGCACCGTTTCTCCTACGGCGATGCTAACATCTGAAATTTGGCATCGGGCAGACCAGTAGGAGCCTTCATAGGTCACTTCGCCTACCCCACCCCGGGGAATGGTGATCTGTACATTGGCCTCTGGTGGTTCTTCTAGTCCGGCAGCAGATTCGGCGGGAACCATGCCGCGCAGGATGAGGGAGAGGATGACGGCTAGAATGGCCCAGATCAGAATCTGTACAGAGACGTTAGTGACGCTAAGCGCGGCGATCGCCGTAATGACAGCGGCAATCCCCAGCGCCGAAATAGTTGGCTCGGGTGTAACAAAACTGAGGGCTAGGATCAACAGACCACCCGTTAGCCATATCAAGTAGGTTGGTAGATTGAGAAACATTGATTCACCCGATTAGAGAAGATAAAGGATTTCGACAGGCTGCTTGGTGTAGCCGAAGCCAAAGGACGCAGGCATCGCTGGAGTTTAGATGATAGTTACAGCGACAAACCTGTAGCGCTCCCGATTTGCATTACAAAATGCAATCTATGACTAAGGATTAATTCATCTTCGGTAATTGTCACAATTCCAATGACCATGCATCTCGTTGCCATGGCTCATTGGGTCGTTTCGGCTTCCTGGAACTGAAGCTAGCCTGTACGAAGAATTGCGGTTTTGAATTGACACCCTGCTTTTTATTTTGACGCGAAGAAGAGGGAATTTCGCCAATTTCTCCGCCCCTTCATGAACTGTAAATTTTGGTGTATCGCAGAAAAATAAACCAATTCCATCAGGACTTAAGCAGTTTGATGATTTTTGGAGTGCAGTGCGCTCCAAAAATCATCAAACTGCTTTGGGTTGTCGTACCAAACACGTAAGTCTTATCCATTAGTACCAATTTGCTAAGAACCCACTACAGATTATTTTTTGAAAGCCGCGCACTGCGCGGCTTTCAAAAAATAATCTGGTTTTGGTTTTCGTAGAATTGGTATAAGACGGTTGGGTGGAACCTGCCGCACCCAACCGTTTTTAACGAACGTAATAGTGCTCCCGAATCCCTCTACTCGGATTCGGGGGAGTCTGAGGAGGCTGAGGGATCCGGAGGTAGAGGAAGCGTGGTGGGCGGTGTTGGTTTTGTGCGGAGCGATCGCCGCAGAGCCGAGAACAGACGAATATCCGGCAGAATGAACATGGCCACGGGAACGGATAGGAGCAGCATCACCACCCCTGCATAGGTTGCTTGCAGTGTTCGTGCCTTTTCGGGCTGGGTGGGGTCGGGCATCAGAGTCATTTGCTCCAGAGGCAGCGCTGCCATTTGCAACCAGTTGAAGAGGTTGGGCGGTACCGACGCATTCAATCGCAGCTTTAGGTCTGATGTCGAAAAGGATTGGGCATAACCCGGGGTCAAAAACTGACGGTAGCGGTGGGCGTCAGGGGTTTCTTGCTTGGTAAAGGCGAGGGTTACCCCTTGCAGCAGAAGCCGTAGGGATTCGGTTTCATCCGATCCCCGCTCTCGCACAAACAAGCTTTTATTGAGGGCCGGGTTGAGATTCTCGGGATCGCCAACGCTCAGGTGGGTCGCTCCGATCGCCGTCAACAGATAGCGCTATTCATTTTGCAAATGGGTGTAGGGCAAAAGCTGCTGGTTCACCGCCGGGGTAATAGCATCGGCCGTGGAGGTAACAAACATTGTGGGAATGGTGATGTTTTCCTCTAAGCTCTTTTCGTCAAACAAGCGCCCAATGAGTGGATTCAGCGCCACGATGCGGCTGACTCGGCGATCGCGCAGGTCGGGCAGGTCGTCGGGCAAATCCACCGCGGTACATTGCAGCCAATCTGCCACTGACAACCCAAACTGATCCGGGCCATTGCAAAACTCGCGCAGGTTGGGGAGGTTCAACTCAGCACCGGCCAGTGCCAGTGCGGTGTAGCCCCCCAGGGAATGTCCAATCACGACAACATTATTGGTGTCGATCTTGTCCCGCAGGTAATAGGATTGCTGAGCAATTTCGTTCAACTCACTCAGCAAAAAGCTGACATCGCGGGGGCGATCGATAAATTCCGTTGCTGGCAACACCTCTGCAAATTGATCGGACAGTACCTCGCCATTGATCACCGAGGCCAGCCACGCCACATTACTGCCGGGATGTTCCAATGCAGCAACGGTAAACCCGTGGGAGGCCAGATGGCGAGCTAGATATCTTAGAAAGCGGCGATCCGCTCCAAAACCATGAGAAATAACGACAACTGGTCCACCGTTGTGGCCATGGCGCGACCAGTACAGATCAACGGGAATGGTGCGATGGCGATCGCGATCATGCAGGGTTAAGGTTCGTTCCCGCACCCATTGCTCTCCCGGTTTGGTGGGGTCAATGCCCGTGGTAAAGGAAGCCACCTGGGGCACGGTCAATTCCTGTTCCAGCACCGAGCTAAGGGACTGACTCTGCCAGTAGGGCAGGTTCATTTCCGAGGCCAACTGAAACACCGCTGACAGATCGACCGTGACGCCCTCCTGAGGATATTCCTCCAGAAAACCTAGCAGGGTCAAGCCATCGGAATGGGCGGCTGCATCGGTTAGTGCGGCATATAAGTCATCTCGGGTACTGCCAGGAAGCACCTCCTGGAGGGTTTGGAGGAAGCGATCGCCTGCCGAGGAATTCAATAAATCATTGACCAACTGCCGCCCCACCGCTGGGGATAAGGGGGCGCGATTCGTCAATGCCCGCTGGGTTTGTTCATTGAGTGCCCAACCGTATAGTTGCAAGGAGTCGGGCACTTCTCCGGTGCGGGCGTAATACTCTAGGTCGTCTACCGTGACCGATTGTTCGAGTGGGCCTAGCTTGACTGTGACCTGCTCTGCTGCCTCGGCACCCGATCCCAAACTTCCTAATCCCAAGCTTCCCATAAAAGCCAGCAAGGCACTGCCTGCGAAGGTTCCGAGCTTGTTCCAGTTCAATCTTCGCGTATTGAGCGATCGCCGAGACGCTGTAGAGGGTTGCTCCCGCCAATGCATCCACTTTAGGGAGCCAGTGGATTGTATCGGTGAGGAGGAGGGAGGCTCACGAAAGGGTGCAGGCATTGTCTCGAAGAGTTAAAGGAACAATCAGCCTATGCAAAGCTTTGCCCTACATTAACGCTCTACAAGAGCCATGCAGAAGCAAGTGCTACAATCTTGCCCAAGTTCCTTTAGAAAATAACAGAACTTCGGTGGGGCGGGAACTATAGAAGTTTACGAATGATTAACGACAGCAGTATCGACGACAGTCAGACAAAAGGTGTTGCTTCGTCGATCTTGCCTAATAACTGTCGTCTAATGGCTGTCGTTTAGCGGCTGTCTCGTCGCTGTCGGTTAGTAACTGTCGTCTTTGCCGACGGTTTGATGCTCGAGCATCATGTTGGCATCGCTCAGCCGATGGGCGATCGCCTGTCGCCAGACCAACTCGACTTCGGGGTCTGCCAAGATATCCTGAGCCATTTGCCGATACATGGCACTTGTTGCCGCATTCACATGATCCAGTAAGCGTAGGTTGTGATAGACCTTGCGGGGTTTCGTGGAATCCATACTGTTGTTCTCCCAGTTTGCTCAAAAACTCGAAATGCGACCCTGCCTTAGGGTAGGTCTGTGTGACCCATCAGGTAGCGATCGCATTCCCGCGCCGCTTCCCGCCCTTCATTGATGGCCCACACCACCAGGCTTTGTCCCCGACGGCAGTCGCCAGCGGCAAACACACCAGGAAGCGATGTGGCATAGGCTCCATAGGTCGCTTTCACATTACTACGGGCATCTTTCTCTAGACCGAGAGAATCGAGCAGGGGCTGTTCTGGTCCCAAAAAGCCCATGGCCAGCAGTACAAGCTGCGCGGGAATCACCTTTTCGGTTCCCGAAATCGGTTGGGGGCTGAAGCGACCATTTTCGCCCCGCATCCACTGCACTTGCACCGTATGGATCGCTTTCACCTGGCCGCTACTATCGCCTTCAAATTTCGTTGCCGTGGTCAGGTAGGTGCGGGGGTCGTCGCCAAACATGGCAGCGGCTTCTTCCTGGCCATAGTCCAGCTTGTAAACCTTGGGATACTCGGGCCAGGGGTTGCTGGACGCACGAGTTTCCGGTGGTTTGGGCATGATTTCTAGCTGAGTCACGCTGGTGCAACCGTGGCGGATGGAGGTGCCCACACAATCGGTTCCGGTGTCGCCGCCCCCGATAATCACCACATTCTTACCCGCCGCAGAAAGGTAGTCGATGGTAGGACTTCCCTGCAACACCGTGCGAGTGTTCCCGGTAAGGAACTCCATTGCAAAGTGAATGCCCTTGAGGTTGCGGCCTTCGATGGGCAGGTCGCGGGGGCGGGTCGATCCGGTGCAAAGCAGCACCGCATCAAATTCGTTCAGCAAGGTTTCGGCGGGCAGGTCTTTGCCCACTTCGGTGTTGCAGATGAAGGTGACGCCCTCGGCCTCCAGCGTTTCCAGGCGACGGAGTACCACCTTTTGCTTATCCAGCTTCATGTTGGGGATGCCATACATCAGCAGTCCACCGGGGCGATCGGCGCGTTCATACACGGTGACCCAATGGCCGGCGCTGTTGAGTTGGGCCGCGGCGGCGAGCCCGGCGGGGCCGCTGCCAATGATGGCGACCTTCTTGCCCGTGCGCTTGGTCGGGAGAGTAGGGGTAATCCAGCCCGACTCCCATCCCTTTTCGGCAATGGAATATTCAATATTCTTGATGGTGACGGGGGGATTGGTGATGCCCAGAACGCAAGCACCCTCGCAGGGAGCGGGGCAAACCCGTCCGGTAAACTCAGGGAAATTGTTGGTTTTGTGGAGGCGATCGAGTGCTTCTTTCCATAGCCCCCGATACACTAGGTCATTCCACTCTGGAATCAGGTTGCTGATGGGACAGCCACTCGCCATGTTGCTGAGGGTCATTCCGGTATGGCAAAACGGGGTACCACAATCCATACACCGCGCTCCCTGAGTCTGGAGCTTCTCATCGGGCATGGGCAGATGAAACTCATCCCAGTTGCGAATGCGATCGAGCGGGGAGACTTCAGACGCCACTTCCCGCAAATATTCCATGAATCCAGTTGGTTTTCCCATGATGCGCTATCCGTTAATGCTTTGCTCGTGAAGGGGTTTGTGTGTAATTAGGTGGGTTCTAAAGCGTGTTCTTAGAAGCCAAAATCGATTTGAAACACGATGTTAAGAGGAATTACTCCAGCGAATTGCTCCATACCGCCTGGACGGTGCGATAGATTCCGGCTTCGTAAGCCTGCCGTGCTTCCTCAAGTTCGACTAAAACGGTGGGATCACCCTGGGCGGCTTCTTCTGCGTCAAACAGCACATCATCTAGGATGGCGAACAACTTTCCTTTCTGAGATAGATCCAGATTTCTGATCGCCTCCACGATGGCATCAAAGGAAAGATTGGGTTGGGCAGGATTTGTCATGGTGGTTTCCAATGCTTATGATGTTGGCTTTTTTAGGGGGACGAACGTTTCTGTCAAGGAGAAACTTGCTTCGGCAGATCTTCGACTTCTCTAAGAAGTCGAAGATCTAACCCATGTCGGTTAACTGCCGCTGATGCGGGCAATGTCGCGGGCGTTTTCTTCAAACGCCGCAGTTAGCGCATCGTCGCCCGTGAGTCCGTCTGCCAGGGCTTTCTGGATGTGCTGGATGACGCGCTTGTAGTCGTGGGGCATCACCTTCACAAACTTGGGACACATGGCATCCCAGTTTTCCAGTACCTGCTTCGCCTTGCGGCTATTGGTATAGGCGGCATGGTGCTGTACCATTTCATGAACGTCTCGGATTTCCTCTGGGTCGCTCAGGGTTTCCAGCCCCACCATCTGGGTGTTGCAGCGGGTCGAGAAATCGCCTACCTCATCCAGCACATAGGCAACGCCACCGCTCATTCCAGCCGCGAAGTTGCGCCCAGTTTTGCCGAGGATGACGACTTTGCCGCCCGTCATGTACTCACAGCCATGGTCGCCGATGGCTTCTACCACCGCCTTGACCCCCGAGTTACGGACGCAAAAGCGTTCGCCAGCAATGCCGTAGATATAGGCTTCTCCGCTGGTTGCGCCGTAGAAAGACACATTGCCCACGATGATGTTGTCTTCGGGCGTAAAGGTCGAGGCGTTCGATGGATAGACAATCAACTTGCCCCCGCTGAGCCCTTTGCCGAAGTAGTCGTTGGCATCCCCTTCTAGTTCCATCGTCACGCCCTTGGGCACAAAGGCAGCAAAGCTCTGCCCTGCACTGCCCTGGAAGTGGAGATGCACCGTGTCTTCGGGCAAGCCTTCCCAGTGGCGCTTGGTAATTTCGTTGCCGAGGATGGTTCCTACCACCCGGTTAGTGTTTTGGATGGGCAGGGTAGCGCGAACCGGGGTGCCTTGGGCGATCGCCCCTTCACACAGATCCAGCAGCGTGGTGATATCCAGAGACTTCGCTAGCCCATGATCTTGTGCGATCTGGCAGTAGCGCCCAATCTCATCGCTCACCTCAGGCTGGTGGAGAATCTTTGACAGGTCGATGCCCTGAGCCTTCCAGTGATCGACCGCCTGCTGTGCCTCCAGCACATCGGTGCGTCCCACCATCTCGTTCAGGGTGCGGAAGCCCAGTTGCGCCATGATTTCCCGCAACTCTTCTGCAACAAACTGCAGGTAATTGACGGTGTGCTGCGGATCACCCAGGAAGCTCTTTCGGAGTTCTGGGTTCTGGGTGGCGATGCCCGCTGGGCAGGTGTTCTTGTGGCAGACCCGCATCATGATGCAGCCGAGGCTGACCAGAGGCATGGTGGCAAAGCCAAACTCTTCAGCTCCCAGGAGCGCGGCGATCGCCACATCCCGTCCCGTCTTCATTTGTCCATCGGTTTCCACAGCAACCCGACTACGCAGGTTATTCAGCACTAGGGTCTGGTGGGTTTCGGCGAGTCCTAATTCCCAGGGCAATCCGGCGTGCTTGATGGAGGTTTGAGGCGATGCCCCCGTGCCGCCATCGAAGCCGGAAATCAAGATTACGTCCGCATGAGCTTTGGCCACCCCAGCGGCGATCGTGCCAACCCCTACTTCTGACACCAGCTTGACGCTGATGCGAGCCGCTCGGTTGGCATTCTTCAGGTCGTGAATCAACTCTGCCAGGTCTTCAATGGAGTAGATGTCGTGGTGGGGTGGTGGCGAAATCAGTCCCACGCCGGGAGTCGAGTGACGCACCTTGGCCACCCAGGGATAGACCTTCAGGCCGGGAAGTTGTCCACCTTCCCCAGGCTTCGCTCCCTGCGCCATCTTGATCTGAATTTCTTTGGCCTGAGACAAATAGAGGCTCGTTACCCCAAAGCGCCCAGAGGCCACCTGCTTGATGGCGCTGTTTTTGGAATCGCCCTGTTCATTTGTCCAAGTGTAGCGATCGGGATCTTCACCCCCTTCCCCAGTGTTGGACTTGCCGCCCAGCCGATTCATGGCGATCGCCAAGGCTTCATGGGCTTCCTTAGAAATGGAGCCGTAGCTCATCGCCCCGGTCTTGAACCGCTGAACGATCGCCTCCACCGGTTCTACCTCTTCCAGGGGAATCGCCTCCCGCTCTTTGAACGCCAGCAATCCCCGCAGGGTGAAATGCTGCTCACTCTGTTCATTGACGATGTCTGCATATTTCTTGTAAAGCCCATAGTCTCCGGCGCGCACTGCCTGTTGCAGGGAGTGGATGGCGACTGGACTGAGTAGATGCTTCTCGCCATCCTTGCGCCATTGGTATTCACCTCCTGCATCCAGGGTCAAATCCTCAGCCGCACTGGCGGGGAACCCATGGCTGTGGCGCAGTACTGCCTCCTGGGTCAGCACGTCCAGATCCGCCCCCTCAATGCGTGAGGCTGTCCAGGTGAAGTAGCGATCGATCACATCATGATTGAGCCCCAGGGCTTCGAAAATCTGCGCGCCCCGATAGCTCTGAAGCGTGGAGATACCAATTTTCGAGGCAATTTTGATCACCCCTTTGGTCACCGCTTTGGCATAGTTCTTGCAAGCGGTGGCGATGTCAATGTTCAGCAATTCCCGATTCTGAATCATGGCGTCGATGGTTTCGAACACCAGATAGGGATTTACCGCTGAACAGCCGTAGCCTGCTAGTACCGCAAAGTGATGTACCTCGCGGGGTTCCCCAGACTCCAGTACCAGCCCCACGCGGGTGCGAGTGCCATGGCGAATCAGGTGGTGATGCAAGCCAGCCACCGCCAGCAATGCGGGAATCGGTGCATGGTCGGCATCAATGCCGCGATCGCTCAGAATCAAAATGCTGGCTCCCTCAGCGATCGCCGCATCAGCCTCGGCATACAGCGCTGTCATCCGGGCTTCCAAGCCAGCCGTCCCCTCCGCCGGGTCGAAGAGGATGGGTAGCGTGATGGATTTGAAATCGCCGTGGGCGATCGCCTTCAGTTTTGCCAGCTCCTCGTTGCTCAGGACGGGCTTCTTCAGCTGAATTAGGTGGCAACTTTCGGGGGTTGGCTCCAGCAAATTGCGCTCTGAGCCGAGGGTGGTTGTGGGACAGGTGACAATTTCCTCACGAATCGAGTCGATGGGGGGATTGGTGACCTGGGCAAATAGTTGCTGGAAGTAGTCATAGAGCAACTTGGGACGCTTCGACAGCACTGCCAGCGGCGTGTCCGTGCCCATCGATCCCAACGCCTCCACCCCGTTCTTTGCCATCGGTGCTAACAGCATCCGCAGCTCTTCAAAGCTGTAGCCAAAGGTCTTCTGCCGCTGTACCAGAGGCAAGGTCGGTGCTTCAGCCGCCGTTGCGTCCGGCAGATCTGCCAAATCCACCAGATAACGATCGAGCCAGTCTCGATAGGGCTGGGCGTTGACGATATCGGCCTTGACTTCTGCATCGGCAATGATGCGCCCCTGTGCCATATCCACCAGGAACATCCGTCCCGGCTCTAGCCGCCCCTTCTTCGCCACATTCTCGGGCTCCACAGGCAGTACCCCGGCTTCCGACGCCATGATCACCCGGTCGTCGTGGGTCACGTAGTAACGAGAGGGGCGCAGTCCGTTGCGATCCAGCACCGCCCCAATCACCGTGCCATCGGTGAAGCCAATGGAAGCGGGGCCATCCCAGGGCTCCATCAGGCAGGAATGGTATTCGTAGAACGCCTTTTTCTCGTCGCTCATGGATTCATGGGCGCTCCAGGGTTCCGGAATCATCATCATCACCGCGTGAGGCAAGGAGCGCCCGGCCAGGGTCATTAACTCTAGCGCATTGTCGAAAATCAGCGAGTCGCTGCCCTCTTCGTTGACGACGGGATCGATCTTGTGGATGTCGTCTCCAAATAGCTCGGAGGAAAAGAGCGATCGCCGTGCCTTCATCCAGTTGATGTTGCCGCGCAGGGTGTTGATCTCCCCGTTGTGGGCGATGTAGCGATAGGGGTGCGATCGCTCCCAACTGGGGAAGGTATTGGTGCTGAAGCGGGAATGCACCATTGCCAGGGCACTGGCAAAATCTGGCGCGCTGAGATCGGGGAAATACTCTCCTACCTGCAGCGGCATCAGCATGCCCTTGTAGACGATCGTGCGCGCCGACAGGCTGGTGGGATACCAGAATGCATCGATCCCTGCGACGCGAATCCGAGTGTGCGATCGCTTGCGAATCACATACAACTTGCGCTCAAAGGCCAAACCATCGGCCAATCCATCGGGACGCGCGATAAACACCTGCTGGCAAAAGGGTTCGCTGGCTTTTGCTGTTTCACCAATCGACGAATCATCCGTCAGCACATTCCGCCACCCGAGAACCGTCAATCCCTCTTCGGCGACCGTCTGCTCGAAAATTTGGCGACTGCGGGATCGCGTAGCAGCATCCGGCGAAGCGAAAATCATCCCCACCCCATACTCCCCAGCGGCGGGTAGAGAAACACCGATTTCACCCATCACCCGCACGAAAAAATTATGGGGGATTTGGAGCAAAATCCCGGCCCCGTCTCCTGTGTTGGCTTCGGCTCCCACCGCACCCCGGTGTTCTAGATTGGCCAGGATTGTTAGCCCGTCTTGCACAATTCCATGGGAGGCTTGGCCTTTCATGTGAACGACAAACCCAACACCGCAGGCATCATGTTCAAACTGGGGATCATATAGGCCTTGAGGAGAAGGGGAAGGGGAATTTTTCATCATGGCTGCTCGGGGATTAATAGCAAAGAGATATCAGGCAAACGAGGCAATAATTCAGACTGAGGAAAGAATTCAGTCAACCGAATAAATGGGCAATGCCCAAAAACTGACAGGGAAGACAAAACAAAACGTATTGTCTCGAAATCAATGTGATTTTAAGGATGATTGATGAGGTATTTAAACGGTGATGGAATTTGGGTGCAAAGGAAACCTCTACATCTGCCAAAGCCTGGGAAACACCGACAAGAAACTTGGCATTGATCAGCTTACTGATCTCCAAAAGAGCAACGCAGGCACCTTCAAGCCTTTATAGGACGAGGGCTGAAGATGATTTGAGCGTAACCATCCCGTAATCAGATACCATCCTGTTTTCGACACGACCTATCACATGGCTTCGTTGTTTCACGAATCATCGATTCACGATTTAATCAGCAACATAAAGACAGTAAAAACTGCCTGGGCATGCAATGAAACGACGAGAGACAACCAGGCAGGGATAGTTAGTAGGATGCTGCAAAAATCCTCTCAATCCGTCTCGTGAATTTTCTAATAGGAAACTCGATTTTTGGCCTGTCTTAAGGAAATTGTCAGATATGTTGTTAAATTTCGTTCATATGCTTTTACATTAATCGTGGTTTGTATCAAATGACGTTGAACGTGATCAACATAGGGGGATTTAGCTAACGAGAATTCCCTGCTGAATCCACAAATTAATGTTGCAAAATTGAAACATTAATTCATATTGAGTAGGCTAACCTTCAGGAAGGTCTTTGCGTATTTAGACCGGAGCAAATAATTTTTTGAATACCGGGTAATGCTGATGATTCCACGTTGAATATTTGGGGGTCGGAATTGTATGCTGTCGACACTACGAAGTTTGCCACAATTATGAAAGTCGCCATAAAAGAGTTTTGGCGTCGCTTGCCGTTAGTTATGGGTGCATCTTAAGTACTGCCTAAAGCTGTAACGGATCACTTGGCGAAGCCTATTATGCGCTGTGCGATCGCGCGACCCATCTTATTAGAATTTGCTGCGAGAATTTGCGGATGATGTTTCCCATAGGATCGCAGCCTTGATTGAAGGTTTGTCTGGCAATTTTTGTCTGACAGTTTTTGCAAAAGATGGCTCAGTTTCCCTGTAAAGCCCTGTTTAGCTTGTGTAGATACATTTAGAGAAAGTCAAGACTCATTTTTAAGGGAGCAAAGAAGTGATTCCCCTTCTGCATAAAGGTTCGATAAACCTTTAAGAGAGTGCATCGATATTTCCTCTTTCTGCGTGAAGGTTCAATAAATCCGTGAAAACCCAGCTTGCAAAAATTGTAGGAATGGGAATTTAATAAGTATCAACAAACTGCAATGTATATTCACGTTGCCCTGCGACAGATAACACTATTGGGTGCAGCAAACCCCTCTCAACCTCCTGTGGCTCTGCATACGGCATGCTTTGTTGATATCTTTCCTGCTCCGGTTATGCAGTCGTCGGTGTGATCTCGGTATCCACCCTTATGCTCGTTATCTCTACCACGACGAGCTGTTGCGAAAAGTGTGTCCCAGCTCGATGACTTTAGTTGCAATGACTGAAGTCTGTTGCTTCTCTATCAGGACGCAGCTATCCGCATCTACGCCGGAACTTATCTTGACCCCAGAGCTGAACCCATGCGTGAACCCAATTCCTCTCTTCCTTCCTGCAATGCTTTAATCCCTCCACCTGCTTCGGCCGCAGCTCCCTACAATAATCGGTCGGACATGATAGTGTCTGAGCACACAACCAATCTTGTACGCCAAGTCCTCCAAGATAAGCAGTTACAGCATGCTAGTTTTCGCTACATCCAGGCTGTTGAACTGGAGCAGGGGGCTTGCATTGCTAGCAATTGTCTTTGTACCAATCAAGTGGAGATTGCACCGATAGCCTCGGGCTGGGCCATTGGCCGTAGTCCTACCTGCGCGATTCGCAGCCAGCACAATTCCATTTCCCGTTGCCATGCCATCCTGGCCTATCAGCCCGAAGTTGGGTTCTACATCACCGACCTAGGCAGCAGTAATGGCACCTGGCTCAACTCCCAGCGCCTCCAACCGATGCAGCGTTATGTCTTAGATGATTGCGATCGCCTCCGCATTGGCAAGCTCCTCGTGACCTTCTACATCACTTGCTGTGCGGATAAACTGCCCATGCGGATTTGTGACGAAACCTACAGTGGTGATTTTGCTCGGTGTTGAAGAAAATTGCCCCGTTTAGCGTCTCGATGCCCCGTTCAATTTCCCAACAATAGTTTGTAGGTGTCCCTGGACTACGCTGGTGGTCTGTTTATCATCTGCAAAAGCCAAAGTCAGATCAGTCGCTTGAAACAGCTTGAACCCCTTGTACTTTAGGTGCGAGGGGTTCTAACTTATATCAATTCTACGAAAACCAAAACCAGATCATTTTTTTGAAAGCCTCGCGGCGCGAGGCTTTCAAAAAAATGATCTGTAGTGGGTTCTTAGCGAATTGGTATTATTAAATATTTTCTGGTGATAATTTATTTGCGTTGTGGCCACACTGTCAACGAATGGACAGAGGGCTCCGAGCGTTTTACATAAGTCCTAACCTTGATCTCGGCCCTATTCAGGGGATAATGAACGGATATTTTGGCATGGAGCCACCTGTTCGAGATGCTCGGACAGGTTTTGACTGTCGAACATACAATCGTGCCAAGTTCTTGTAAACAGAGATAGATCGTCGAGCAAGGGAGTCGCAGACAACACAGCATGGGTTTGGTGATTGAAACGTTAGTCTGCATCGCACTTGTTGTTCTGGTGGGCAGTTGGCTGTCACGCACAGCAGATGTACTGGCAGAAAAGACAGGTTTGGGGCGGACATGGGTCGGAGCCGTATTGCTATCTGGAGCGACGTCTTTGCCAGAGTTGGCTACCGGGTTAGGGGCAATCTGGATATTTAAGTCACCAGATCTGGCGGTAGGTGGCATTTTTGGGAGTTGCCTATTCAACTTGCTAATTCTCGCCATTCTCGATGTTTTTACTGGGCCTGAGCCGCTGCTCACTCAGGCCCAGATTAGTCATGGCATTTCTGCTGGGTTGGGCTGTGTGATGATTGGGGTCGCGGCTCTGGGCATGCTGTCATCCGATCATGGGGAAGCCTTGATTATCGGATGGTTTGGTCTTCCCAGTGCGTTGCTTGTGTTGCTGTATGCATTGAGCGCCTATCTGCTCGCCCAGTTTGAACTCCGACGGCGGACGGAGGTGCTGGAGCAAGAGTCGGAAATGTTTCAGTATGACCACATCACACCCCGCCGCGCCTATCTAGTTTTTATTTCGCTGTCGATATCCATTGTGGGATTGGGCATTTGGTTGGCCTCGATTGGCGATCGCGTTGCTGAAATTACTGGGTTGGGGGAAAGTTTTGTGGGGGCGTTGTTGCTCTCTGTGGCAACCTCCCTGCCAGAAGTGGTGGTGTCGATAACAGCCATTCGCCTGAACGCCGTGGATTTGGCTGTATCCAATGTGTTTGGCTCCAACCTCTTCAACATGGCGATCCTCGGGACCTATGACATCGCTTATCTACGGGGTAGCCTATTCCGTGCGACCAACCACTTTGTTCATCTGTTTTCAGCCACGGTTGCCATTGTGATGACGGCGATCGCCATGGTGGGGTTGATCTACCGTGCTAGTCGGCGATCGCGCCTGTACTTCACCTGGGATGTGATGGCACTGGTGGCGCTTTATCTCGTTGGGATGTACGTGATTTATCGCAACTGATAAGTACCTCGGTATAGTTAAAACCCTGTCCTGCCTGCTTAGCGGGCAGCACAGGGTTTTAACTATACCGACTTAGTAGGACTTTTAAATTAAATAGGACTTACGCAGCGACCATCCTGAGTGAAGGGTGCTTGAGTTGCTGACAGAGATAGTGGTCGAGTAGGCCGTGCTTGAGTTGGTAAATTGTTTGCCCCATCTGGTGAGCTAATTCATTGAGGCGCACCCAAACTAGA
>JBCBSJ010000101.1:0-15367 GCA_039819245.1 Cyanobacteria bacterium J06638_20
TCAATCAAGCGGCTAATCAGCGTTGCCTTCTCAGGCGGACGCCCTTCTCGGCGCAAAAAACCGCCGGGGATGCGCCCAGCGGCATACAATCTTTCTTCGTAATCCACCAACAACGGCAAAAAGTCGATGCCTTCTCGTCCTGAGGATTGCGTTGCGGCGACCAATACAGCGGTTTCTTCGGATTCGACTAGTACGGCTCCACCGGCCTGCGGTGCGAGCAGACCTACCTTCAGTCGAATCTCTCTTCCATCGAAAGAGATCGACTTGTCTATTTCTCCGATCATCGAATGCTTTATCCTTTTTCGTCTTTCTTGTTTTGTCTGTGGAAAATCCTAACACCGAACTTCAGGGGTGTCTCCACTTTTGACTGGAACCCCCCGATCGCCCGCAGGCGAATTTATTAACGATTCAGGCAGAATGCCGTGTTGTCGAGTTCTGCAGCAGCCACAGAGCCAAACCATTCAGTGAAGATTTGTGAATGGCGATCGCTCTCCAAAAAGGTATTAACAGCCTGTCGCCAAGTGGGATCCTCTGCTGGCAATGCTAACCCATAAAACTCGCAGGTTAGTGGGAATTTGGGAACAAATTGATAATCCGTCAGGTTGAGCCCTAGGTGCATCGCCTCGCCGAGGAGCAGAATGTCATCCTCCGCCAGGGCAGCGATCGCCCCATCCGCCAGTGCCTGCAAGGCCTCCTGCCGCGCCGCTATCCCGGAAAAAGTGACGATCTCCGCTTCCGGATAGGCCTGCTGTAAAAACTGCTCGTTTGTTGTGTCGCTGAGCACCCCCAATCGCACACCAGGCAGCGCCACATTCGGGTTCACCGGATCAGCCACATTGGGCACGAGCAAGCGAGTGCCCGCCACAAAGATAGGCTGCGAAAACTGCACGCCTTCTATGTCACTGCGAATGCTGTTGGGACCACATTCCAAATGCACCGTACCGTTCTGAATTAGGGTATAGCGATTGGCCAGGGTCGATGGCAACTCACTGGGCACCACACCCTGGGCAATATCTAACTCATCGCCGAGAAAATCGGCCAGTCCGTCCACCAAATCCACGCAGTAGCCAATCCAGCGATCCGCGTCGGCATCGCCTCCGCTTCCAGTGGTGCCATCCAAAAAGCCAAAGGGAGCCGCATCCCGCCGCAGAGCCGCCCGCAGGGTTGGATCCGTCTCCAACTGCGTGAGCACCGCCCGATCTGGCGCAACGGTCGCCACCGGCGTGGGGAACTCTAGGGGATAGAGGGGCGATCGCCCATAGGCGGCCTCAATGTCCTCGGCGGTGAGGGAGCGAATCACGTCCAGTTGCATCGGGGCGTCGGCGCTGAGGCTATCGGCATAGGCGGCGGTGAGGTAGGGCAACGCCTCTGGTTGCTCCCGCAGGTGGGCATTCAAAAATGCCAGCGCCAGCACTCGATAATATCGCTGGCCAAATTCTCCGTAGGAACCAACCAGCAAGGGCGGTAATGACTCGGCTCCGTCCGCGCCTTCGGGTTTGGTGGAAAAGTGACTCCCCGGATCGAGCATGGCCAGATACTGTGATTCGTTTTGCAGCCACATGAAGGGATAGAACTGCTCCAGCACCACCGGAGCCACGATATCCTGACTGCCCGACACCATCAGCAGGGGAATGTCGATCGCGGCCATTTCGTTGGGGCCAAATAGTCCCTGGCCAAAGGCATGGGCGGCGATCGCCACTCGCACCCGCTCATCCTCCAATTCATAGGTAGTCGGGGGCAAAAACTGGGCTCGACATTGTAAGTACAGCGCCGCGTTGAAGATGCGGTTGGGCTGCTGACAGACCTCACGGAGGCGATCAATATTAAATGTGGCTCCACTCAGGGCAAGCGCCGCCGTTGCTCCGAGGGAGTCGCCCATGACCGCGATGCGCTCCAGATCAAACAGACTGCGCCATTGCTCATCGCTCTCGACCAACCGCTCCAGCTCGTCAATCAAAAAAGAGATTTCTTGGGGGCGATCGATAAACTCAATAGGACTGAGCAGGGTATTCAACTGCCCCTGCAAGTAGGTCTGGCGATAGGACAGGTTGCTGCCTACATGATCGGGCACCAGCACCACATACCCATGAGAGGCAAGGTGCTCCGCCATGAAGATAAAGTTTTCCTTCAGTGCCCCAAAGCCGTGGGAAATGATGACGATGGGCGCGGGAGCCGTCAGCCCCTCGGGGACATACACATCCACGTCATAGTCATAGTTAACTGTTAGCCCGTCTCCGGTTTGGCCCAGGGCAGGGTTGTTCACCGTCACGGTGGCCTGCACCCAGGTGAAGGCACCGGGCACACTGAGGTCAGGCAGTTGCGCTGCATCGACGGGTTCTTGATCTGTCGCTTCGATCGCCGCTCGGCTACGAACCGCCTCGATCATCGCCTGGTTGTATTCGGCATAGTCGGCGAACGATCGCACCAGAGCCAGCATCTCGCCCACTTCCACCTCCACCCGCTCGGTGGGGAACGCTGCCAGCACATCCAGCACCGTCCACCCCTCTTCATCGGCGTTCACCGCTGCATTGATGGCCGCCGCTCGAATGGCGTTGAAGCCATTGACCTCCGGGCTAACCCGAATGAATTCACTCACTTGGGCAATCACATCCCGCCCCAGGGGCGAGTAGGTCATGTTGCTAATACTCACGGCGTCGAAGGGAATGGGCCGCAGCAACACTTGCCGAAAGGCCTCGCGGGTTGGCTCATCCAGCGCATTGGTAAACAACCGTAAATCGGAACGAATTTCTCCCGTTTCCGCAAACAGTCGCAAAGACTCCACCGAAACGCTTACCGTCGCTGGCCCCACCACGTTCAGCTGTACCTGCTCAGCCGCCTGTCCCCAACGAGGCAACAAGGTTTCAGTCAAGCCACCTAGACCCAGGACGAGGGCGATCGCCATCCCCTGCCCCATCCATCGTTGCCACTGTCGCCACCCAACCACTTGCTTCATGTTTCTCTTTGACTCATCCGACATTTCACCCGCTTAATCGTCTTTATCTCAGGTTAAGACAAGGCCCTGGCGACTAAATGCGCGGCCATTTACGTAGAGTCCGCCGCCACGGACGATAAAACTTCGCTGGAGACCCAAGTCTTCAAACTAAGTCGAGTTTAATCGCGGTCACAAAGTAACACACCAACCGATTGGATTTTCATCAATCCACCATCTGGTTCTCATTGCTTGTTATTAGGGCTTACGCAGTTTGATAATTTTTGGGATGCAGAGCATCCCAAAAATTATCAAACTCCTTTGGTTTTGCATGTCCAATGCGTAATACCAATTCTACGAAAACCAAAACCAGATTATTTTTTGAAAGCCGCGCACTGCGCGGCTTTCAAAAAATAATCTGTAGTGGGTTCTTAGCGAATTGGTATAAGTCCTATCAATAATGGAATGGAGATGGATGCTGATGGATATGGACATGGATGTTATCGAAACGCTCAAGGCCGACTATGACCGCTTTCCCAAAAACCAGACCTACAGCCTCTACGCCGAGGATGTGTACTTCAAAGACCCGATGAACGAGTTTCGGGGGCGCGATCGCTATCAAACCATGTTGGGCTTCATCGACACCTGGTTTCGCGAGCCTTACCTAGAACTGCACGACATCCAACGCAACGGCGACGAAATTCGCAGCGACTGGACCCTCTACTGGACAACGCCCCTCCCCTGGCAACCGCGCATCCAGATTCCCGGCTGGAGCGAACTAACAGTGAATGGAGAGGGGCTGATCTGCTCCCATGTGGATTACTGGAAGTGCAGCAAATGGGATGTTGTAAAACAACATATTCCGGGCGTCGCCCCTTAAACTTGCATCAGACGTTTTTGCAGGAACCTCCATGAAACGCCAGCCGCCCACGCTTCAACTCTCGGGACGGGTTTATCTGATGGTGGCGATCGCCATCTTTGGAGCCGCCAACGCCATCACCCGCAAGCTCACGGAAATTGGCGACCAAAATCTGATCGATGGGCGCAATCCTATCTCTTTCTGCAATGTGCTCTTTGTCGGCAATCTCTGCGCGCTGATCCTCATGGCGGTGCTGCATCAGAAGCAATGGCGCATGCCCATATTGCGCCAGATCAATACCAAGCAATGGTTGACCCTCAGCGTTCTTGCCGTTCTAACCGCAGCGGTGGTGCCCACACTGATTTTCACGGCGCTTTCTCTAACCGCCGTCAACAACGTCATTTTGATTGGGCAAATTGATACGCCACTTGTGTTAGCCCTATCCGTATTGCTCTTGGGTGAACGGGTGAATGGTTGGGTCATCGGTGGCGCCGTTCTTGCCTTCGTCGGCGTGGCACTTACCGTCCTGCTGCCATCTCCCACCGAAGAGGTGATGATGACGATGGGCATGGGCATCGATATTGGTTTAGGCGCATTTCTAACGCTGCTCGCCGCCGTGTTCAAGGCCGTCTCCAACCTCATTAGCAAAGTCAGTTTGGCACAAATTCCCCTGGGCATTTTCAACGTCTATCGGATGCTGGTGGGCACTGTCACGTTCTTCTTCGCCACCATCATCCTGTTTGACCCCAGCCACTTTATGGATGTAGCCTCGCCATTCTTGTGGCAATGGATGCTGCTCTACGCAGCGGTCATTATCGTCGGCGGGCAGTTTGCCTGGTTCACAGGCTTGAAGCTCAGCACCGCCAGCGAAATCTCCCTAGCCACCGCCTTTACCCCCCTCGCCGGGGTTCTCGCGGCCTATCTAGTTCTCGGCGAAGCACCCACAATGGCGCAGTACATCGGCGGTGCCGTCATCCTCATCGGTATTGCCCTCAACCAAATTGGTGTGCGACGGCTCAATGCTACAGTCCCCGAGCAGCAACCGACACCGCAGGAAATGGAAGAGGCGATCGCCTTCAAAGGTGTTTGAAGATAACAAAAGATCTATCCACAGCAGAGAACCTGGATGCAAGGCTCCAGGTTCTCCTAAATTCAAACCGACAGGCAACCGCTATCTAACCAAGACAAGCTGCTAGATCTGCCGCCGGAGTCGTAATAGGTTGCAACTGATAGGTTTCTGAGAGCAGCTTAAACACATTGGGTGATATGAACGCCGGGAGAGTTGGCCCCAGACGGATATTCTTAATCCCCAGATGCAGAAGCGTTAGCAAGATCGCCACGGCTTTTTGCTCATACCAGGACAGAATCATGGAGAGGGGCAAATCGTTGACATCCACCTCAAAGGCATTTGCCAGGGCGATCGCAATTTGAATAGCTGAGTAGGCATCGTTGCATTGCCCGACATCCATCAAGCGCGGTAAGCCCTCAATGCTACCCAGGTCTTTATCAAAGAAGCGGAACTTGCCACAGGCCAGAGTCAACACGACGCAATCATCCGGCACCTGTTCTACGAACTCGGTGTAGTAGGAGCGCCCCGGTTTTGCACCATCGCATCCCCCGACTAGGAAGAAGTGCCGAATCTTGCTCTGTTTCACCGCACCAATCACGGTATCCGCCACACTCAACACCGCATTGTGGGCAAACCCAACGGTGACCGACTTGGACGATACTTCCTCTGTAAATCCAGGCAGCGAAAGCGCCTTGTCGATAACCGGAGTGTAATCTGGCATGCCATCAGCCCCCGCAGGTAGGTGGGTGAGGTGGGGATAGCCCACGGGGCCAATGCTATATAGCTTGTCGTTGTAGTCATCGTGGGTTGGCATTAGGCAGTTGGTGGTGACCACGATCGCCCCAGGGAATTTCGCAAAGTCCCGCGTCTGGTTTTGCCACGCCGTCCCGTAGTGACCATACAGATGGGGATAGGTTTCTTTCAGCTTAGGATAGCCGTGAGCGGGCAACAGTTCGCCGTGGGTATAGACGGTGATACCGCGATCGGCCGTCTGCTGCAAAATGGCATTGAGCTGGCGAATATCATGACCGGAAACCAAAATAGCTTTTCCTGGCTTGGGATTGAGGGGCACAGTGGTCGGCACCGGGTGGCCAAAGGTATCGGTATGGCCTGCATCCAACAGTTCCATCGCGCGCAGGTTGACTGCGCCAACTTCTAACGCCAGAGCCACCCAATCACTCAAGGTCAGGCTGCGGTCATCCAGCGCCGCCAATGCCCGATAGACAAAGCGATAGACCGCTTCATCCTCTTGTCCGACTTCATAGGCATGGAACGTATAGGACGCAACGCCTTTGATGCCATACAACACCGTCAGCTTGAGAGAAAAGATATCCACCGCATCTTGACCCACCTGGCTGATAAACTTCAGAGCCACGTCTTGTCCTTGTTCAACCAGGCTGTCGTTGAAATCAGGTGAAAAGGTGGCAATCTCTGGCCAAGTTGAAGAGCCAAGCTGGGGCTGAAGCTGTGCTTTGAGGGATTCGCGTAGGGCGATCGCCCGCTCAATATAGTCCGTGAAGCGTCGAGCATTAAAGTTCACATTGGTCATCGTGGCGAATAGGGCTTCGCAGGTGAATACATCGGCCTCATGGGTCTCAAGTCCCAGTTCTTTGGCCTGTAGCACAACAGGTGTCAAGCCTCGCAGACAGTGAACTAGCAAGTCCTGCACGGCATTCACCTGCGGGCTTTTGCCACATGCACCAAATTGATGGCAGCCATCGCCGCTGGCGGTTTGTTCACATTGTTCACAAAACATGGTTTGGTTCTCCAGTAAGCTGTCCCTACTGTAGAGACAGACACCCTCACCAGGCTTTGACTTAAGTCAAAATCAACCCAACATAAATCCCAAGTTTTCTCTTCTCCTCCAACTTTTGGGATGGCGATTCCATTCCACTCGCACCATGACCGATACCTCGCAAACTAACGTGACGGCTATAACCACCACGGACATCACCACATTTTTGGGACAGACGATGCTCTTTGGGGGTTTGCCCGACGCTCAGCTCACATCCCTAGCCAATCTGGCCGTTCCTCAGTCTTACGAAAAGGAGGAAAGCCTGTTTCAGCAGGAAGATGCCAGCATTGGTTTTTTTATTATTCAGTCGGGTCGCGTCAAGGTGTTTAAGGTGGCAAAAGATGGTCGCGAACAGATTTTGCATGTCTTTGGTCAGGCCGATCATTTTGCGGAAGTCCCAGCGCTGGATGGAAAGCCCTACCCAGCAGGGGCAACGGCCATCGAACCAACCACTGTCTTGTTGTTTCCTCGACAACCCTTCTTACAGCTCCTCGAACGACAGCCCGACCTCGCCATCAACTTACTCCGAAGTTTTGCACGCCATCTCCGCCATTTCTCGAACTTGGTTGACCACCTAACGCTGCGCGAAGTCCCCGAACGCTTAGCCAACTACCTCCTACACCTGAGCCAAGAGGCGAATCACAGCCAGACCGTCACGCTCGATCTCTCCAAAGGCCAGCTTGCCGCCAGACTCGGCACAATCCCAGAAACCCTGTCGCGCGTGTTTGCCAAACTCAACCGCGAGGGCTTGCTCATCGTCAAAGGATCTGAAATTCAACTTTTAGATATCCAACAGCTACAGGAATTAGCGGGTCAGATAGTACAGGAGCGCGGCTAAGACCTAGTCCAAAACCAAACGTCAGCAATCCAAGATAGGCCGAAGCCTAACTGTAGTCGACAATCCGGGATATCTTGCCGTCTTTGAACTCAAACTGCGATCGCCCCTCCAGCTTGAGTACCTCACCAGCCTTCATCCCATTCGGCAAATCGGACGCCAGAACACCTTCATAGGCCACCTCAATGGAAGCGCCATCTCCAGCTGCATCAAACGCTGTCACCGTCTGCTGGCGGGCAGTAAAAAGCGCCTTCGATTGCTGAGCCATCTGATAAAACGCATCAGCCCCAGAGGCAGCCGCATTCACCTCACCGCCTGAAACATTCTCAAACTCAATATCTGGATGGAGTGTGAGCATCATCCCTTCAATATCAAAAGCGTTATAGGCAGTCAGATAGCGGTTGATCAGCTCCCGCTTTTCTTGTTCCGTCATAACTCTCCTAGCGTCGGTTCCAGCGTTGCAACATCACAGTTATGCAGAGGAAAGTGATCTTGGATCTCTACACACACCTCTCCTTCTATCTGCATGAACACAGTCCTAGATAACGAGTAAGCTCTGTAGGCGTTGGATTTCTTTAACTCAATCTAATCAGCTACTTTTTTACCCATTAAAACAGGTTGGAAGAATTGGTCAACCAAGCGCATTATTGACGTGTAGCCTGCTGCTTCCATCATCTGTATCAAGCGGTTAGGGCTTAATGCATAGTAACGAGAACGCATGAGATGAGTCTTTGCAGTACTCGACGATCCTCTTCGATGGTTACACCATTCCTCCTCAAGCGGATGCTGGGTGGTTGGGTGAAGTCGGCCCCGGCCCTTCCTATTTAGATCCCGGTTCCGGTGGCCCAGAAAACGATTTCACGAATCGCAATACCACCTTTCTGATTTGGAACTGCATGCATTTAGCCCGCATGTTGAAAGATAATGGCGGTATCCCAGGTCATGGCCATCAACCAGATGCCTGGGATTTGGGCTGCAAAACTGACTTCAAATATCCAGAACACAAAATATAGCGATCGCCCATCGCTATATTTTGATATCAAACGTAAGAACAGCGCATTTAAAGAAGACTGTTTATGTATGCATTGAGAAAAGTTGGTGTAGAGTCAGCTGATATCCTTGTAAATCTGTGGGCGGAAACATTTACGCAAGCCTATAGCGACATACACAGCTTAGAGAATATCCGCGCCTATTGCGACCAGAACTATTCGGCAGAAGATGCGACGACCATTTTGTCGAGTGACCAGTTTGATTGCATCATCGCCTATCGTGAAGAGGTGCCCGTTGGTTACTACCTGTTGAAATATCAACCCTGCCCAACGCAACTGGATGGCGCATCGTCTGAGCTAAAACAGATCTATATCCTGGCGAGTGAGTATGGGACGGGATTGGGAAGGATGCTTGCTGAACATGCCTTTGATATCGCTCGAAAAGCAGATTCCCAATGGATATGGTTATGCGTTGCTAACTTCAACTACCGCGCACAGAAGTTCTACAAAAAACTGAACTTTGAACCCGTTGCGCCGGGTCCAATTTTGGTAGTGGGGACTAATGAACTATCTTCGACAATCATGACATTGCGCATCGGAGAATCGTGATGCCTGCTCAGTTCCTCCTAGTAGTCTAAGAGAGTATCTAAATGGTACAAGCGCCCTCTCAATCACTGACTTTAGAAGACTTTTTGCAATTGCCGGAAACAAAGCCTGCAAGTGAATACATTGACGGCCAAATTATTCAAAAACCCATGCCTCAGGGAAAGCATAGTGCCATTCAAGGGGAACTGGTTCCCGCGATTAATCAGATCGTGAAATCGAAACGCATTGCTCGTGCCTTTCCTGAATTGCGGTGTACGTTTGGTGGGCGTTCAACAGTTCCAGATATTGTTGTTTTTCTGTGGGAGCGGATTCCTCGTGATGAGGGCGGAGAAGTGGCGAATACATTTCCTGTTGCTCCTGATTGGACCATTGAGATCCTGTCTCCTGATCAAAGCCAAACAAAAGTCACAAAAAATATCCTGCATTGTTTGAAGCATGAAACTCAGATGGGATGGCTGATCGACCCGGATGAGCAAACTGTGTTTGTGTATCGACCCAAGCAGGAGCCAGAGGTTTTTGATGCGCCAGAGGCCATTATTCCTACGCCATCCTTTGCCCGTGAGTTGCAGCTTACGGTTGAAGATTTGTTTGCTTGGTTATTTGAGTAATTTGTTTGGCCGATTAGACTTGCACTTCCTCCTTCACCAGCTTTTCCCAACCCAGATCTTTGAGGGCGGAGTTCCGGCGGAGGGGACGGGTGACCAGCTCTAGGATGTCGCGGGCATTGGCGAAGCCGTGGATTTGGGCAAAGGTGAATTCCACCGACCATTTGGTACTGATGCCGCGAGCTTCCAGGGGATTGGCATGCGCCATACCCGTGATCACCAGATCGGGCTGTAGGTCGTTAATGCGTTGCAACTGGTTGTAGTTGTCGGGCTTTTCAACGATGCGTGGCAGCGGTACATTCATCTCGTGGCAGGTTTGTTCCAGCAGCGCTAACTCTGCTGCTTGGTAGCGCTTGTCCATGTAAGGAATGCCGATTTCGGGGACGGTCATGCCGCAGCGGATAAGGAACCGTGCCAGGGAAATTTCCAGCAAATTGTCCCCCATGAAGAACACAGACTTGCCGCGAATGAGCTGCACATAGTCCTCCAGGTTTTGCCAGATTTGCGCTTCCCGTTCGTCCAGTCCTTTGGGTTCGATGCCGAAGACAGAGCAAATTTTCTCAACCCAGGCGCGAGTGCCATCGGGGCCAATGGGGAAGGGGGCACCGATCAGTTTGCATTTGCGGCGGCGCATCAGGGTGGTGGCGGTGCGTGAAAGGAAGGGATTGACGCCACAGACATAGCTGCCTTCTTCCAGGACAGGCAGTTCGGTGTAGCGTTTTGCTGGGAGCCAGCCCGATACCTTGATGCCCTGACGTTTCAGTTCCAGGGTGAGTTGGGTCACCACCGGGTCAGGCAGGGAGCCAAACAGCACCAAAGGTGGGTGATCCACATACTCCGAATCGGCAGCGAGGACCTCTTCCTGCTTGCGGCCAAAGTTCAACAGCTTTTGCAAGCCATTGCGCTCCTCTTGCTCAGACGCCGTAGCGGGAGCCTTGTTGGGGCAGCGTTGGGCCATTGCTGCCAGCACCGTGTCTTCTCCCTGGGTAAAGGCATAGTCCAGGCCGTTGGCGCGCGCCACCACGATGGGGATGCCGATTTCGCCCTCCAGTTTGGGAGCCAGCCCTTCCAGATCCATTTTGATGATTTCGGTGGTGCAGGTGCCAATGAAAACGATGACGGAAGGGTTGCGATCGCGCTTGATCTGCTCACAGAGCCGCTTCAGTTCCTCGTAGTCATTGAGCTGAGCCGAAATGTCGCCCTCCTCCAGCTCCGCCATTGCATAGCGCGGTTCAGCAAAAATCATAACCCCCATAGCGTTCTGCAAAAAATAGCCACAGGTCTTTGTGCCAATCACCAAGAAGAAACTATCCTCGATTTTCTGGTACAACCACGCCACACAACTGATGGGGCAAAAGGTGTGGTAGTTTCCGGTTTCGCAATCAAAGGTGAGTGCTTGGGGCTGGGCATTGGCGAGGGTCATAGTGTTGAATCCTTTGGGTGTTTATTAAATGAGAACGACCAAGTGTTTTTTATGCCAGTGTTTTGGTAGGTTACTCGCGATCGCGCTCAATCCGCTTCCGGGCTGCATCGCTGTACCGTGCTCCCTGACATTCTTCATCAACGCGGGACGGAAGCTTCTTGCGAGGTTTGTGGGTACTGAGCTCTTCCATAGGGGGCGTTTCTCCGGGCAGCATCTTGAGGGGGGGAGCGGGGGGCTTGCGTTTTAGGGATTTGAGGGCATGGTCGGGGTTGATGTTGAGGCCGAGAGCCATCACGATGCGATCGGGGTTGTTGCTCAGGTCGACCACTAGGGGCAACAAATTGGTGAGTTCTGGCTCGACGGAGGCTAGCGTACCGAGGATGAAGCTAGAGGACGGGCGGCGCACCCCACCGCACTCGACCCAGATGCCCATTCGCTCGATCCACGCCCGGTTTTCGTCGTAGTAGGTGAGCCAACGGGTTTTGAGAGACTGACGAAGATATTGAATGTTCACACCACTGAAACCATCAAACAAAGGATCTAAGTAAGATTTTGCCTGGGAATGCGAACGGCGATTGAACAATCTCTATCCATTGGTTTGGATAAACGAACCTAAGCAGGTGCAAAGGGGAAATGTGGGAACGCAGATGAACGCAAATGAACGCGGATAAACGGCGATGAGTGACTGCATTCCTTTGCGGCTTTGTGCCTTTGTGGTTCCTACTCGAAAATCCAAAATCTAAAATCCAAAATGGCTAGACCATCATCAAATCCAAAGCTTCCTCCTCAGTCGGTGGGGCAACGGGATTGAGGTAGAAATCCGAGAGTAGGGTGAAGAGGTCGCGATCGGGTGCATCCTGAGGAACCACTCCTTCGGGGGCAGACAGAATCTGATCCGCGATATTCAAGTAGTAGTCGCACACCATATTGAGGGAAGGGTCGGTTTCGGCCATCTCGAAGAGGGTCTTGCCCTTTACACGTGATACACGAATGTCTTCGATCAACGGCAGGATTTCCAGCACGGGCATGGGAACCGCTTCAATGTACTTGTCGATCAGGTCGCGCTTGGAGGTGCGGTTGCCGATGAGTCCGGCGAGGCGGAGGGGCTTGGTGCGGGCTTTTTCGCGCACAGAAGCAGCGATGCGATTGGCCGCAAACAGAGCATCAAATCCGTTGTCGGTGACGATCATGCAGTAGTCGGCATAGTTGAGGGGAGCCGCGAAGCCACCGCAGACCACATCGCCCAACACATCAAACAAAATCACATCGTATTCGTCGAAGGCGTTGAGTTCTTTCAGCAACTTGACGGTTTCGCCGACGACATAGCCGCCGCATCCAGCTCCAGCCGGTGGGCCGCCTGCTTCAACGCAATGGACGCCGCCATAGCCTTTGTAAATAACATCTTCGGGCCACACATCCTCGTAGTGGAAGCTCTTTTCCTGGAGGGTGTCGATGATGGTGGGAATCAAAAATCCGGTGAGGGTGAAGGTGCTGTCGTGCTTGGGGTCACAGCCAATTTGCAAGACCTTCTTGCCCCGACGCGCCAAGGCTACGGAGATGTTGCAGCTTGTGGTGGATTTTCCGATGCCACCTTTTCCATAAACGGCAAGTTTCACGGAGGATTCTCCTGAGTGTGCAGGGATGAGCGGATGCAACCGGAGACAGATGAGGTTTGTCGCAGGACAGGATGTAGAGAGAAAAAAACTTTCCTGGAGCCGTGCCCCAGGAAAGCCGGGAGTGCATTTCCTTGCAGGTAAAAGCCGCTGAGGAGTTTGCAACCACCCTTAGATGTCCTTAACCTTCCGGTCACGGTGCCATTATTCGCAGAAAACTAGAGGGAAGGAAAGAGGGATAGAAATTGAAATCAGGAGATTTCAAGAGATTTTTACCCTAAAAAAAAGATCTTAAGTACTTCAAACTTACCTGAAAGCTCCTCAATATATTTAAATAGCCAATTAATTAGTTTGCTGTTCCGCTTTTTATTAAAGTCGAACAAATAACAAATAGACTCTGGGTAATCTTGTTTGTCAAGAGCATAGCTTTTGCTCTGGGTTAAAAATAGGCATGGGGAGGGCGATCGCGGGTGTGAGTGGACGGGCGATCGCCCTCCCCATACCACCCCCAAACCCTTGTCCAACAATGCTCACAGGACAATCGCAAAAGCCAGGCCAAGCCATTTATGCAGGCATGATTCCGGCAGATTTGTAGAGAATTGAGGAATTAGGCGATCGCCCCAAGCACCCCTCGCACTCCAGCAACCTCCGGCTGAAAATCCATCTGTAAAATATGATGAATTTTTGGAAAATCCAGGGATTTGGGGGCGAGGGAGGCGTGGATTTTAGGGAACGAGCGGGGGTGGTGCTGGCGATCGCAGCGCTGCTGGACTACCTGATCGGCGATCCGTGGGGTTGGGTGCATCCCGTGCAGGTGATGGGGGCAGTGATTTCGCGCTACAGCCAGATTGCCCTGAAGCGACTGAATCACCCGTTGTGCCAACGCCTTGCCGGGGTAGGGCTGACCCTCTTACTTGTGGTGGGGAGTGGCTTTGTGGGATGGAGCCTGGTGGCGATGAGTGCAAGGCTGCATCCTTGGTTTGGGCTGGTGATTGAGTCCGTGTTGCTGGCGAGCTGTTTGGCGGGGCGGAGTTTGCGAGCGGCAGCAGAGGCGGTGCTGAAACCGCTCCAGGAGGGGAATTTGGTGGAGGCGCGGCAACGGCTCAGCCTGTATGTGGGGCGCGACACGGAAGCTCTGTCTGAGCCCGAAATTCTGCGGGCAGTGCTGGAAACGGTGACGGAGAATGCAACGGATGGTGTGATGGCTCCGTTGTTTTGGGCGATCGCCGGAAGCCTCACACCCCTCGGCGCGGCTCCCGTTGCCCTGGCCTACAAGGCGGCCAGCACCCTCGACTCGATGGTGGGCTATCGCGATGCCCCCTACACTCACCTCGGCTGGAGCAGCGCTCGTTTGGAAGATGCGCTCACCTGGCTCCCCTGCCGCCTACATGTGCTGACCCTAGCAATCCTCTCCCGTCGCCCCGGCCATGTCCTCCGAATCTGCTGCCGCGACGCTCCGCAGGATCCTAGCCCCAATGCAGGCTGGAGCGAATGCGCCTATGCCGCAGCCCTCGGTGTTCAGGTGGGCGGCACCAATACCTATCGCGGCATCGTCAAACACAAACCTCTGCTTGGAGATGGCGATCGCTCCATCACGCCAGGGGTGATTCAAGAAGCCATGCAGTTGACTCGGCTTGCGTTCCTGCTCTGGTTGGGCGGAGTGCTGATTGTTTTGGCGTGGTGGTTTTGAAGGAAGGAGGATGCCGTGCCGCGACCTCAGTTGCCAGATGACTGATATCAGACACCCTGGTCTGGGGTTTCGCTCAGCTTGTCAACATAGGCCAAGATCGCCTTAGCCCACACGCTCTCTTCTAGGTAATGCTTGGCTACTTCGCCCAGGGTGGCTTTGGTGGCTTGGAGGTGGCGTTCGGGATTGAGGATTTGTCGGCGGAGCGCAGCAAGCCGAGGGTTTGAGGTTGGCTGCATCTCGCTGAACTCGGCGTCGATGATCGCCAGGGCTGCGGTTTCCGTCGTGACGCTGGGGTGCTGAGTTTGTAGTTGGCTTAGAGCCGTTTTCAACTCGGCTATTATTTGCTGCAATTCTGAATCGGCGACGTGTTGGTGTTGGGTACCAATCTGGTCGCCTGCAATGGTACCCCCGAGATTGACGGCTGCATTGGGGGCATTGAAGCTACCGATGTTAAATTCATTGTTCATAGGTTGTTTGGGACGTCTCTCTGAAACAAATTATCTGCTAACGTAAGCGTGATATGCATCGTTGTTCCCCTGCCGCAATGAATTCATTCTAAGGGTTTGGCGATTCTCCCTGTGTTCCCATCTGGTTTCCCTTCACTGTTCCTCCCAGGTTGATTGCAGAATTTGGAGCATGGAGCGTTTCGATGTTGACAACGGTGGTGGTCTGCCCATCGCCCTGCCCGACCTCTTGCTCCGCCACTTCCTGCCGCTGCATCGCCGCCTGCCAAACCTCGTAGCTGTAAAACTGGCAGCGATTTTGAATCGTGGTGATGGCAGCCCACAAATCGCTATTTGATTGCTGACGATATAAACCTCGTCCATCTTGAGAACTAGAGTTTTTTACCAGAGCTGGTAGGCTGAACTGAACATCTAAACCAGTTGGGCAGATCACGATGCTGACAGTGAATTTGGAACGGTGACACCATCGTCCTGAGAGCTTGCGGGAAGA
>JBCBSJ010000102.1:0-15323 GCA_039819245.1 Cyanobacteria bacterium J06638_20
AATCCCCTGGGATCGCTCACGGGTAGGCTTTGTCTGATGCTCTCGCTGATTACAGGGAGCCAAACGCGATGATTCCTACCGATGATCTCTATGCGGGTTCTTAGCGAATTGGTATAACCCAGCATAGAGATCATCGGTAGGAATCATCGCGTTTGGCTCCCTGTAATCAGCGAGAGCATCAGACAAAGCCTACCCGTGAGCGATCCCAGGGGATTGGGAAAGAATAAACCCCAAAGAGCAAGGAGGGTGTGCCGACCCGCTCATCGGGGTTGTTGGAGATAGCTTCGTGTGAGATTCTAGGCCGCGTTCATCATGCGATCGACAATGCGCTGCACGATTTGCACACCAGTGATCGCTTGCCAACCGAACAAGCCCACCAGGAAAACATTAAGCGCGATATGGGTGTAACGTGCCCACTCCTGACCCTTTTGCATGAGCGGCGTCAGAGCAGCGGAGGTCGCGATCAGTCCGGTCATGCCCAGACCCACAAGCAGGTGCGGCCCAAAGAATAGCTTGCCATTGTTGATGTAGGTCACGGCCATACCACCCAAGGTTCCAAGCACCATCGTGGCCAGGACAATAGCGCCAATCTGATGATGTCGGACGTTGAATCGCCCTTTCACCAACTCCTTCTTCTTCTCCTTATCGTCTGTTGTACGAGTACGACGCCACTGAACGCCCAAGTAGAGCGCGTAGAACGTTAAAGCAAACAACACCCACATCAAAACGGGGTGGAAAAACTGACTCCAAACTTTGACCGATTCGGGTATGGCAACACCCATAGCGCCTCCATGGATTGCGAAGAATGAACGTTTCAAGGATCTTCTTCATAAAACTTATCACACGAAGGCGGGCGTTTCAGACGCTTGAGCGACCTCCGTTTACGCGCCCGGAGCCAGCGGATCGGTGCCGCCTGTCGCTGTGACGGGGGTCTGTCCGGCCTGCTGCTGGTTGGGCTGCTGAACAATTAATGGCGGTTCAGAAATAATGCCAACGAGCCGTTCACCGGGGAAGCAAAGAACTCCTTTCCCTTCGTTGATAGGAATTTGAAAAACATGCTGAGGCCGCTTCTCGGTGCGGTTGACAATGCTTTCGAAGAGTTGTTGGAGGAGTCGATTATTCGATGCAATCTTGAGGGTATGCTGTTGCCCCCCTTCCAAAAGCAGAGTGAGAGTTACCTCAGCAGGAATAGAGGGATTAGCTTCAGATGGCATATAGAACCTCAGAATTTCAACATTAGGACTGACATGTCTTACTGATTTGGTGGCCGCAATGCGGTCACCAAATCAACGATTTCACTTAGGCTTGCGCTATTTCTACGCAAGCCCTGAACCTATTTCAGTGTAGGAAATGGCGAATGCCCGTAAAAATCATAGCTAATCCCAACTCGTTTGCCGCATCAATCGATGCTTGATCGCGCATACTGCCACCGGGCTGAGCGATCGCCCCAATGCCCGCTGCTGCGGCCTGTCGCACCGAATCATCGAAAGGGAAAAAGCCGTCGCTGGCCAAGGTCGCTCCCTTGGTGCGATCGCCCGCCTGGTTCAGTGCAATGTTGACGGCACCCACGCGGTTCATTTGCCCGGCCCCAATCCCGAGGGTGGTGCGATCGCTCGTCACCACAATGGCGTTGGACTTCACATGCTTACAAACCTTCCAGGCAAACACCAACTCCTGCCACTGTTCTGGCGTCGGCTGCGTTTCCGTAGCCACTTTCCAATCATCCGGTGTAGCCGGGGATTCATCAGCATCCTGTAGCAAGAAGCCCCCGGCGATCAGTCGCACCGCATCAGCGGTTCCCGTCACCAGATCCGGCAGAGTCAAGACGCGCAGCTTTGATTTTTTGGAGAGAATCTCCTGAGCCTCAGGCTCACAACTGGGCGCAACCACGCATTCCAGAAAGGTCTGGGTCAGCGCCTGAGCTGTTGCCGCATCGATCGCCCGATTCAGCGCCACAATGCCACCAAAGGCGGAGACTGAGTCGGCATCAAAGGCCTGACGATAGGCATCTGAAAGCGTCGCAGCTTGGGCAACCCCGCAGGGATTGGTGTGCTTGATCACCACGGCGGCTGGATCACCCTGAAACTCTGCCACAATGCGTCGTGCGGCTTCCAAATCCACCAAATTGTTGTAGCTCAGCTCTTTGCCTTGCAATTGGGTGGCTGCTGCCCATCCCGTTGGCTCAGCACCTGTCTGGTACCAAGCCGCTTTCTGATGAGGATTTTCGCCGTAGCGCAGGGATTGGCGCTGGGTTCCGGTCAAGGTGTAGCGGTTTGGCAGAGTAGCATCTGTCGCTGCCCCGTCCTCGTCGGTGCTGAGGTAAGCGGCGATCGCCCGGTCGTAGGCAGCGGTGTGCCGAAATCCGGCCAATGCGCAGGCTTTACGAAAATCAAATGACACCGCTCCCTCCGAGTTCTGCCACTCCTCAAGATAGGCGTCGTATTGTACAGGCTGGCACAGCACCGTCACATGGGCAAAATTTTTGGCCGAGGCGCGCAGCATGGCAGGACCGCCGATGTCGATTTGCTCGACCGCTTCCGGCAGGGTGACATCGGGTTTGGCGATCGTCTGCTCGAAGGGATAGAGATTAACCACCACCAAATCGATGGGTTGAATTTCATTGGCGTCCAGGTCGGTCACATCCTGCGCCACATCTCGCCGTGCCAGAATTCCCCCATGGATTCGGGGATGCAGCGTCTTCACCCGACCCCCTAGAATTTCTGGCGAGCCCGTATAGTCTGAAACTTTGGTGACCGGCAATCCTGCTGTTGCCAGGGTTTTGGCTGTACCACCACTGCTAATTAGGCTGTAGCCGCAGTCTTCAACCAAACGACGGGCAAACGGAACCAATCCGGTTTTGTCAGAAACACTTAAAAGCGCAAGGGGCATAGGATACATCCACCCAAAATCTGCAATTGTGACCGGCCCAACCCGGTTGGGCGAGACAAGCCACCGCACATTATTACACGCAGAACTAAAGCATGGGGTTGGTTTTGTAGCCCGCCACGGCCATCAAATCAATAGATTTCCTTAGGTTTGTGCCGATTTTGATGCTGTCCTGGTGTGATGGGTGCTTGCGTAGTGGGAAGGGGCGATCGCCCGTCATGTCCGGGATGCGCTATCGGCCATGGCATAGTCACGAAAGCGCTCCAAATCTGCCTGGATCGTCGATTCGACAATGCGACCCAAGAACAAGTTGTCCATCAACTTGCCGAGGATGCCCGGAATGGCGTAAGCCACCGTGAGTTTGACAATGCTGTTCTCTCCCCGGTCGTAAAACCGAATGGCGCCCCGATTGGGCAATCCATCCACCGATTCCCACTGGATAATTTGATGGGTTACCAGTTTGGTGATGCGTGAGAGCCAACTGAACTCAAATCCACCCGATGCTAGCTTCCAGCGGGATAAATCGGGGTCGTCCTCCAAGATACGGACGGAATCGATCCACTTCATCCAGCAAGGCATCTGTTCCAGATCCGACCACAATTGCCAAACATGGTCGACGGGCGTTTCGACTTCAATCTGCACAGTATGTTCGAGCCATTCGGTCATAGGAGCATGGGGCGAGGGAACGAGTTACAGGCCAACGCCGATTAGTCGCGGATGCTAATTAGTAACGGAATAAGCCTTTGCCTTCCACTTTATAACCTGTGGGCTCCAGAATGGCGGCGGCGGCTTGTTTTCCGGAAATGGTTGCCCCTTCCATGCTGTCGATATAGTCCTGAGCGGTATAGCTGCCCGCCAGGAAGAAGTTTGGAATCGGCGTTTTCTGAGCCGGACGATAGGGTTCCATCCCTGGCTTTTCGCGGTAGAGAGACTGTGCCAGCTTCACCACGTTGAACCAGGTCATCGACAACTCACGAGACGATGGGAACAGGTCGTGGATTTGCTTGAGGGCATGTTGGGCAATCTCGTCATTGCTCATCTTGATAAAGGCATCGCCCGGTGTGAGAACCACCTGCATCAGCGAACCTTCCCCTTCCCGGTAATAGTCCTTGGGGCTGGATAAGGCCAGATCAGAGAAGCAAGAGAAGTCGGCATCGGCACTGTAAAGCAGATTGTTGATTCCGGCAGCATGGTCAACCTGTTTGCGTTCCTCGGCGTTCTGCATTTCTGTGACCCAGCCATTAAAGCGCAGCTGCACGGTCACCACTGGAACCGCTTCCAGGGTATAGATATTGTCGAATTGAGGCCATTTCCGCCATTCCGCTGGTAGCAATCGCTGGATACCCGGAACATCGCAGGCGGCGAGGTAGGCGTCGGCGGTGATGCGATCTTCGGTTTCTCCGTTGGCGATCGCCAGCCCTATCACATGAGTCTTATTGTTATGCTCCTCGAACAGGATGCGGCGGGTTTGGCGGCGCGTGTGAATCTTCGCGCCCCGTTCCTGGATGTAGCGCAAGATGGGCTTGTGCAAATACTCGTCGGGGGAACCCGCTAGCATATTGAGCCGCGAGGCCTCTGTCTTGGCGGCAAACATCATAAAGATGGTGAGCATGCAGCGGGCAGAAATATTCTCCGTGTCGATGAAGCCCAGAGCCAGGGCAATGGGATTCCACATCCGCTTGAGGCTATTTTGTGAGCCGCCATGCTGACGGAACCAATCAGCAAAGCTGATATCGTCAAGGGCGCGAATCTGCTTCATGGCGAAGTCTTCGTTCACCAACCCTGGCACGATAGGGCTAGTGCCTAGGGCGATCGCATTCTGCACCTTGTCCTGAACCGTCAGTTGGCCAGTGGTGAAAAAGGCCTTCAACCCATGGAAGGGTGCGCCCAAAAGGAAGCGGAAGTCGAGCTGCCCAATATCTCCCCCTCGGTTGACAAAGGTGTGAACATGTTCCTTGGGCAGCAGGTTCTCGAAGGCTCCCACCCGCTGCATTAGGGCAAACAGGTTGTAGTAGTTGTTGAAAAAGACATGCAGCCCCATTTCAATGTGGTTGCCGTCATTGTCAACCCAACTGCCAACCTTGCCCCCTACAAAGGAGCGCGCCTCAAAGATTTCTACATCATGACCTGCATCCGACAGCTCTACGGCGGCTGCCAGTCCTGCTAGTCCTGCCCCTACGATCGCAACCCGCATGAATTGTGTCCTGAGTAAGTCTGAATAATCGTCTGAAGTCCTGAGAAGTGGTGCTCAGATTCTTTACGTATTGTAATAGAGCTTGGAGATGCCGATGGTAGAAAAACAGCAAGTTAAACTCTTGCGGGCTCTGCTGCTTTTAGCTGCTTGCCCGTCAGCAGGTAAACCCGCATTTTGCCTTTGCCTTTGACATCAATCTCACCCCGATTGACCAAGGTGTAACGAGCCTTGAGACGATGGTAGACAGATTCTGTAACCTGAATCCCACCCGGAACACCATGGGACTCCATGCGGCTAGCGGTGTTCACGGTGTCGCCCCACAGGTCGTAGATAAACTTCTTGACCCCAATCACGCCTGCGACCACAGGACCGGTGTTAATGCCGATGCGCATTTGGAGGGGGCGCTGGTTTATGGGCGGAAACCGGGCGATCGCCGCTTGCATATCCAGTGCCATATCGGCGATCGCTTCCAGATGGTCAGTGCGCTCCAGAGGCAATCCGCCCACTACCATGTAGGAATCACCAATGGTTTTGATTTTTTCCAAATTGTGCTTCTCGGCAAGATAGTCGAACTCCGAAAAGATTTGGTTTAGCACCGTCACCAATCCATCGGGAGGGATGCCGTAGGACAACTCGGTAAAGCCCACAATGTCCGCAAAGAGAACAGAAACTTCTGAAAAGTGCTCTGCGATGGTGCGATGTTCTTGCTTCAACTGCTCGACGATTGCCTCGGGCAAAATGTTGAGCAGCAATTGCTCCGACTTCGACCGTTCCTGCTCCAACTCATGCCGCGCCTGAAACTCGGCATATTGCAGGCGCTCATGGAGCAACACCGTGAGGTTACAAATGGCGCAGAACCAGAAAAAGTAGAGCCACAGGGTTGCATCCCAGTCGGCATCGGTAACTTGGGTCAAACCAACGGCCCTGTTAACAATGAAATAGTAGGCAAAAACTCCCAGTTGCGAGGCAAGATGCAATGGCCAACGCACGGGCATAATGGTGGCCTGGGAGAGAAACACCAGCGTCCAAGAAAACACGCCCGGAAACGCAACCCCGCGTAAGGTGGCCCAGATTTGCTCAATGAGGGTAATTGACCAAGAAGCCCCGAGGAATGCGATCGCGGGATAGTGCTTACCTGGAGTGGAGCAATGGAAAAACCACAATGAAACCAAGCTGAGCGTAGCGGTGCTAGCCATCGTGAGCCATGCAATATCCTGCCCGTTCTCATCGAAATGCCCCATAACCAAGCGCATGACGATGAAGGTGAAGTAAGCGGCGATCGCAATACGTAAGGTCAGCCCCAAGCGTCGCCACAGGAATCGATGCTGCCAGCGCTCATAGGCAACCGACCGCTTTGGAAACAAAACGGCTAACACACCTATCCAAAAGGGCTGGATTTTTTTCACTCAGATGACTCCATGGGTCGCGCTCGAGCCCCTAGCACGTTGTCGTCTTGCCTAGGCCGCGACCTAACGTATGAGTATGTAGAAGTGCGACGCCCGAGACGGGGGGCAACACCCACCTTGCAATCATACATCGCACGTACTAGCCCTCGTAGGGACGGAATTTGAGCGATCGCTGCAACGCCAATAGCTCATCTCGGTGTGCCGTCACCTTAACCAGATTGAGCGGTGTTTCATTCCCAGACTCTAAAGACTCGACTTGCAAGGCAACCGTTTCAACACGCCCAGCGCGTTTCCAGTAAAAGAAGCCAGCCAAGGGACCCAACAGTCCCAGAATAGGTAAAACCTTGGCGGCGCTTGGAAACAGCAAAGCCAGCACCAATGCCAGACAAAGCATCCCAACGACCGCTAGCAGGCTGAGGAAAATGGCCAACGATAAGCTGGGTCGAACGAATCCCTCATAGGTCACCTGATTGCTAGCTGCATCAACAGCGGCAAGGCGGTAGGAACGTTCCATGAAATAGGTTTGCAACTGCTCTAAGACAGAAGGTTGTTCACCCTCCGCTTGCAGCGTCACAATTTGGGTGCGATCCTTCACAGACGCACGGATGAAAAAGAACAACCCCACGGCTAGCAGAACGGTGAGAAAGACAGTCGACCCCAGGACTGGAATATCCATAGCGGTATTACATTTGTACAGTGTGAAAAGTTACACGAAAACGTGCTGAGGCACTCTATGGCCCCACCACTACTGTACGAGAGATTCTCCACACTATCTTGCTATCTTTCCTCTGCATCGTTGCTAGAGAAAAGAGTCACCAAAGAAGACTCTCTTGCTATCTACGGATGCCAATGCCCCCAGGGAGAAGGGGGCAAACATTAGCCGTATAACTCAGCAAGTAACGAGTGGTATTGGGCGATTCACACAAGAATAGCCAGACGAGCCTATGCTGCCTTATGGCAGACATGGCATTAGCAGAGAGAGGGAACGCGATCTAACAGGCGATCGCGTTTCCCAAGAGGCTCGAAAACGGTTGTGCATCTTCAAGCACTAGCGCCCGTTCAGGACAGGTTGCTTGTGAGTGGTGTTTTGGCTGTAATTGCTCCATAGATCTGACAGCTCTGCCGCCTTATCCCGCCAGTCTGACGTGAGCTGATACATCCGGCGAGGGCGTCCACGCCCTGTCACCTTTTTCCAATACCCTGTCACAGCTTCAGAATCCTCTAGGAACTTCAGTGCGCTGTAGAGTACCGTATCAGACAGCCGATAGCTAGGATACTCCGTTTCCAGGAGGTTAATTAGCTCTGTGCCGTAGGAATCATGTTGCTGCAGAACAGACAATACGTAGCAAACAGCCAATTCCTTGTTGAGATAAAACGGCGGTGGACTTTTGAAAAATTGATAAATTTGTTCGAGTGTAGTCATATCCCCTTGATCCGTTCACGGATAACTAAATCTTCAAAATCGCAACCAACCTCGATGGACACCTAGCGCTAGTCGAGGAAAATGGTTCTGCCGCTAGACAGAGTTGGCAATATAAATGTCAACGCAAAGGAAACTAGAACGCAAGAATCTAAAAAACGGGGGGGGGCTTTATCTGGATGTCATTTCCTTAGCAATTGATCACTGAAACCACCACTGAAGCTTTCAATGTCTATCGCTTTGGGTAATTTGAAATCACTCAATCGGGTGATTCTTCTATTACTCTTACGTGGTATTCAGCATTATCCAAGAGTTTCAATCCAATCACATGAAAAACACAACAAGCAGTGCTTGGATCTTCAGTCACACAGTCTTTACTAAACTGTCGGAAGAAGCGTCCTTCCATATCTACCTATCTCATCATCGTAATCCCAGAATAAAAGTCATGTCTCGCATTCGTTTCTTACTGACAGAAGCTTACGGGAAACACAACTCACTCGGAGGCTTGGGAGCTTGACCAAATTTTATATTTGGCAGACGATAATCAAGAAACTTCATACTAACATCAGGAAAGCAAAGTGTGCATCCCCCAGTGGCCACATTTATTGCTGAACAGTTAAAAAATATAAAGAGCAATGATTTTTGTGTCTTTTGTTAGCCACCTAAGCAGCAATTTGGAACGCAAAGATTATCGGTCTAGTCTAGACATCTAAACCTGGTCATCATTTTTATACGGCAATTTGTATGCCCAAGTTTTATGCGTTAATGCTGCCTTAAATCTCCTGATTATGAGCGTATGAAATTACACTAGACCCGCTCGCAGAGCGACAACTGCAGCCTGCACCCGATCATCAACAGCAAGTTTGTTCATAATTCCGCGGACATGCGTCTTTACGGTATTTGGACTGAGGTATAGTTCACCAGCGATTTCGGGATTACTCCGTCCTTCTACCATTAGCTTTAAGACTTCTAATTCTCGTTGTGATAGTTGGGCGATCGCCGCTGCATCCGCTTCATTAACCGGTGATTTTAAATGATCCATCACGAGTCTCGCCACTGTCGGATCAAGATAGCTTGCCCCTTCTTTTGCCGCATCAATGGCAACGAGCAACCGCTCAACGCTTGTCCCTTTGACACAATAGGCATCGGCTCCGCTAGAGAGCGCTGCAATAACTTCATTTTCGGTTGTGTGTGAGGTCAACATAACGACACGGATCTCGGGCATAGCCTGTTTGATCTGCTCGGTCGCCGCAATTCCATCAAGACGGGGTAGACCAATATCCATGACGACAATGTCAGGTTTTAGTTTCTTGGCTTCTTCCACAGCGAGATAGCCATCGTCTGCACGGCCAACAACCTCCAAATCAGGTTGACTTGTAAGGGATTGTTCCAAACCCAACTGCATCATTGGATCATCTTCAACAATCAGAACCCGGGTTGGGGCGGCATTGGAAGCAGACTCGGTGGGATGACTCATCGCAGACTCCTTAAGTTGAATCCTGGAAAGGAGGTTGGAAGGAACAAATACTTGGTGCAGAAGGTGAGCTTAAGCAATAGGTGAAGAAAAAGCAATAGGTAGAGACTAATACAGTAAGGGCGATCGCTTCCGCTGATCATCTTCAGTGAAAAGCAGCCGCCTGGGCAAAGACTACGCATAGGTTTAATTCTACGGGTAGACCCTATAAAATTCACATTGCCCCATCCTACTCTGACAAATGTCTGTCATTTCACCTCCAAAGCTGGATCAAGGGCTCAGCAGGAGTGCCATGTAATAGAGCAGGGGTGCCACCAACGGCGCGGGCAAGAACGAGGCAACCCGAATTTTACTAACCTCCAGCAAACTAAAGCCAATGCCAAGAATCATCAATCCGCCGACGCCAGTAATGAGTAGGACGATGGGAGAGGTTTCTGGGTCGGGAAGAACCTGGGTGAGAGCATCGGCTGCGAGGGAAATGCCGCCCTGATACACCAACAAGGCCAGGGACGAAAAGCCAACTCCGACACCATAGGTACTGGTGAGGGCGATCGAGGCTAGCCCATCCATCGTCGCTTTGAGAACCAGCAGTGTATTATCCCCACGCAGGCCATTGTCAAGGCTGCCAATGAGGGATAGAGGCCCAATACAAAACAGCAAGCTTGCTGCAACCACGCCTTCGGTAAAGCGGCCCTTCCCTTTGAAGCGACGTTTGAGCCAATTTCCTAATCCGGCTAGCTTCTCCTCAAGTGCCCACCATTCCCCCAACAAGCCTCCAATCACCAGGGTGAGTAATCCTACGATCACACCATCGACTACCCCTGCATTCGCCTCAGTGAGGGCGTTGGCCATGCTGAAGCCAATAAATAGTGTGATCAGCCCAAGCCCCTGAGTAATGATGCGCTGCATATTTGGAGGCAATCGATTGCTCAGTAACAAACCTAAAAAGGTTCCGAGGCAGACCGTGAGGATATTGATCCAGGTGCCGCTGGTTTTTGTCCAGAAGTCTAGGGGCATGCGAGAAGGGAGGATGAGGGCGGAAAACGATCAGAAGCGATGATAGAAGGAGGAGTATAGCGGAAACTTCCTCTGAATGGGGGAATCCTATGAATGGGAGAAGAAGAAGGGGCATTGTTGGAAAACAGTAATGCCAAAGCGGTAACCGAGGGAATTGTTTGGCGTCAGAAGATTTGGCACCCGAGATAGGAAAGGGGTAGGGCTGAACGAGATTCGGCAAGCTCTGACTCGTTCCATTACAATGGCGTTTTTGCTTGTTGCCTAAGGACAAGTCAACGCTTTAGGGCTAGGCTGGGGAAGGAATAAGCGTGTTTTCGAGAGCAACTGCAGTGCTTTTTGATTTATTGCGTTTCATTCTTGACTACTGCAGTACTTTTTGGACTGTGAAATCTACAGTTGCAAATTAAACCTTGCTACCTTGAAACAGAAAGCCAAACAATTAAGGTTGCCGCTCTCATCTGGCACTCTCCCCCTTGACAAAAGTTAGTTTTTGCGCATACATGTGATTCAACAGGCTCAAAACTCGATGGTGATGTTGCACAGGCAGTGTGATCCGCGTATTTGTCCGGTGAAGGCAGATGTGGGAACGAAGCGGCGATCGCTCGCCATTGCCCTAGTTCTACTCCTGGGTTTTGCGGCTGTCGAGTTTGCCATGAGCCTTGCGAGCCATAGCATTGCCCTATCGGCAGAAGCCGGACATTTGCTATCGGATGGTGGTGCGTTGGGTATCGCACTGTTGGCCAGCTTCTTGGCGCAGCGCCCCGCCTCAGACAAAGCCCCGTTTGGCTATGGGCGGGTGGAAATCCTTGCGGCATTGGTGCAGGGACTTGGCTTAGTAGCGATCGCCCTGTGGATTGCCAGCGAAGCCTGGGAGCGTCTGCAGATGCCATCAACCGATATTTTGGGATTGCCAATGTTAGTGACAGCGGTGGCAGGCATGGTGGTGAGTAGCCTTAACGCTCGGCTGCTACACGACCATGCCCATCATGACCTGAACCTGCGGGGAGCCTTTTTGCATATGGTGGCCGATGCCTTGAGCGCCGTGGGCGTCATGCTGGCAGCGGCAGCCGTATGGTGGCTCCATTGGAACTGGGCGGATGGGGTCATCAGTCTAGTCGTCGCGGTCTTCATTTTGATTGGGGCGATTCCCCTGTTGCGGGAGAGCCTGGAGATTTTGCTGGAGCGCACCCCCCGGACGGTGGATATCGCAGAAGTGCGATCGCACCTCCTGGGGCTACCGAGCGTCATCAAGGTGGAGAATCTGCGAATCTGGGCGATCGCGCCTGGCTGTCTCAGTTTGATGGCGCATCTTCAGGTTGCGGAGATGGGGGTTGAAGCGCGCGATCGCCTCCTCCAGAACATTCAAGCTTCGCTTGGGGATAGGTTTGGGATTACTGATAGTTGCTTGCAACTAACTGCTGTTCCAGCAGCGATTAGGGTAACGCCGATCAACCTATCGCAACCGCCCAGCCTCGACATTCTGACGCTAACTTCTGGCGCAAGCGACGAACAAACCTACAGCGATTTTTCCTTGAATCAGCCTTAACGAGTGTTGAGGATTTGATGATTCAACGCCAAAAATGGATCTCAAGCAGCTATTAACTCACTACGGAGCATTTTTTGAAAGCCATGCACTGTGCGGCTTCCAAAAAATATCCCGTTTCTGGTTTTCGTAGAATTGGTATAAGCTATGTTTCGTCTTCTGCGTGGATGCCCCTCCGTTTATGAAAATTGCAACCTGGAATGTGAACTCCGTTCGTACCCGACTGGAGCATGTGACTCAGTGGCTCACCGATACGTCGGTGGATGTGCTGTGCTTGCAAGAAACGAAGGTGGTGGATGATAGCTTTCCGCGATCGCCCTTCACTGACCTGGGCTACCACGTCTATATCTATGGACAGAAGGCATACAACGGGGTCGCGTTGCTCAGCCGCACACCGCTGGAGAATGTGAGCATGGGGTTTGCTCCAGTCGTGGCCGATGTTGATGCTGACCTAGAAGAGCAAAAGCGGGTGATTGCAGCGGATTTTCAAGGCTTCCGCATCGTCAACCTGTATGTGCCCAACGGATCGTCCGTCGGTAGCGACAAGTATGCCTACAAGCTGCGCTGGTTCGAGGTTCTCCAGCGCTACCTCCAGTCCTTGCTGGCAGAGCAGCCCCAGGTACTCGTCTGCGGAGATTTCAACATTGCCCCAGAGGATCGCGACATCCACGACCCCAAGGGACGAGAAAAGCAAGTAATGGCGACAGAGGCTGAACGGAAGGCATTGCAGGCGATCGCCGACTTGGGGTTTGCCGATGCGTTCCGCAAGTTCAATCAAGAAGACGGTCAGTTTAGCTGGTGGGATTACCGGGCAGCAGCATTTCGGCGCAATCTGGGCTGGCGCATTGACATGCATTACCTCTCGCCGCCGCTGTACGAGCGGGCGATCGCTTGCACCATCGACAAGGATCCCCGCAAGCTGGAAAAGCCTAGCGACCACGCCCCCGTGACGGTGGAATTGGCTGACGGCTGATACAGCGTGAAGCGCGTGAAAAGAACAATCAAATTTTAAAAGCCCTGCGACGAGAAGGTACTGTCTGTGCTGTGGGGTTTAGGTGGGCATTGCCCACCCTACTGGAATAGCGGCGATAAGACTTCCAGAGTCTACAGCCGATAGACAATGCTGAAATACAACCCCTGGTCTTGGGCATTGTTGCCGCGATCGTCTAGGTCGATGAGGGGCAAGGCATAGTCCAAGCGTAAATCGAACTGGGAGCTGGGTTGCCAGATGAGACCCAACCCAATGCCAGCCAAAAAGGGTTGGTCGGGGGTATCGCGGGGATTGTCGCCATCATTCCATACCCAGCCCACATCGGCGAATGGAGCGAGTTGGAAGGTGGGTGCGCCTGCTTCGTTGCGCCCGAGGGTGATGCGATTTTCCGCAGATAGACGAACGCCATTATCGCCCAACCGTGCATTTTGCCGGAATCCCCGCAACGACTGTCCGCCCCCGATAGAAAACTGTTCGGGAGCCAGCAACGCGTCGGGGGTGAGTTGCACATCTGCTTGCAGAATCAGCAAGTTATCGGGGTTGAGGACTTGGACTCGCTGGAGTTGCCCTAGCCAACTGAAGAACTGGCCATCGGGGTTGCCGTCGGTGGTGGCATCGAAGAGGGTGGTGCCGATGCTGAACTGCGATCGCACCGACCAAGCTCCTGCGGAATCGCGCAACACCAGATCCTGCCCAAACCGTAGGGTGGTGATGGTGCTCTCGCTCAGGATGATGTCGCCAAACAGCGTTTCTCCATCCCGATGGGTCAACCCAATGGACAGGGCCGCTTCGGTGCGGGGCGTGCGGATGAAGGGTTGCCGGAAACTGACCTCATACAGATCGGTGTTGCCGTTGATGTTGAGCTGATCGAAGGCGGGGTCAGTAATGTCGAAATCACTGGGCGCGATCCGCAACGAAAGCGTTCCTTCAAGAGGATTGACGGGCACCCGGTAGTTGAAGTCATAGAGCCGGGAACCCCCGGTTGTTGTGCGCCGCAGGATAACGGAAATGGTATCACCCAGCCCGGTCAGGTTCCGGTAGCCCAGCTCCAGGTTCATGCGCTCTGACCCCACGCTGGCTGGGGAATAGTTGTCAACGCTGACGGCCCCAAAGAACGAGTCGGCTTCTGTGACCCGCACGACCAAGATACTTTGCCCCAGCCCTGTCCCCGCGCGGAGACTGGCTTCGACGTTGTCGAATAGCGGATTGAGCCGCAGCAGCCGCAACTGATCTTCCAGGTCAAACTGGTTGACGGGGGCATCGGCTCCCAATGCGATTCGACTGCGGATATAGGAATCGGGAACCCGCTGATTGCCCTCAACTTCGATCGCTTCTAGTTCGCCCTCAACAACACGAACGCGGATCACGCCATCTCCAGTCGGCGCTTCCAAAATGGCGCGGGAGGTCAAAAATCCTTCATTTAAATAGAGTTGGGTAATGCGATCGGCGATCTCCTGGAGTTCTTCAAAGGTGAGCGATTGCCCCACAAACTCTTGGTAAATCGGCTGCAGATCCCCCTCATCAAAGGCGGTATTTCCAGTAACAACGATATCTGAAACCGTGAACCGCTGGGCGCCATCTGGTGCCGGAGTCGGGGTTGGTTCGGCTGGCGGATCCTCAATCAGTGGTTGCTCCTCCGGTGGGGGAAGGGGGATTGGGGCGGGAGCGGGCTGAAGGAATGGGTCGTTGTTCTCAGACGGATTAACTTCAGTGGAAGGGCGGGTGGGCAGGGGGGGCGAAACTTGGGCGATCGCAGGTTCGGACGATCGCTCGGGCACTGTCATCTCTAGCCTAGGCACTAATGTTGCGGCCTCTGTCGAAACCGTGGCTGTCGTTGCAGCCGTGACCTCAGCATCAACAATGGCCAGAGCCATAAACTCAGTTTCTTTTTGGGGAAGTTCTTGCGCAAAGCAGAAGCTTGGGGCGATCGCCCAGATCCCGGCTGTTGCCAGCCAACCAATGTTTTTGTTCATTTGGTACGTTCACCCGTCCACCACATGGCAATAATAAGCAGCGGCTCGAAAGCCTGTTCCGGAATGCAAGGAAAAGTTCATACATTCTGGTGCAAGATACCGCCGTGGATGATGAATGTTAAACCCTGTTCACAAATTGATGCATAGTCCAGACGTAAAGGTATCAGAGGCGACGGTGTTTCAAACTTCAGCGATGGCTGACTTTTCTTTGTTGGGAGCGTTACGCCAGCGACATAGACGATTGCGTGCTTTCTAGTCGATGTTGCTGTGAATCACAGCTAAGAGTTTTCCTGGAATAGGAAAGGGATGCGTTGTGTCGGAGTGGTATGCTTTTCAGTAGAGATTGGGATGGAGATATTTAGGTATCTCACCCCAAATTTTTGCAATTTTGCTGTATTGCACTAGCTGTGTTTTGTGGC
>JBCBSJ010000103.1:0-15126 GCA_039819245.1 Cyanobacteria bacterium J06638_20
CGATTACCCATCGGGCGTGCGAGGCAAGATGGGTAAATCGCCGATTTTGGTCTATTTTTCTTATTTTCAGCATATCATCTGCCATATTCGGCGTAATGCGATCGCTAAATGTGCGTCATCTTGCCTGGTTTATTCCCGTTTCGAGCCTATTTGTGGGGGCTAGCCTGGCGTTCCTCATGGGTGCCTTGGAGCATCAGTCCCACTCCTCTTCTGCCGAATCAGCAGAAGTCGAAGCAGAGCCAGTGATGTCGGAGGCCGAGATTGCGGCGGCAAATGTGTTGCTGCCCAACGGTCGTCCACAGGTGGCCAACATACCGCCGACCGAGGAGATTTGGGAATGTGAGGTGGTCGTTGTTGGTGGATCGCTAGGCGGGGTTGCCGCTGCTGCCGAAGCGATGGAAGCCGGAGCACAAACCTGTTTGATCGAACTGACACCTTGGCTGGGTGGGCAGGTTAGCTCCCAGGGCGTATCGGCGATTGACGAATCCTACGAGATGCTGAAGCAGCAGAACTTCTCGTCAAATTGGCAAGGTTTCAAGCAATACATTGAGCGGCAGGCGTTGGATCTACCGGAATGGACGGGAGTGGTTGGGGCGTCTGCGGCCAGTACTAATAGTTGCTGGGTCGGGTTGCTCTGCTTTCCCCCCAACTCTGGAGCTAGGGCCGCGCAGGAATGGATGGAGTCGGCACGGCAATCCTCTCCAGAAAGCCGCTGGGCGATCGCCACGGCCTTCAAAGGGGCTGAGTTCGACGACACCGGGCGCATGATCACGGCCATCCACGCGGTTCGCCGGACGCCCCGGAACCCCGACACCTATTCTCCCCAGGGACGCCTGTCGGTCGAGCTGAATCCTTGGTATGCCTGGGAATCGGATGATACCTACGAGAAGACGCCGATTCGGCTCCAGCCGCCACCGGGACAATCCATGATGGTGATCGATGCCACCGACACGGGCGAGCTGGTGGGCTGGGCTCAGGTGCCCTATCGCCTCGGGTCAGATTCCTGGGCTACCACGGGCGAGCTCCATGCCTCTGACTGGGACAACCCGCAATGCACTCAGGCGTTTACCCTGCCCTTTGCCCTGGGTATCTACGATGATGGCGGTGCCAGCAGCGCCGTTCTGGAACATGTGCAATCGTTTTACGGCGAAGATGAACACCAGCAAGTGTTTTCGCTAGAAGGGATGCCCATGTTTGAAGGGCGTAGCTTCTTTAACTATCGCCGCATGGTGAGTACAAGCTATAGCGACCCCTTTTATGGCGTGCCTGCCTTTGGCGACATTACTCTGGTGAACTGGACGCGGGGGAATGATTGGAACTGGATGGATCCGCCACTGATTCTGACCCATGAAAAGCTGGTACAGACGGGGCATTATCAAAACTGGATGGGGGGCATTTCGGCGCTGTCGTTGCGTCATGGAGAAACCCATGCGCTAATGTTTGCCCGCTGGTTGCTGGAAAACCACGCTACCCCTGACTATCACCTCACTTACTTGCATGGGGAGGCTGGCCCGATGGGTACCGAATCTGGCTTGAGCATGGTGCCCTACATCCGTGAGGGGCGGCGCATTCTGGGGCAGAGTGCCTATGGCCAAGAGGCGTTCATGATCCGGGAGCAGGATATCCGTAACGATATGGAAGGGCGAGATTTTCGCGCTACGGCGATCGCTGTTACCCATTACGACATTGATATTCACGGCTGCCGCTACCGGGATTGGAGTCCCACGGGCGAGGCGGCGCGAGCGTCGGTCGAGGAATATCTCGTGCGCCCCATCTACATTCCGCTGGAGGCGGTGATTCCCCAAGGGGTTGATAATTTGCTGATTGGCGGCAAATCTATCGCCGCGACCCATATTGCCAATGCGGCCATCCGCGTCCACCACGGCGAATGGCATGTGGGTGCGGCTTCGGGGGCGATCGCCGCCTGGCTAACCCTGTATTACCCCACCCTCCCCCCCGCTGAGGTAGTGTCCAACGGCCTTATGCCCACCTTGCAAGACTATCTCAACAACACAGGCGGACAAACGGATTGGTAGGGCGATCGTAATACCTATCAAATTTTGGAACCAAAATTAGGGTTGATGCAAGAATTAGAGGCGCAAGCTCTTACCATCATTTCTTGAAAGAATTGGACATCAAACTCTAGTCGAACTGGTACAAAACTCGCGTAATCCTGACTAAGTCGGTAACCATAATTAAACAGGTTCTAGTAGGTTGTTTGAGAATGTTTGCGCAGCCTTACCAAAGGCAATAAACTCACACCTGCATGGGTTACGCTTTGCTAACCCAGCCTACAGAAGACCAAAACTTCCTACTGAGAGTTATTCGTTCCTATTAGAAATTTCTTGGAAAAGATAGGTTTCTTATCAATAGGTGCAGACCTTTTCCTTTTTTGTTTCGTCAATTAAGAACTCTGAATTCTTGCCCTCAAAGGGGCATTTGGTTCGTATCATAAATAATCTAATAATTTGAGGATTCGAATCACCAATGCAAGTCGCTCTAGGCGATGCAGAATCTTACAGATTGGATGGGCTAGGGCAAACCGTTGGTGAAGCGGTTGGCGATCGCCTATTGCTCAAGCTTGAGTCACCGATTGCAGCCATCATTCGTCAGCTCAGGGTAGCGGTTGACCGCCTGGGACGTTCTGTTGTCTGCCATTGCTTTCTTTGTTCGTTGAGAATTGTTCGTTGAGAAATTGCGTACAACGATATGGTTTTTGATCCATCATCAATGTCGTCGCGCTTCCGAGATACCTTCCGTCACTGGAAAGCTTCAATTTTTAGCCGTATCTTTGGCTTTGCGGTTTTGGGTCTGGCTATTACCCTCGCCCTGGGATTACCCAGTCTCACACAGGAGCCAGTCGTCATCAGCTTCCTCATGCTGGCACCCGAAACGCCTTTGTTCGAGCCGGTGATTGCCGAGTTTGAGGCACAAAATCCCGACATCCGCCTGGAAATGGTGGAAGGGCCTAACGCTCCCAACTTGGTCGAAGATTTGAACACCTCGGCCTTGCTGCTGGGGCGATCGCCCTACGACCTGATCAACCTGGATGTGGTATGGACAGCAAAATTCGCCGCAGCAGGCTGGTTACTGGACGTGAGCGATCGCCTTTCCGACGAGCAGATGGCGGAATTTTTGGACTCGACTATCGAAGCCGGACGCTATGAGGACAAGCTTTATCGCGTGCCTTGGCGGACGGATGTAGGGATGCTGTATTACCGTAGCGATCTGCTAGAGAGCATTGGTGCGGCACCGCCCGATACCTTTTCGGAACTATTTGAACTTTCTCAGACCCTCCAGGTCGAAACCGATGTGAATTGGGGTTATCTCTGGCAAGGGCGGCAGTACGAAGGCTTGGCCGCCATGTTTGTGGAAGTGCTGTCGGGCTTTGGTGGTTATTGGATTGATGCCGATTCCCTGGAAGTGGGGTTGGATCAGCCCGAATCAGTGAACGCCGTGCGCTTTTTGCTCGACACGATCGCCGCCCGTGTTTCGCCCCCTGGCGTTACCACCTACCAAGAAGAGGAAACGCGACGCTTGTTCCAGAGTGGCGGAGCAGTTTTCATGCGGAACTGGCCCTATGCGGTGCCTCTGCTGGATGCGGATAATTCGCCCGTGAGTGGACAGGTGGGCATTCGCCCGATGATTGGGACACCCATCGGTGAAGGAGCGGGTTGTCTTGGGGGCTGGGGCTGGGGCATTGTGAGTTCGACCCCGCATCCCGAAGAAGCTTGGCAGGTGGTGGAATTTTTCACTAGCGAAGCCGTGCAGCGACAAAATGCTCTGGCAGGCTATATGCCCAGTTTGCGATCGCTCTACGCCGACCCCGAAATTCTCGCCGCGCATCCTTACTTTTCTGAACTGTTTGACGTGGCCACCAACACCGTCCTGCGCCCGAACATCGCGCAGTATGCTCAGGCATCGGACATTTTGCAGCGTTACCTGAGTGCGGCGCTGTCAGGACGAATGGATCCGGAAGCCGCGATGGCAGCGGCCGCAAATGAAACCCGCAACCTGCTGGGACGGTTTACCCGTGAGCCCGCCGAGGAAGCGCTCGAACCCGTAGGTTCGGTATCTCCCGCAGTGTCACCAGAGGTCAGTTCTCATCCAGCCGTGGAAGCAGCACCGTTGAATGATTCCACTGAACCGCTTGGGATGGAACCCGAGAAGATTGTGGCTGGAAAGGGAGAGGAACCTGCGGCGGCGATCGCCCCCACGCCCGACTTACCCATTGCCCCATCGATCGCTCCTTCAATCGCGACCTCAGAGGATGTTGCATGACCGCTCAAACTGCCCCTGCTGACTCCCCGGCACCACCCCAGACGGATATGATTGTGCAGCGCGATCGCCGGATTGGTTGGATGCTAACCCTCCCCGCCTTGCTGTTGTTACTTGCGGTCTTCGCCTACCCCATTGGATTGGCCTTCTGGCAAAGCTTCATTACCAAGAATTTGGGAACGGAATTGCAACCCCAGTTTGCTGGATTGCAAAACTATGTGCGGATGGCGCAGGATGGACGCTTTTGGCAAAGCCTGTGGAACTCTGCCGTCTTTACCACTCTGTCTATCATCATCGAGTTTCTGCTGGGGCTGGGTATTGCTCTAGTGCTGAACCAGGCGTTTCGAGGGCGCAACATCATCCGCACGATCGCCATCCTCCCCTGGGCACTTCCCACTGCCCTGATTGCCCTAGCCTGGACCTGGATTTTCAACGACCAGTTTGGCGTCGTCAATGACCTCTTGCTGCGGCTGCGGCTGATTGACAGTGGCATCAACTGGCTGGGCAATCCAACCCTGGCGATGGTGGCGGTCATCATTGCCGATGTGTGGAAGACTACGCCCTTCATTAGCATTTTGTTGCTGGCGGGGTTGCAGTCGATTCCCGATAACCTGTACGAAGCGCACCGGATTGATGGGGCCAATGCGTGGCAGAGTTTTTGGCAAATCACCCTACCCTTGCTGTTGCCGCAGATTGTGATTGCGCTGGTCTTCCGCTTTGCCCAAGCCTTTGGCATCTTCGATCTGATTGCGGTGATGACGGGAGGCGGTCCCGGTGGCGCAACCGAAATGGTCTCTCTCTATATCTATTCCACAGTGATGCGTTACCTCGACTTTGGCTATGGCGCAGCGCTGGTCGTCGTCACATTTCTGCTGTTGGTGCTGGCGGTGGCGATCGCCGCCTATTGGCTGTCCCGCGTCCGAGGGAGTGCCCAGGCAACGGATGCTCGCTGACCTGCCATTATCCAGACCGAATATTTCCTTCCTCGCCCACATCTGAAACGCCAATTCTGCCAAGCCCATGACCAATCAGTCCATCGACACAACTGCATCGCCCTCAAAACCCCGCATGACCTGGAAACAGTGGGTCTTGCCCCTGAGCGTTGGGCTGATTGTCATCTTTTGCCTTGCCCCTGCTCTTTGGCAATTACTGACCTCGTTTAAGACCAATGAGGCGATCGCCGCCATCCCCACCATCTATTTTCCGTCTGAGTTCACCCTGGCTCATTACCAGGAGTTGTTTGAGCGGCGACCGTTTTTCAGCTACATGCTCAATAGTTTTATTGTCACTACCCTCTCTACCGTGTTGGCGTTGGGTTTGGGGGCACCGGCGGCCTATGCCTTGGCGCGGTTGCACTTGCAGGGCGAACGTCTCCTCATCGGTGCGATTTTGATCGTGACCCTATTTCCGCCCATTTTGCTGTTCCTGGGTTTGCTGAATGTGGTGCAGGTATTGAATCTGGGCAACAATTATCTGTCGCTCATCTTGCCCTACGCTGCAATCAACTTGCCCCTGACCATCTTGGTGATGCGTAGCTTCTTTCAACAATTACCCCGCGATTTGGAAGACTCGGCCAAGGTCGATGGCTACAGCACCTTTGGGCTGCTGATCAACATCGTCTTCCCCCTCACCCTGCCTGCTCTAGCCACTACCGGCATCCTGGCGTTCATCACTGCCTGGAATGAGTTTATCTTTGCCCTCACGTTCATCACGGCAGAATCCATGAAAACCATCCCGGTGGCGGCGTCTCAGTTGGGCGGGGCATCCATTTTTGAGGTGCCCTTCGGGCCGATCGCCGCCGCGACGGTGCTGGGAACCTTGCCCCTGGTGCTACTGGTCTTGTTTTTCCAGCGCCAGATCATCCGGGGGCTAACCTCTGGTGCGGTTAAGGGATGACCTCCACCCTTTCCAGTGCAGCGAATCTGATAATTCATCAACTAGAAAAGAGAAAGAAATTTATAATCACTGACTTCTAACGCCCCGGCACCCCTCAAATTTTTAGATAATCCGCATTTAGAGAATCTATCCCAATGACACGCGTAGAACCCACCCCAACAAGTGCCTCAGACAAAACCCAGCCGGCCAGGCTGGAACTGCGGCACCTGAACAAAACCTTCAACGCTTCGGTGATTCCGGTCAAAGACCTAAGCTTGAGCGTGAATCGGGGCGAATTTCTCACCTTGCTGGGGCCATCGGGGTGTGGCAAATCGACGGTGTTGCGGATGATTGCTGGATTGGAGCAACCCACGAAGGGGCAGGTGTTGATTCAAGGGGAGGATGTCACCCACAAACCACCGGGCGATCGCAACATTTCCATGGTGTTCCAAAGCTATGCCCTCTACCCCCACATGACCGTTGCTGACAACATTGCTTCGGCACTGAAACTGCGCAAAACACCGGAGGATGAAATCCGGCAGCGATTGCGAGAAGTTAGTAATTTTCTGGGTCTGGAAGCGCTGATGGACCGCAAGCCCAGCAAGTTGTCTGGGGGGCAACGCCAACGAGTAGCGGTGGCGCGGGCATTGGTGCGGCGTCCCTCCGTGTTTCTGCTCGACGAACCCCTGAGCAACCTAGATGCCTTGCTACGGGAGAATGTTCGGGCAGAGCTGAAGCAGTTGTTTGAATCCCAGCAAGCACCCGTAGTTTATGTCACCCATGACCAGACGGAAGCCATGACCCTTTCGACCAAAGTGGCGGTGCTGAATGATGGCAATTTGCAGCAGTTGGATACTCCCCATCGGATCTACGCGGAACCCGCCAATCAATTTGTGGCTGGCTTTGTGGGAAGCCCCCAGATGAATTTCCTGACGCTGCCCTGTGAGGCGGGAGCCGCCCGTTTGGGCGATCGCGCGCTCCAACTACCGCCCTCCCTTGCAGAGGCACGACAGGTCATTCTCGGGATTCGTCCTGAGCATGTGCGGCAGGCGCAACCCGGCGATACCCACACATTTGACGGCCAAATCTTTTTGGTTGAAAACCTGGGTATGCATTACCTGGTGAGTGTGCATCTCCAGGCGACCAAGCAAACCACCTACACCCTCCGCTTGCTCCTCCCCTCGGGTGCCACCTGGAGCAGCAATTCACTAGAAATCACCCTGCCATCTGAGGCAATTCACTGGTTCGATGCCGAGACGGGCGATGCGATCCGTTCGTGAGACGACAGGCACTCTGGGAAGACTTCGTCTCTTGTGTTTCCTGGTAGGTTTTTGCCCTTCTTTTCCGTATATGACTTACGCATTGGACACGAAAAATCATCAAACTCCATAAGCCCTGCTGTAATACATGTAGTAAAAAAGCTTGCCTATTTCTTGCAACCTTCTACGGATTTCGTTGATCCTGTAATATTTCTTGTCAATTCTCCGGTAATATACAGGCTTGTAGTTCCCAGGCGGTTGAAAATCGCTAATATTTTGAAGCGCTATTGCTTCGTTGAGAAGCACCACTGCTTCGTTGAGAAGCGCCATTGCTTCAGTCCCTAATTTTCATCACGCTCTGCTTGTGCGTCGTCCGTTCTTTCCCGTCGCGATTTACCAGGTTCAGCCCGTCAACACTGCCTGGATGTTGGAAGGATCATGCCGTACTGTTCGATGACTTGTGTAGGATTATGAGCCGCATTCCGAAGCGATTTACGATTTTCGTTGCCTGGACAGGCAAAACACCTTTTACCTTCTCAATCCATCCCCTCATTCTGGCGACGATTCTCCTTTCCGCCGTCTCCTTCCCGGTCGTTTCCGTGGCACGACTATTCCACGATGTGAACTCCGAGAACACCGAGTTAACCCAGGAAAATACCTCCCTGAATCAGCAAGCTCAGGAGATTTTGGAAGAGGTGCAGGTTCTGGAAGCCGAAATTGATGCCCTCCAACGACGAGCGGGCATGCCTGAAGAGGAACCCTCTCGTCCCTTCCAATTGCAATCCCTGTTGCCCCAGGGTGGGGCGATCGCCCGTCGGGACACTGAATATTTTCTCAACACCGCCGAGCGGCAGTTGCCGGCTCTCCTCGATAGCCTCAAGAGCCAGGTCGAACCCGCGTTAGCAGAAACCCTAGAGCGAGAAAATGCTCGTCCACGGGGGTTACCCATTGATGCGTCTGCTCGCACAACATCGGAGTTTGGGATGCGCCGTAGCCCCTTCGGAGGGGGTCGCGAGTTCCATGCTGGGTTAGATTTTGCGGGGCCACGGGGGATGCCGATCTACGCCACAGCTCCGGGTCGGGTCATCAAAGCCCAAATGGCGCGTGGCTATGGATATCATGTGGTGGTTGATCATGGGTATGGCTACAAAACGCTGTATGCCCACCTATCGAGCATGGCCGTTGAGCCAGGAGATATCGTCGATCGCAACGATGTTGTTGGTGCTTTGGGCAATACAGGGCGATCAACCGGACCGCACTTGCACTACGAGGTGCATTACAATGATGAACCTGTGGATCCAGAAGGATTTCTGGAGTAGCCATAGAAACTGGGTGTAATGGCAGCATAATCAGCCGTGCGAATGATTGACTGACTCAATCGAACGGACTGGCTCAATCAACATTCGGTCTACCGTTTTGGGTAAACTTATCCGGCTGCTTCTGCATCAACGCCGATTGACAACGTCAACTCAATAGAAATGAATAGCGTTTCAAACAACGCCAAACAACTGTGCCAACAAAAGCCATGATGGGAGCCCTACGGTTCTCTTGTGGTCTGGGTTGAACTATAGTGATGGCGTTGAAGGATGTATCCGACGGATTGAGCGTTTCATTTGGATTGGGCGATCGCAATATACCTAAACGATTAGTCTGGGAGCGACCTTATGTTTGGGCGAAATAGGACAAGCGCACTGACGTACCTGACAGAAAAGAGTGAGTTTCAAGGAAACTTGCATGTTGAAGGAAATCTGCGGGTAGATGGCGTCATTCATGGAACGGTCGAAGTGCGAGGAGATATGGAAGTTTCGCACACGGGGTTAGTCGAAGGCCCTGAACTCCACACCCATAATCTGGTGATTCAAGGGGTTGTGAAGGCGCGAATTGTGGCTCAAGGGCGGTTGAGTTTGGCGAAAACCGCACGATTGGAAGGGGATGTAACGGCTCAATCCATCGACATTGAAGCCGGTGCCTTTTATCTGGGTCACATTACAACGGCAGACGCCGCCGAGCGTGCCCTTCCCGGCACAGGGAATCTGCCGGAGTTAGTTGGCCGCGAACCCTCCTAGTTTTTGGTTGCCAAACCGATTTTTTCAGGAAAACGGTAGGATGCTTTAATAGCATGTTTGAAGCGTCGATTTTTCCTTCGTAGCGCATAGGAAAAATCTAGTCCTTCTGATACGTTTCAAACAATCCTTCAAAGCATAGCAATGCAGAGATGGTTGCTTCGCTTGTACGAGGGTTTCGCAAGCGTTTGCAAACGGCTTGTAAAAAGGGCATCTGTAGAACCGATGGGAGCGATCGCCCCTCGTTACTACGCTGTATTTCCTAGTCATTTCCTAGTTTCTGAGCATCATGGGCAGTACCTTCGGGCATCTATTTCGGATCACGACCTTTGGCGAGTCCCACGGCGGCGGGGTCGGGGTTGTTATTGATGGCTGTCCGCCGCAGTTGCCCATCACGGCAGAAGAAATCCAAGTGGAGCTGGATCGGCGGCGACCGGGACAGAGCAAGATCACCACGCCCCGCAAAGAAGCTGACCAGTGCGAAATTCTCTCTGGTGTGTTTCAGGGGAAAACCCTGGGCACGCCCCTGACTATCCTGGTACGTAACAAGGACACGCGCCCCCAAGACTACAGTGAGATGGCGACCACCTATCGTCCCTCCCATGCGGATGCGACCTACGATGCGAAATATGGCATTCGCAATTGGCAGGGCGGTGGCCGCTCCTCGGCACGGGAAACCATTGGCCGAGTGGCAGCTGGGGCGATCGCCAAGAAAATTCTGCACCAAATCGCTGGGGTTGAAATCGTTAGCTACGTCAAGCGGATCAAGAATTTAGAAGGCAATGTCGATCCAGATACCGTAACCCTGGAGCAGGTCGAGAGCAACATTGTCCGCTGCCCAGATGCTGAAGCCGCCGATCGCATGATTGACCTGATTGAGCAGGTACGCGACCAGGGAGATTCCATTGGCGGGGTTGTGGAATGTGTCGCACGACGGGTGCCTAGGGGCTTGGGAGAACCCGTTTTCGACAAGCTAGAGGCCGATCTGGCCAAAGGCATGATGTCCTTGCCCGCAACGAAGGGATTTGAGCTGGGATCTGGCTTTGCAGGCACGGTGCTGACGGGTAGCGAACACAACGATGCCTTCTACACCGACGAGCAGGGCAACATTCGCACCAAAACGAATCGCTCGGGCGGCACCCAGGGTGGGATTTCCAACGGCGAAAATATTCTGATTCGGGTCGCGTTCAAGCCCACCGCCACCATCCGCAAAGCGCAGGAAACCGTGACCAGTGAGGGCGAAGCCGCCATCCTCGCCGCAAAAGGTCGCCATGACCCCTGTGTGCTGCCCCGCGCGGTACCGATGGTCGAGGCGATGATGGCGCTGGTGCTGTGCGATCACCTCATGCGGCATCATGGTCAGTGTGAGCTACTGTAGTCGCTGGATTCGGCTTCGAAAAACCAAATCTATTTTTTGTGAAATGGTTGCTAAGCAACCATTTCACAAAAAATAGATTGAGGGGTTGTTCGGATTCGATACAAGTCATCCAAATCAGCTATAGGAAAGTACTATGACCGAGACAACGTTGGAGCAGAACGCTGGTTCATCTGAGAGTTACGTCGATAGTTTGCAGCAGGCTGCTCTAGCATTTCGGCAACGGGTCAGCAACTCCCCCGCGCCTCGCGCATCACGTCCTGCCCCGGAAGCGGTGACAGCTGCTTTGCTCCAAGCTGAAACCACCGCCAAACGACAACGACTAACGCTGCCGTTTCAATCTCTACAGGGTGATTGGCGTTTGTGTTTTACCACGGGCGTTCAGAAACGCAAATCCGGAGGTGTGAAACTGCGCTCGGGCTTTTACCTGCCGCCGATGGTTCCGGCGTCCATTGCCTTTTTCCCCGACAACGATAGCAGCGATCTGGGCACTATCAACAATCAAATTGCCCTGGCAGGCACCCGCCTGAAATTGAGTGGACGCTGCCGCTATCCAGGGAAGAAGAATTTGGTTGCCTTTGACTTCATGGAGATAGAGGTGCGGACGTTAGGTGTGCCGCTCTATCGCGGATTGCTGCCGGGTGGCGCAGCGAAGCTAGAGGGCTTTGCGGAGCAGGCGATCGCCCAGCTTCCCTTTTTCGCCTTCTTTGCGGCTACCCCCGACTACATTGCAGCGCGGGGAAGAGGCGGCGGGCTAGCGCTTTGGGTCAAGGTGCAAGACACAGAAACGGATGTAACCACCCAACCTACGTGAGCGCTTCGATTTGCTGAACCACCGTGCGAGCGGAGTAGCTAACACCAGCGGTGCCCTCGCCGGGGTGGGTGGAATCGCCCACGAGCCATAGCCCCTCTACTGGGGTGCGATTGGCAAACCCAAAGGGGCCAAAGGTGGAAACCCGTTGCCCAATGCCCCCGACGATGCCGCGATCGCGCCCTGTAAACCGAGCAAAGGTGCGCGGCGTCGCGGCTTCTTGGTGACGGATCGTGTCTGGGGTGAGATTGAAGTAGCTAGAGAGACGGGCGATCGCCTCCTTGGCATACTGCTGCTTCAGGGCATCGTAATCCTCGGTCGTTGCCCACATCACTGCATCGGTAAAGGAGGACGCGGTGATGGTAGCGTAACCCTCAGGCGCACGCCCATCGCCGGGATGGCTAACGGACACAAACAGGGAGTTATTCTCCCCAATGGGGCCGTCGTAACTGTAGAGGAATTGCAGGTGAGGCGGACAGTTGGCGGGAATCGCCTCCTGGGTAACGCCGAGGTAGATGACAAACGCTCCCGAAGCAGGGGGCAAGGTTTCAACCCGATGGGCATATCCTTTGGGGGCGTTTTCCCCTAACAAAGACATCAGGTTTTGAACCGGGATATTGGTCACGATATGGTCAGCCGTTTCTGTCCAGGTTTCTCCCGTTTTCTGATTGCGAATCGTAAGAGCGGTGGCGCGTCCGTTGGTCGTATGGATACGCTCGACGGTGTGTCGCATGTGCAGGGTGCCGCCCTGGTTCTCCAATGCTTCCACCAGGCGATCGCTCAACACCTGCATACTGCCCTGCAAGTGGAACAGCCCATAGGGTTCCTGTGAAACCCCTAGCGCCGTTGCGGCATACAGCAATGCCGTTTCCTCGGCATTCACCTGGGAATAAAGCTTGAGCTGCAAGTCGAGAAAGGTGCGGAGGCGATAGTCCTTGCCCAAGCCATACCAGTGCAGTGTTTGACCAACGGTAGAGAAGAGATGGGGCACGGTTAGGAGGGTGTCGGGGCGGAGAGCTTGGAGCGATCGCCACAAATCCCAAGCATTACGCGGCGGCACCACCGGGTCCCGTGCTTGAAACGCCCAACTGTAACGGAAGAGATCGGCCATCAACTGCCAAAAGGCTTCGCTCCCTGGAAACTGCTGTTGCCGTTCCCATCGCCACTTTTCAGGGTCGCGCCACACAGAAATAGGTTGCGATTCCCCCGGCAAGTACACAGCACAGGCCGGGTCACAGGGGGTTGCCTCCGGCAGTGCAACGCCCAACGCTGTAAAAATCTGGTGATGGATACCACCAGGTTCGAGTCCGGCCACCTGCGTCGCTCCCACATCGAAGGTAAAGCCGCGGCGACGGAAGGTGGATGCGCATCCACCTGGAACGATCGCCTGGTCAAACACCCGCACATCATATCCCCGCTGAGCCAGTAGAGCCGCCGCCGTCAAACCCCCGATGCCTGCCCCGACAACCAGCACCGAGGGTGCTTGAGATGATTGATCGCTGCCCATGCCCAACTCACTCTGTAACACTTCGCAATATTTCCATCATAAAAGAATCGTTGCTAGGCAGGCTCCTATTCGATGCCGCTCCGCGCTTAAGGAAAGCTAACAACTCTTTGCAAGCCTTGTGGAATGGAGCTTTCAAAAAACTATCTGGCCTTATCCAAAATGCGTCGGGCTATATCTTGACTGGCGGTGGGGAAACCTTAGTAAAATCTCAAGGTTTAACGGTTCACTCGGACGCTTCGCTGATGTTCTGCCCCCGAGTAGGATTGTTAAGATAGATAAATATCCCTTCCCGAGTTCTTCATGACCCCAGCTGTTCTTCAATCTTCTTCGTCTTCCCGCCTGAATGCCCCGAAAATTCATCAATTGCCCAATGGTCTGACGATTATTGCGGAGCAATTGCCCGTCGAAGCCGTCAGCTTGAACATTTGGCTAGGCATGGGTTCGGCAGTGGAAACCGACGCTATCAATGGTATGGCGCATTTCCTGGAGCATATGATCTTCAAAGGCACGCAACGGCTCCAGAGCGGCGAATTTGAACGTCAGGTCGAGCAGCGCGGTGCGGTGATGAATGCGGCGACGAGCCAAGATTACACCCACTATTACATCACCACCTCTCCCCAGGAATTTGCCAAGCTGGCGCCCCACCAAGTTGAAGTGGTGTCCAATGCTCTGATTCCTGACGATGCCTTTGAGCGGGAGCGGCTCGTCGTATTGGAAGAGATTCGGCGATCGCACGATAACCCCCGCCGCCGCACCTTTTCTGAAGCGATGAAGCTAGGGTTTGAGCAGCTTCCCTACTACCGCCCGGTGCTGGGGCCAGCGGAGGTGGTCGAAGGGCTAACGGCTGAGCAGATGCGACAGTTCCATGCCCAGTGGTATCAACCCCGCTCCATGACAGCAGCGGTGATTGGTAACTTGCCCGCTGAGGAGCTGGTGCAGATTGTAGCCGATGGCTTTGAAGATGCGATCGCCCACCGCCCCTTTGAAATTTCACCCCTACCCTCGACCCTGCCCAACTATGGACTGGAGCCGTCCTTCGAGCACATTGTGCGGAAGGATATCGTGGATGATGGGCTGCAACAGGCTCGCCTGGTAATGATGTGGCGCGTTCCAGGGATTGCGCATCTGGAGCAAACCTATTCCTTCGATGTATTGGCATCCATTTTGGGGCGGGGTCGGACGGCTCGCTTGATTCGTGACCTGCGGGAAGAGCGCCGATTGGTCTCGCGGATGGCGGTGAGTAACTTGTCCTACTACCACCAGGGATTGTTCTACATCTCTGTCGAACTGCCCGCTGAGAATCTGGAAATTGTTGAGGAGGCGATCGCCCAACATATCGCCGATCTCCACACCAACCCAGCAACCGACTCGGAGCTTCAGCGCGTGCGAACTCTGGTCGCCAACCGCTTTGTGTTTGCTAACGAGTCGCCGAGCGATCGCTCGGGACTCTACGGTTTCTATCACGTCATGACCGGGGGGCTAGATGCTGCCATCCGCTATCCCGAACATATTCAATCGATTCAGGTCGATGACCTCAAAGCAGCCGCCCAAAATTTCCTCTCACCCAACGCCTACAGCGTCCTCACCATGCGCCCCAGCTGAAGCTTTGGTAGCAGTTACAGTAAGCAGTATCTACTTACTTAAATAGCGATGTCTAGACTCATCTGACTTCATCTTTAGTAGTTAACCTATGACTTCTCGTTTTTCAAGCTAAAGTGCTGCAGAATCATGGACTGGCGCGGTTGCTCAAGCGATCGAGGTTTTTGAGATCCTGATCTGTAATTGAGATGCTCAATAGCATCGGGATTATGGTTACTATCAGGGCTGATTCATTGTAGGAGCTCAAAAATCTGATGAATTTGGTTGGCCAGCAGTCTTAGAGCCGGTTTGATGCTGTCAAAGCCGTTGAGCCTGAGCAAATTGATAGTAATTGACCGGAAGACCGAAGCGTTGAGTAA
>JBCBSJ010000104.1:0-15062 GCA_039819245.1 Cyanobacteria bacterium J06638_20
CCCGTCTCAAAAGTTGGCGGATTGGGCGATGTCGTTTACGGGCTAAGCCGAGAGCTTGAGCTGCGTGGGCATACCATCGAGCTGATTTTGCCCATGTACGACAACATGCGCTACGACCATATCTGGGGGTTGCACGAAGCTTACAAAGATTTGTGGGTGCCCTGGTACAACGGATCTGTGCATTGTTCCGTTTTCTGTGGCTGGGTCTATGGACAGGTGTGCTTTTTCATTCGTCCCCATTCCTCCGACGACTTTTTCGATCGCGGCTGCTACTATGGCTGTCCCGACGACCCCATGCGCTTTGCCTTCTTTAGCAAGGCAGCGCTGGAGTTTATGCAGCAAAGCAACAAAAAGCCGGATGTGATCCATTGCCATGACTGGCAGACGGGGCTGTTGCCCGTCATGTTGTTTGAAGTTTATCAGTGGCATGGGATGGCACATCAGCGGGTGTGCTATACCATCCATAATTTCAAGCATCAAGGGGTTGCTGGGGTGGATGTGCTCTGGGCCACCGGCTTAAACAACGAGCCTTACTATTTCCAGTACGGTCGCTTGCGAGACAACTTCAATCCCTTTGCTCTCAACTTCATGAAGGCAGGGATTGTCTATGCCAATAGCTTCAATACCGTTTCGCCCCACCATGCTTGGGAAGCCCACCATACTGATGTGGGGTGTGGGCTGCAAAGTACGATTCGCGAGAATCAGGGCAAGTTCTCCGGCATCCTCAACGGGGTTGATTACAACATCTGGAATCCCGAAGTTGATACCTACATCCCCCAACCCTATGGCCCCGATTCCTTTGAGGTGAAAGCGCTGAACAAGAAGGCGTTGCGCGATCGCCTCGGATTGCAGGACGCTCCCGACAAGCCCATTGTTTGCTACATCGGTCGCCTCGATCAGCAGAAGGGCGTGCACCTGGTGCATCACTCCATCTACTACAGCCTGGGGCAGGGGGCACAATATGTACTGTTGGGTTCGGCAACCGAACCTGGCATTCGCGATTGGTTTGCCCATGAGAAGGTATTTTTAGACAACAACCCCGACTGTCATTTGGAACTGGCCTTCAACGAAGAGCTGTCTCACTTAATCTATGCGGGAGCCGATATTATTGTGGTTCCTAGTAACTACGAACCCTGCGGTTTAACCCAACTTATTTCCCTAAAATACGGCACGGTTCCTGTGGTTCGTGGGGTTGGGGGACTCGTGAGCACGGTCTTCGACTGGGATTATGACGAGGTTCGTCCCAAGGAAGAACGCAATGGCTTCGTCTTCTACCAGACCGATGAAGCAGCCCTTGAATCGTCCCTAGGGCGGGCATTGGATCTGTGGAAAAAGGAGCCAAAATACTTCAAGCAACTGGCGCTGCAAGGCATGGCCTACGACTACTCCTGGAATACGTCAGGGCAGCAATATATCGACACTTACGAGCACATTCGCTATGAGCCATAGTTGAACCTGAAATGTCTCTGACATCCAGACGTTTGTTCGCGGATTAGTCAGACTGACTGGGAGCATCCAGCCGCTCCACCAAACATTGGGCAATGCGCTCGGCGGCTCCTGGCTTACCCATGCGGCGGCGACCGTTCTCGGCGATCTGCTGTCGCCATTCGAGTCGCTGCTGGAGCGATCGCACCACATCCACGACCGCCTCGGGGCGATCGCACAGCAGAACCGACTGCCCCAGTAGGCGTGTCTGTGCTTCCGCAAAGGCGGGGGTAAACTGCGGTCCCTTGCCAGGAATGGTGATTACGGGTTTGCCCAAGCCAACCGCTTGCTCCGTCGCCGTGCCTGCTAGGGCGATCGCCCAATGCGCCCGTTCTAGAGTTGCGGTAAATTCCGTTTGCGTCAGTCGCAGGGTTTTGCTTCTCTGATGCCAAATGAGATGCCCAGTTTCCTCGGGGTGGGGTTGCCAGGTGTATTGCTGTAACGCGGAGATAAGGGGATTGAGGGAAAGGCTGGGGGCGATCGCCCCAATGAATTCCAGCGGGCTGTCCCAGTTCTCCACAAGTGCTTGCAATGCCTTGAGGATGAGCGCCCAGTTCTCGTAGGCTTCTGGCGATCGAGAGCCAGGGAGGAGGGCGACCGTGAGTGGAACTTGCTGCCAATCGGGTGCGGGCATATCCAGCGAAAACCCATCCATCATTGGGTTACCCAGGTCGAAGACGGGGATGTCCCATTTTCGGAGAAACATGGCGGTGAGGCGATCGCGAGGGAAGACTGCATGGCAACGAGAACGTCCCATCAGCCAGCGTTCCAACGGAGAATAGACGGAGCCTGCCCAACTTTCCATCCGCTCGAACCAGGTGCAGCGCGTTAGCACCCCGCTCTCATCTCGCAGATAATATTCTGACTTTGCCGTGCCGACAAAACCATAGGGCGCGCCACTCCACCAGGCAAACAGCAGGGGCACAATATCACCCACCGCCAAAATCTGTCCGCCACCTCGCCCCCACTGGCGCACCGATCGCAGTTGCGACAGAGTTAGTGGCACTAAACCGCCACGTACATCCCGTACCAACTGCGACCCATCCATGTAGACAAAGCCGCCCGACGGCATCGCTTTGGTTTGGCCAATGATGGGGATGTTGAGAGACTGATAGGCTTGCCCAGTGCCTACCAACGGTAAGGCCACCAGTTCTTTGATCGCGGCGGATTGTTGGAGGGCGCGGAGAATGCGACAGGCGATCGCATCTTCCCCGTGACCATTGCTCAGACACATCAGGCGCATTCTATCCCTCCGATTTAATCTGTAGCGGCGAGGGAAAGTTGTTGCATCACCTCAGTGACGACGCGATCCAACGCAACGGCACGGGAGCCTTTGAACAAAAGGCGATCGCCCGGTTGAATCAGCTCTAGCAAGTGGGTGTTCAAACTCGCCTGATTCGCAAAGGCAACAGCGGGGACTGGGGCAGCGCCTTCTATGAGGGCAGCTTCTTCGGCGGGGTCAGCCAGAACCAGTAGGTGATCGATACCCAACTCCCGCACGGCGACTCCGACTTGGTGATGGAACTCGGGCGATCGCTCCCCCAGCTCCTTCATCGTTCCCAACACCGCAATCCGTCGTGTTCCAGGCAAGTCGGCGAGCAGGCGTAAGGCGGCCACCATCGATTCCAGCCCCGCATTGTAGGTTTCATCCAAAATCACCACATCATTGGGTAGCGCGTGCCGTCGTGCTCGTCCAGCGGGCAACTCGACCTGCAGGCCCCTCATTAGAGGTGCCCAATCAATGTCGAGGGCTTTAGCGACGGCTAATGCGGCCAAGAAATTCTGGGCGTTGTGGTGACCGGGCAGCGGCAGCTCAAAGGTCATGCTCCCGACCTGTAAGGTGTTGGCATCCACCAAGGTGCCTCGCACATCGCCCCCGTCTAAGCCGTAGGTGAGGGTTATGCCTTGCCATACTTTGGCAGCGGTGGTCATCAAGCGATCGTTATCTGCATTCAGCACGGCTGTCCCGATATCGTGCATTTCTGCTAGCAACTCACACTTGGCTTGGGCGATCGCCGCCTCTGACCCCAAGCGCCCGATATGAGCCGTCCCAACGTTGGTAATGACAGCTACATCAGGACGAGCCAGTTGGCTCAGAAGGGCAATTTCTCCCGCTGCCCGCATCCCCATTTCGACGACGGCAAACCGATGATGCTTGGGGTCTAGTTCCAGCAGCGTTTTGGGCACGCCGATCTCATTGTTGAAGTTGGCCTGAGTTTTGAGCACAGATCCCTGGGTGCTAAGTACAGCCGCGATCATCTCCTTGGTGGTTGTCTTACCGACCGACCCGGTAATAGCGATAACCGGGTACGGAAAGCGATCGCGCCACCAGCGTCCCAGGGTTTGATAGGCGCTCAGTGTATCTGGCACCTGTAGGATGGGTGCATCCGCGTAAGTGGTTGTTTGATTGGATATGACTGCCGCGATAGCCCCTTGTGCGAGTGCTGTTTCTACAAAGGTGTGACCATCGAAGCGATCGCCCTTTAGTGCCACAAATAAATCGCCGGGCTGCACCGTACGGCTATCTGTCGTGATGCTCGAAACTCGCTCTGTGAGGCGATTGTTCAAAATACCTTTAGGGTTTGACGCCAATGCCTGCACGATGTCAGCCAATAAACACTGACAGCCCATGATTGCTCCAATACTCCGTTTGCTCAGGAGCCATCATACCCCTTCCCTTATATTTCCCTTGTTGGGATATCGAAAATTCACGCGAGTATCCGCTCAAGCAATGACTGCAAAACTTGTTCAGGGCAATCGCGGTAGTGTAACAGACTGTATCAGTGTCTCAGCAGAAATACTGCATACATTCTTAGTGTGAGGAGATAACGTGTGTGTAATCCCAGAGCCTTGGCTTTCAAGACTTCATCGAAACTTCAAATAATGAGTGATTTCTGTCACATGGTCTTAATCGTTCGTGGCGTATTATTAAATACACAGGACGCATTCTGGCTGTATTATCCTTCTCGACTATCAAGGTTTACTGGTATAAACAACAAACGCTCCGCAAATTAGCGGATTTTTCTCGTGGGCTATGTCTGCTCGGATTGAAGAAAACTTCATGGGTAGATAAATTGAATACGCTTTGCGGCTCGTGTGTTGTTGCTTCGGGCGATTTCTAGTTCAGGATCAGGTTTGTGTCTTTATGTGATGCGAGATTTATGCCAGATCAAGGACTTTAACTTTTAGAAGATGAGGACTTTCGTTCAGTCCTTTTACTCTTTTATAGATAGTCTTCTAATTTTGTTCAGATTAGGTTTGACAAGAGGATCCCGCCCCCAATACAATCGCTCTCGGAAAAGTTTAGAGCATTTTCTATGACCTCTTTATATTTCTAGGGTGATGCTTTACACCAGTAGAATTCATTGAAGGAGACGCGAAACAATCATCTCAGTAACAGCAGGAGACAGCTGAAGTGACCGCCTCGGCAGTAGGATCCACCCATCGATTGACTCGTCCTGAAGAGCAAGTGATTTACGATCATTTGCTTCAGTGCATTGATGTCGATACCCCTGATCAGATGCTCGATCGTTTCCGAGCGCTGTTTATCGAGGGTACACGTTATACCGATGCTGAAGTTTCGGATGCTCTTGAGCGGGTAGTTTTATCGCGTAACTCCCAGGAAGAGTTTCGCCATGTTTTGAATCGATGCTGCCATATTTTGATTAACCGTTGGCAGAGTAGTTCAAATCAGATTGCTATTCCTCGTCTGGTTGAGCTGTTTGATGACATCCAGCAGGATGCTTATGTCGGTCAGCGGCATCGCACGCGTTCGATGCGCCGTCTCAAAGAACTCACCAAGCAGTTCTGTGAAACCGAGCAGTACCATACACTTTATCGGCTAGCGCAGGTGCTCAATCAGGCGGCGGAGAATAATGTCAACCGCACGTTGGGAACCTTGATTCGGCGCTATCCTTACCTCTACGAGCATTGTCTGCTGAGTGATGATTCGACCCAGGAGCAGCAGAGCACTGTTCGCCATATCCAAATGGAGATGCAGCGCAAGTTCGAGGTTGATTTATCTCAATATGTGACCTATCAAGTGCGACGGGCACAGTCGGAGGCGATCGCCCGCACGCTGTCCACTCCTGAGCCGAGCCGCGTCATTTATCCTGTCGATAATCCAACCCTCCTCAGTGATGTGCAATTCCGCAAAGCCATCAAACATTACGTGGGTCGGGTTGAAGGAAACCGTACCTATAAGGATTTAGCCCATAGCTTCTTGGTGCAAAGCACGCACAATCAAGATTTTCGAGGATTTAAGAACGACCTTTACGAGTACATCACAGCGTCGATTGATGCGGATTATGGTCGCCGCCGCTTCAACAAACAGCTCTACACCTACTTGGACACCATCATGCCCAGTAGTGATGATCAGAAGCTCAACGATTTCTTGATGGTTCGGACCTGTAGTCAGTTGTTCAATTTCTTAGTGGTTGAGGGTAGCCATACCCCTAATCATTTCGTCTTCATCGATCTGCTAAGCAACATGGGTCCCATCCGCACGACAGGGCTTTTGCTCAAGATCGTACTGCTTTGCCGGAAAGTAAAGCCTGTACTGGAGCGACGCTTCTCCATATTATTCTCCCATTACGAAGAGTATACCCACGAAGCTGTACGCTGGCTCATCCTGGCATTGGAAAACCTAAACCTGGCGCTGAGTGCCCACTTTGGGACGGTCGACCTGTCCTTCATCCGCTAGAAAGTTATCTCTTGCCGTAAAGCCTACTCTGAAAAGGCGACTTTGGGAGCAGCGTTCGGAAATTGCAGCACCTCGTATAGTGCTACGCACTTGAGTAAAACCAAATATTTGTTTGAAAGCCCCGCGCTGCGGGACTTTCAAACAAATATTTGTCCCAATTTCAATGCGTAAGGCTATATCAACCTAGGCGATCTCGGAGATGATTCTGTAATATGAGGTCTGCGTCGATTGGGTGCCTCGATCTAAGTCGGAAAGTACCCCCCGATGATTATGGGTAAATGGCGAGAGATTCGCTATCCTAGTATGGGCAGTTTATGTAAGAATTATTATTTGTGCGCCTTGGTGGTGTGAACCAATGAGGTTGCATAACCCATAGCCCTTTATTTCAATCGCCGTTCATGAACGGTTATGTATTGCTAACTGACAACTATCAACAAGACAAGGAGTGTTGTGCATGACCCAAGTGGTTCTTGGAGAAAACGAAGGAATTGAGTCGGCATTGCGTCGCTTTAAGCGCCAGGTTTCTAAGGCAGGAATTCTGGCCGATGTGAAGAGCCATCGTCACTTTGAGACGCCGCTCGAAAAGAAAAAGCGGAAGGCGGTGATGGCACGGCGCAAGCGTCGCTATCGTTAATCCCTGACTACTGGTTATCGCGATCCCCCCACAGCTGTAAACAACTGCCATGGTTATCACCTGCGCTGCGCCGTTTACCGGAACTGTGAGGGGTTTTTCGTGAGTCTCCCAATTAACAAGATGCGTAAGCCCCAGTATTATTACTTAGAAGGGCTTTTGGTGATGTTTGAGGAAGGCAAGCATGGCTACAGCGTCTGATTCCTATCCGTCGGATTCTGATAACCCAAACCCACAGAAACCCGTTTTACCCTCGTCTCCATCTACTGATGCTGACCTCGACGACATTGTCGGTGGCTTTCGGGATATCCAATCGACATTGCACTATCAGCGGGCTCAGGATGTGCTGCGTAATATAGTGGATCGGTTGGATTTGACGGCACGGGAGCGGCAGGGCTTAGAGGTGGATTTGCAATCTCTCAATTTTTTGCTCGATAAGCTCGACCAAAGTGTGGTCAATATCGCAGCGTTTGGTATGGTTGGACGCGGGAAGTCCTCTCTATTAAACGCCCTTTTGGGACGTGCGGTATTTGAGACAGGGCCGTTGCATGGGGTAACGCAGGATGTGCAGACGGTAGATTGGACGGTGGAAGAGGAGAGGGTGCAAGGGAGCGATCGCCCTGTTGTCCGGGTGTCTTTGCCAGGAACCGGAGCCTCGCGCATTGAGCTGGTGGATACCCCTGGCCTAGATGAGGTCGATGGCGAACAGCGAGAGGCGATCGCGCAGCGGGTTGCGCAGCAAGCAGACTTGATCTTGTTCGTCGTGTCTGGGGATGTGACCCGTCTCGAGTACGAAGCGTTGTCGAACCTGCGCGACGCCAGCAAGCCAATGGTGCTGGTGTTCAACAAGATTGATCAGTATCCCGATGCTGACCGCATGGCCATCTATCACAAAATTCGGGATGAGCGGGTGCGGGATCTGCTATCGCCGGATGAGATTGTGATGGCGTCAGCCGCTCCACTCATTGCCACAGCAATACGACGAGCTGATGGCACTATGACGCGACAACTGCAGCCGGGCGAACCTCAGATCGATGACCTGAAGCTGAAGATCCTAGAAATCCTCCATCGGGAAGGAAAGTCTTTGCTGGCGCTGAACTCAATGCTGTTTGCGGATGCGGTGAACGATCGCCTGGTGGAACGCAAGCTAAAGATTCGCGATCGCAATGCCAACCAGGTGGTCTGGAATGGGGTGATGACCAAGGCAGTGGCGATCGCCCTCAATCCCCTGATGGTGGTGGATGTCGTCAGTAGTGCGGTCATTGATGTGGCGATGATCCTAGCCCTATCGCGGCTCTACAGCATTCCGATGACCCAGCATGGGGCCACGGGACTGCTCAAGACCATCGCTGTGGGGCTGGGCGGCATCACCCTCAGTGAGCTTCTGGTTACGCTAGGATTAGGATCGCTCAAGACGGCACTCGGCTTAGCGACTCCAGCGACAGGCGGCATTTCCCTTGCTCCCTATGTATCCGTTGCAGTGACGCAGGCAGCAGTTGCTGGCGTCTCCACCTATGCCATTGGGCAAGTGGCCAAGGTCTACCTGGCCAATGGAGCCTCTTGGGGACCGGATGGCCCCAAAACAGTGGTGAATACCATTCTGGAATCGTTGGACGAAACCTCTATTCTGAATCGGATCAAGGATGAACTACGGGCAAAGCTGGATTTACAACGTCGGCGTCAAGCGCAATCGTCGGTGGAAAAGTAGAGGTAGACGACGGATGTCAGACTATCAGGTGTTTGAGCAATCGGTGCAAGTACAGGCGAGTGCGACGGCGGTGGAGCAGTGCCTGACCGATCTGGAGCAGATGCACCGTTGGTTGAATCCTGCTTTGCGCTGCGAACCGTTGGGAGAGTGGTCGACCGAAAAGGGGAGTCGGAGTCAGTTTGTGATCCAGGTGCCGCTATTGCAGCCAACGCTCATCAGTACGGTGGTGGAGCGGGAGCCAGGACTGATTGTGTGGCAATTCTCGGGCTTTTTTACCGGGCGCGATCGCTGGGAATGCCAACCCAATGAAAAGGGCACGATTCTAATTAATCGATTTGAATTCAATATTCCCAACCCGCTGGTGCGCTTTGGCTTTAAGACTTTTGCCGAAGCCTTGACGCGGCAAGATATGCAGGCACAATTGCGCCGTCTGAAGCGAGTAGCCGAAGAGACCTATCGTCATACGGGTAAGCTGTAGCGATCGCCAAGACAACGCCCAGTTCCTCAGGATTCAAAACAGCTCATTCTATGTACCGACAGGCTTGATAGCCATGCGCCCGGTATAGTCAATGCGGCAGAGCAGTAGGGGAATCTGATGAGCGCTCAGGTATTCATCCACCGCTTTCCGTGCCCCGGCCCAATGGCCATAGTCGTCGAGAATTAATACACCGCCAGGAACCAGCCGTGGAAAGAGATGTAGCATTTCATGGCGGGTTGATTCGTACCAATCGGTGTCTAACCGCAGCAGGGCGATTTGCTTAGGAGCCTGCTCGGGGATAGTGTCTTCTACTTTCCCGGGAACATAGTGGATACGACTGCTGGGATATCCGGTCGCTTCCATGTTGTGCTTCACCAGGTCTAAGCCTGCGATCGCCCACACGAGGGATTGTTGGGGGTCTTCGCCAGCTAGCAAATCCTGGGCCGCGGTACCATCCACTTCAACAAAATCCTCATCACTTGGGGCAGGCATGCCTTCAAAGGTATCGAATAGGTAAAGTTCACGGGATGTATCGAGAGCTTTCAGCAGCGTGCGCGCCACCGCCATCATCGAACCACCCCGCCAGACACCACACTCCACAAAATCGCCAGGAATTTGATACTGCAACACATACTCCACAGCTCGCATCAGGGCGATTGTTCGTTCTGGAGAGGTCATGGTGTGCGGGCACACGGCTTCCCAAATGCGAATCTCTTGAGCCGTGAAATCAGGCGGATAAGCGTGCATATAACCAAGTTAGAGGGAGTGGAGAATTAGGATCGGAGAGTCGTTTAGCCGAGATTGAAGGCCTACCCTGCACTCTGGGTCACTGCTTCACCTTGCTAGTAGAAGCGTCTGGTAGCGCGGAGCAATTTTTATCTGGCGGCGCTAAGGTTCAACTGCTTCAGTGTAGCCTGGCTCTTCCTGCGGCTCAGACTTTTTCACACGCTTAGCCAGCCAAATATCTGGTTTGCCCAATCCGTTAGCATCGGGTATCACACCGACAAGGACAAACCCAACCTTTTGATAAAAGGTGTAGGGATGGCCCTGGTGATTTTGGAGCGTCGCGAGGTGTTCCAGCGGATTGGGATAAAGATCTTGATCAGCCAGGGATGTGAGCCCAGTTTCGTCATCGGAGCCGAGGTATAGAGTCAGACCGCCCCGAACACTCACCTGCATTTCCAAATCTGCCACCAACCGCCGTCCTATCCCCTGGCGTTGATAGGAGGATTTTACGACGAGAGGATGCAGTTCCCAGGCATGGCTGTAGGTTGGAACACCGCCAATCCATCCGACAACCTCTTGCTCATGGGCGATCGCCACGCGGCTGATACGGCCAGGTTGCAGCGATTCTTGCACCTCTTCCAGAGCATCATCCCAGGTTTCCCATGCATCAGGTACCAGAGTTCGAAATGCATCGAGCAACAACTGCGCGGCCTGTTGAATGGCGTTCTTGTCGCTTGAGCGTAGATCGTGAATGGCGATTTCCGATAATTCCATTTACTTGAGCGCAATCTTTAGCTGAACGAGATCCACTTCTATGGGTTCTCGACCGTCGAATTTTCCTAGTCCGTACTGGTGGACTGCATACTTATCTCTGCGATCTAGTTGCCTTAACTTTATCTCTGCAACCTTAATTATCGTGACGGTAGTCGCTAAGCCGTTATCCTTGTCTGGTGCTTGAACTGAAGCAAGCTGACATCATTATTGCAAAACGACAAAACCTGTGACACCGATAACCTAAGTTTCGTAAACCCAGGTTAATCAATGTTGTTAATCAATGTTTTTCGCGTACCGAGTCCTGTATACAAAGTCTACAGGAATTACAATCCGCGTATTGGCTGAAAACTATCCGCTCATATGCTGAAAGGATATGCGATTATCAGATTTGTCTGTAAAAATATGGCAGACTTTACGCAAGGCCTACGCAAATATGCTTACTCTTTCTGGCATTGTCCTAAGAGTAGCTGCGTAGTGCGTATCAATAGTCACTGAGAGCTAGGGCTGAGACGAATTCTAAGTGGTTGGTTATCCTGACCGGCGATACCCGAGCAAGACAACCAACAGTTACTAATTTGGCAAAGAACAGTGGCTAGACTGTTCCATTTCCTGTTTCAGCTTTTGCCTCAGTTTTGAATGTAGTTGTTCTTTCGTTCTACTGTTTCCTGTTTGCTTGCGTTAGAGAGTCCATCATCATTGGAGAGCTCCCTATAGTTGGCATGTCCAAGCTTGGGAGAATGCCTGTTGTTGGTAGATTGCAGAACCGTCGGATTTTGCAGGTATGGCAGACACGCTTAGAGCATCGGAAGAGGGAATTCAGCGGATTAATCAAGCACGTCAGCGAAAGCGATGGAATCGCACCGCTGACGCTTGGTTGCAGGCTGTCCCAGCGGCACGGTCTACAATGAATCGGTTTTGGTCGCGGCGACCCATTCGTCGCGAGATTTTCATCGGCATCTGCTCGGCGGTTGGCATTCCCTGGTGGGAGGTGGTGGATTCAACCCTGCAGGATGGCGAAGAGAGTGGTCGTTGGAAGATAGTTCCGACCCAGGCCATCCATCAGGAGTCGGATCCGGCCTTGGAAGAGTATCTTTGCGTGGGCCGTGAAGATTTAGCGGCATGTTTAGACACGCAACTATCTACCCTGCGGTTGTTGCTGCTGGTTGGTATTGCAGGTGTGGGCAAGACGGTGATGGCAGAAAATCTTGCCCGACGCTGGCAAGATACTTACAGACACTACCTGCCCATTAACTTTGAGGTGCGTCCAACGGCTAGTTTTGCGGAAGTGGCCTTTGAGAGCCTATCGCGCCTGCAGATGCTTCCCGTCATCCATAGAGAGATATCGTCGGAGCAGCTTCTGGAACAATGGCTTGAGGTGTTGGCGACACAACCCTGCTTGGTGATTATGGATTCGCTTGAGAATCTGCTGTGTGGGGATGAGTCAACGGGGTGGAGTACCTTCCGAGAGCCTTGCTGGGAGATATTTTTTCATCGTCTTCTGGGTTTAGAGCAATGTGCGAGTCGGGTGATTATCACGTCTCAAGATGTCCCCGAGCCTGTGGAAGTCCATGGGTTTCGCTATCGCGATCGCTACCGCTGTGAACGGTTGCAGGGGCTAACCCCCGCAGCTCAGTATGTGTTCTTTCGGGAGCGAGGGCTGGTCTTAAAGCCGGAATCCCAGGAGTGGACGTATCTGGCGCGCATTGGAGCAGCTTATGAAGGACATCCACTGTCATTGCAGGTTATCGCGGCAGAGGTGCGATCGATGTGCGATGGGGATGTGTCGGCGTACTGGCACCGATATGGTCAAGAAATTAAAGCCTTGGAACGCCTACAAGCCAATTGTGGCAATCATCTGAAGCCTTGCGACTGGCAACTGGCTCAAGCATCTCGACATCTCCGTAAAACGGTACGCGATCGCATTGAACATACCTTCTCGCGCCTACAGAGTGACTTGCCCGATGCTTATCTGGTGTTGTGTCTAGCCTCCGCTTATTTAGAGCCGATTGCTGAGCCAGACTTGGTTCACGCGCTGGTTCGGCAAGGCTGGAGCCAAGAGCGATCGCAAGCTGCAATCGACGCTCTACTCGATCGCAGCTTGCTCAATATGGGTTGCTGCTATCGCCTCCAACAGCACAACCTGATCCGCAGTGTTGCGCTCAACCGCCTGGTTTGCTTTGTGGGAGAAGCCTCGTAGTTGGGGAGTTACGTGAAACTCTATCAGCCAAGTGCTGCTTACTCTCGTCGCAGGAGCCATAATCCGCTGTAGGTCATACCCGAGTCATCGGGTTGCACCAGCAGGAAATGCAAACCCTTTGCAGCGTGCTGCCGCTCTTGGAAGGTTTGAGCCGCGGTTTTGACCTCGGCATCATCAAAGGTTGCCAGAATCCATCGATCGACCAAGCCAGCTTCTACCAGCACCCCGTCGGGGTCACCGGGAATGTAGTTGAGATAAACCGGGTGAGCGTCGGCAAGCCAGCGTGCCAACCGCATGGATATCCGCCCTCCGTCGATGATGACACCGGGAATGGGCTGAGTTGATGCGATGCCAATGTTAACAGGCAGGTGGTCAGTGGGAATAGACCGAATCGGGATGGGCTTGTGATCAAAGGTGGGGAGGAACTCGCTAGCGGCGATCGCCCCAAATCGCCAGCGATCGCCCCATAGAGCTTCGGGGATAGGTACGGGCGGTGGCGATTCCAGGGCTACGGGTTCGTAAGGTTGGTGCGTGTAGCCCGAAAGGGTGGGATAGACTGCTGCGCGCTCCCGCAAAAGCCCTTTGAGGGCGGGGACATGGCGAGTGGCTTCCATGCTCATCCCCAGTCGCTGGGCCGCTTCTTGTACGAGGCTCACGGCCTGAGGACGGAAAACTTGGAGCCGATCGGGGAGGCGATCGCCCCCAATCTGCTTCAAAGCGCTGACAAGCCAAGCTACATTCGCGTCCGCTTGCGGGCACCACAATGTTTTTTGCAAGGTGTCACTGGCATCACACACAACCAGCTCCCACAAAGGTTGACCTGCCTCATTCTGCACGGGGCGTCGATAAAAATCGACCTGCCAGACTGTCATTATGTTGCTATTGCTAACCGTTATCTCTCCGTTTATACCAAGTTCCTGGGTACAGGACAAAACCAAAGAGCCTCGATCTTGGATGGTGCAGGCACCATCCAAGATCGCCCAAAATCAAGGATTTCAGAGAGCTTCTGATGTTTTTCCTGCATCTTGACTCAGTATTGTGAAAAACCCACCCAGATGACTGCTTGCAAACCCTGGTAGCGAAGGGGCTCAAGCAAGAAGGCACAAACTAAGACTGACGCATTGTGTGGACGTTGCGGGCATGATTGCGCCTGCATTGTCAGCAAAATGCGCCAGTCCTACAGATGGTATTTCCAGACGGCGTTTTTCTCAGTACAGGACAAAACCCAAGGAATCCCTGATTTTATGTGGCGCGGGCACCGCCCGCACCACATAAAATCAAGGGTTTTAGTAGGGGTTTAATTTTTTGTCCTATACCGAGGGCGTTTTTAGGCTTTGGCAGTCATCGGCAGGATAATGTGGCGATCGCCATCAATGGACAGCCAATTCTCCTCGCGGAGTTGGCTAATCAGTCGTGTTACCGTCACTCGGGTCGTTCCAATCGCATTGGCGAGTTGTTGGTGCGTTAGGCGTACGCTCAAGCGTGTTCCATTTTCTATCGGTTGTCCCACTTCTTGCTTCAGGAGCAGCAGTAAGTGGCGCAAGCGATCCTCAACCCGGCGGTAACCCACCATTGCCAAAACGGCTTCGGTCTGGCGCAATCGCCGAGCGGTGTGTTGAAAGATGTCCTGGGCGAGTGCCGGAGATTGTTCCAATTCTGTCCAGGTCAGCCGCATGACATCCGCATCCGTCAGCGCTGCCGCATGGTAAGGGCGAATGAGGGTCAGCGGTAGGCCGAAGGGCATAGAAGGGCAAGCGAGTCCTAGCAATGCTTCATCCCCTGTATCGTAGAAGGTTCCAAGCAGCACCACTCCGCGCACAACAACCCAAACCTCGTCCGATCGCAAGCAGATCTCTTGTCCACTCCGAAACGACTGGACTGCTCTGCCTTGATAAAGTTGCTCCAGGGAGTAGCGCATGTCTGTCCGGGAGGCAACATCGAGCGAAAGAGGCTGTAGCATAATTTCACTGTGCCGTCTAGTATCGTCGTTTACAACCCTAGAGGGCACAGCTAAAGGGCAGGTAATTGATAGTTTCAGCGAAGGTTAAGCTTCCACCAAGGAACGAAATTTCAGGCACAGGCGAAATAAAGATGTCCTCTTTCTCTATGGTGACGGTCAGAAATATCTACGAATGCTCAGCGCTGAAGGCTCCGGAATGGCAAGATGGCTATTGATCGACGCCGAGTTTTCCATAATTTCGCTACATTTGATTCAGAGTCTATTGTCAACCTGTTGTCTATGGTAGGTGGCAATTAGGGGAATCAGGGGGCACAGGTTTCTTAGAAGTCTTGCGAGGCATTAGATATAACTCCCTGGACTTGATTAACGAGATCGAAAAATGTGAGCTTCATGGCATAGCC
>JBCBSJ010000105.1:0-14959 GCA_039819245.1 Cyanobacteria bacterium J06638_20
CGCAAAAATAGGGGCTTTGGGTTTTGGTGCGAGATATGAGTATACGCATTCAGAAGCACTCCATATAACGGTCTCCGCACAAGGAACGATATGGATACCGTTCTGCACAACGACAATACCAATTCCCTAAGGACTCCCTAGGGCGCGTCATCAATTAAACGCAAGAAGCTTGATGATTGAGCCTTGTCGCGCCCGACCCCACCAACCTAGCTAGGGGCTGTAACCTTTGTTTTGAAATATATGGACAATCTAATTGATGACAGCCCCTACAGACCATGAACTGATATCAAATCCGGTTGAAGAACCCAACTATCATTTGGGTTTTACGGCTATTTAACCGGATTTGATATGACTTTCGTTTTCCTAGAATTGCCATACCCCATCCATTTCAGGGGAGCTACAACCCATCGTCAGAATGTTAAGAAAGCGTAAGGTTGTCATCGCACAATTACAGTGGAGGGATCGCCTATTTTCCCTACTAAATGCGTCCAAGGCTTTCGCAATAATCGTGGAGAAAGGTCGGATAGATAACCATTGGAGCCGTTGTTTGACATTGATGCTCACGTCGCTTCAACAACAAATTCCGAGTCTATCTCGTACTATACATTAGTAATATGTATGGTCAGAATACTGTAGAAGCAGTAGGAAAGATGGCCATATGTATTCCCTCACCTACATTTGACCCATTTCAGTCAGTTCGTTTTTCGGCTTCGTTAATTAATCACCCCATTTTTGTTTGATTCCGTATGACCTCTGTTCCGACTCGCTCCACATTCGCGATGACCACGCCGTTGTATTACGTCAACGACGTGCCTCACATTGGCAGCGCTTACACAACGATCGCAGCGGATGTGGCCTGCCGATACCATCGGTTGCAAGGGATTCCCACTCTTTGCATCACCGGTAGCGATGAACATGGTCAGAAGATTCAACGCACGGCAATGGAGAAGGGGCGATCGCCCCAAGAACACTGCGACCAAATTGTCGAAAGCTTTGCGTCCCTCTGGGAATTGCTCGACATGCGGATCGATCGCTTCATCCGTACCACCAATCCTCGCCATGAGGTGATCGTGCGCGAGTTCTTCCAGCGCTGTTGGGACAACGGCGACATTTACCTGGGTCAGCAGAAAGGCTGGTACTGCGTGTCGTGCGAAGAATACAAAGAAGAGCGCGACCTACTCGATGACCATTACTGTATTCTCCATCCGAACAAACAAGCAGAATGGCGAGATGAGGAAAACTACTTCTTCAAGCTATCGGCCTATCAGGAAAAGCTAGAGGCGTTGTACCGTGATCGCCCCGACTTCATCCAGCCCGATTCTCGCCGCAACGAAGTGCTGAGCTTCGTGCAACAAGGTTTACAAGACTTCTCCATCTCTCGGGTCAACATGGATTGGGGCATTCCCTTACCCACCGATCCCAAGCACACGCTCTATGTCTGGTTCGATGCATTGCTGGGGTATGTCACAGCGCTGTTGGAATCGGAAGATGAACCCACGCTAGAGAAGGCACTGGCCAAGTGGTGGCCCATGAATATCCATTTGATTGGGAAGGATATTCTGCGGTTCCATGCGGTTTATTGGCCCGCCATGTTGATGTCGGCTGGCGTTCCTGTACCCGACCGTGTCTTTGGCCATGGCTTTCTTACAAAGGATGGCCAAAAGATGGGAAAAAGTGTTGGCAATACCATTGATCCGTTTGATCTCATCAACCGGTACGGTTCTGATGCCGTGCGCTACTACTTCATGAAGGAAATCGAGCTAGGGCGTGATGGAGATTTCAATGAGCAAAGATTTATCAATATTCTCAACGCTGATTTGGCAAATGATTTGGGCAACCTGTTGAAACGAACCCTCACTCTTTCAAATAAGAATTGCGATCGCGCCATTCCTCCTGTTTCTCCCGATACTATTCCTGACGATCATCCCTTAAAGTCAGCAGGTCTTAGCCTCAGCACAACGGTGCAAGATTGTTACGAACGCCTTGCCTTCAGCCAAGCCTGTGAGCCTTTGCTCAATTTAGTCCGAACAGCTAATAAATACATTGATGAGCAAGCGCCCTGGTCCCTCTATAAAAAAGGAGAAGCAGACGCCGCGAATATTGTTCTCTACAGTATCCTGGAGTCGGTGCGCTTGGCAGCCTACTGGCTATCACCCATCACGCCAAATCTCAGCACGCGCATCTATCAGCAGTTAGGTTACGATGTAAACTTCAACGACTCCCCTGAAACGTTTCCAGTGTTTGCTAAACACATTGAGTGGGGGGTTTTGCCTCCGAATCAGCCGTTGGGCGGCAATGATCCCGTTTTTCAACGATTGGAATTACCAGCTTGATTCTTCCCTCCACACAAACCAGGTTGTTTGCATCTTTTTCTCACTCATTCTTTCCTGGTTTGTGTCCATCGCTTCGCAAAGTATATAGAAAACTTCTCTCTCCAATCGGGTTACTTAATGGGTAACTGTCCGCTTTCTACCTCACTCATGAGACGATTGATTCAATTCATATACGACCTTTCTTTTCATAACAAACTGAGGATAAAATGCTCGACCATACCGAGAGCGATATAGTATTCACGCCCGAACAAGTCTTAGAAAATCGTGGACGCGTTGCAATTTTTATTGACGGTTCCAACCTTTTCTACGCTGCACTCCAGTTGGGGATCGAAATCGATTACACCAAGTTGCTCTGCCGTCTAACCGCAGGCTCTCGCTTATTGCGCTCCTTTTTCTACACAGGGGTCGATCGCACGAACGAAAAACAGCAAGGATTTCTCCTCTGGATGCGGCGCAATGGCTATCGTGTCATTTCTAAAGATCTGGTTCAGCTTCCAGACGGGTCCAAAAAAGCAAATTTAGACGTCGAAATTGCTGTCGATATGATGGCCTTAGTTGGCTCCTATGACACCGCTGTTTTGGTGAGTGGAGATGGGGATCTGGCCTATGCGGTCGATGCGGTTAGCTATCGTGGCGTGCGGGTAGAGGTCGTCAGCTTACGCTCCATGACCAGCGACAGTTTGATCAATGTTGCCGATCGCTATATCGACCTGGAGCAGGTAAAAGAGAGCATCATGAAGACGCCCCGCCATACCTACTCCTATCGCCCCCTGTCTGGCATCACGGTAGATGAAGCAGAGGCCCAGCAAGAGGGGTAAAGGACGATCGCAACGGGCTTATTGCGGCTAAAAGCTACGGCAATACTGGCCATTCCCAGCAACCAAGCAGGGTATCTTTCGTCTAAGCTAGGGATGCTGTATCCACCGGATCTCTAGAAAACGAGGGTTTAATGCGGTTTCCCCTGTTCCTGACGTTGAATATGAAATCTCGCTTGGGGCGATCGCTCCTCTTGCTGGCAGTGATGCCTTTATTGCTGACAGCTGCGGCTTGCCAATCGGGCAGTCGGGGAGCCAATCGTCTGGCCGAAGATAGTGCAGACGTCCAGCAAATCGACAATACCCTCACCTTCGAGAACATTACCCTGGAGCAAGCGGACGAAAGTGGCGACCTAGTGTGGGAAGTGTTTGCAGAAGCCGCATCCTACAACGAAAACAATGAGTTTGCGGCAGTCACGAATCCCGATGGTCAGCTTTTCCAGGAAGGAGAAGCGATCTACGAAATCAGTGGTGATCGCGGTCAGGTCTATGAAAACGGTCAGCGCATCGTTCTGCGGGGCAACGTTGAAGTGGTAGATCTGCGAACCGAGGCCGTGTTGAAGGGCGAGGAAATGGAATGGCAACCAGGGGAACAGATCCTCACGGTACGTCGCAACTTCCAGGTCACCCACCCAGAAGCTCGACTCTCCGCACGGGAGGGACGGCTCTATGACCAGGATCAACGCATGGAACTCACAGGCCGAGTGATTGCCCGCACCCGTGAGCAGCCGACACTGGTATTGCGATCGCAGGCACTGACCTGGCTGATGACCGAAGAAAAAATGACGAGCGATCGCCCCATTGAAGTGCGCCGCTTGCAAAACGATCGAGTCACCGATATCGCCAGTGGGCAACGGGCAGAGGTGGATCTGACAACCAATCGCGTTACCCTGCGGGGTAATGCTCAAATCGCTATGGAAGATCCGATGGCCCAAGTCAACAGCCCAGAACTCATATGGAATATCGACCAAGAAACCTTGCGCTCAAACCAGCCCCTGCGATTAGTGCAACCCCGGCAACAGCTCACAATCACAGCCAATCAGGGGCAACTCGCGATTGATACCCGCATTTTGAATATGCAGGGGGATGTACTGGCGATCGCCCAGCGCAATCAATCCACACTGGTCTCCGATAACCTGGTCTGGAATCTCGCCAGCCAGGAATTCCGCGCCACGGGCAACGTGGACTATCGTCAACCCGATCCCCAAATGGTGGTGAACGGCCCCACTGCCAACGGACGCTTGCAAAACCAAACCATCGTCATCAGCGGCGGGCGTGTTGTCTCCGAAATCGTCCCCGAAGAAGAGTGATGCACCGTTCCCTGTAAACGGCTATTCATTGTCCTGGCGATTCCCTTCAAGAGTTGTAGCGGCGTGCAACCGCGCTCACACACAACCACTTCTGTGCCGAACGCGGTTGCACATTGCTATAACTAACGCGCATAGCTTTCTAAACATGGTGGATGGAGACACCACCATCAACCAAAATGGCTGAGCCTGTGGTGGAACTCGATGCTTCAGCGGCCAAATAAATAGTGGAATATGCAACTCCAGCATTTCTTTCATTTCTTTTCATGAGAATAGTTCTCATTTTTTTACGCAACAATAAAATCTAGAACTCTGATTTTTTCGCTTACGTAATTTTAAGATTCAGAAATATAGCGCTATGCGCATTGGTTAAGTACGGTTGCACACCGCTAAAGTTTGAAGGGGTTGGGGTTATGTGCGTTCGTTACACTATTGAACCTACTATGTGGTGATGTATAACGGATGCATTTGCGCACTCTGTGGTTTGAGTAATAATCGGGGCAGATGCGCTCTCTATTCCTCATCCTTTTCTTAGTCCTATGACGACACTAACTGAATTGCCGATCCCTGAACATTTTGCAGCTCAACGTGTTGGGGAGGTTTGGCGTGTGCCCTATCAAGAACGGGCAGAGGCAGCGGTTGCCTGGGCGCGGCAGCATTCCATTCCTCCGGCAGCAAATGATGCTCGACGGATTTGTTTGCTGGCGATCGATGTGCAAAATACGTTCTGCATCCCTGACTATGAGTTGTTTGTTGGCGGGCGATCGGGGATGGGTGCTGTTGAAGACAATGTGCGGTTGTGCGAGTTTATCTATCGAAATTTGAGCGAAATTACCGAGATTGTCGTGACGATGGATACCCATGCTGCGATGCAGATTTTTCATCCGGTGTTTTGGGTGAATGCGGCGGGTGAGCATCCACCTGCGATGACCATGATTGCGGCTGATGAGGTGGAAAGTGGTCTGTGGCAGGCGAATCCGGCGATCGCCCCATACATTACCGACGGCAATGTCGACCATCTGCAAGCCTACGCCCTGCACTATGTCCGCCGCCTCAGCCAAAACAGTAAATATCTCCTCACTGTTTGGCCCTATCACTCGATGCTTGGCGGCATCGGACATGCCCTTGTACCTGCCGTCGAGGAAGCCTGCTTCTTCCACAGCATGGCTCGTCAGGCACCCACGCGCTTTGAAATCAAGGGCAATAATCCCCTCTCCGAAAACTACTCGGTCTTGCGCCCCGAGGTAATGGAAGACCAGGACCAAAAGCCGATTGGGCAGAAGAACCAATCGCTACTCAAGGCGCTGCTAGAGTTTGATGCGGTGATTGTTGCCGGACAGGCCAAGAGTCACTGTGTTGCCTGGACGGTATCGGACTTGCTTGAAGATATTCAGGCAATCGATCCGGCTCTGGCACAGAAGGTTTATCTGCTCGAAGACTGCACCTCCCCTGTGGTGGTGCCGGGAGTGGTGGACTTTACCGATCAATCCAACAAGATCTATCAACGCTTTGCCGACGCAGGAATGCATCGAGTGCAATCGACCGACGCGATCGCTGCTTGGCTCAGCTTGTAGACCCCTGAGTTCGATAAAAGCAAGCCGCACAATTCGACGACCCTATAGTGCCGCGAGGGATTGCGATCGCTCCTCCAGCATCATTGAATCGCCATCGCTTTGCACGACCAGCACCGGGCAGCAAGCATGGTGCAATACATAGTTGCTTACACTTCCCTGCAGAAGTTCGGTGAAGCCGCGCCGCCCGCGCCGTCCCATCACGATTAGATCCGCATTCCAGAATTTGGCAACGTGGCAGATGCCGCGACCGGGTTCATGGGGTTGGGTGCTGATTTGGACGGAAACGCCTTGCTGTCGCGCGCGATCGCACAACTCTGCAAACAGTGCTTGAATATGCTGCGCTTGCATTTCCAATTGCATTTGCTGGGAATAGTAGGCCTGCGTCACCAACTGCGGTGATAGGCCCATCTCTCCCGGCAATAGCAAAAACTTCGGAACTAAATCTTCTGTCAAGCTATGGAATAGCAAAAGCTTGGCCTGGTGGGATTGTGCAAGCGACATGGCCTGCTCAAACACGCTTTGGCCTAATTCCGTATCATCAACCGCTGCAAGGATTTTTTGGAAAGCCATCGTTTTTCTCCGGGTGTGCCCCCTTTCTGGTGTACCCACTCCTCACCTGATTGGATGATTTAGCTTCAAAGCTACAGCAATTTCCAAATTGCGGTGAATCTCCGCAACAGATACTAACAATCCATGAAACGGCGCAAAGCTGCACACCCAAAAATTATCTGCCAGGAAATATTGGTTAACATTTTTTAAATCTTTTCTGAGTTAGAAAATAAACTATTCCTCCCCAAAGACTCTAAAAAAGGCATAAGGTCTATTCCTAAGTACCGGAAGAAATCAGGTTCTATTCATTTACGCGACGGTAATAGTAGATCGTGTAATGGTCTGAATCAACTGCATAGGATAATGGGGCGATCGCTTCCATCCAATTCGGCAACATTGAAATCCGCTGGAATCGTGAACCGTAATTTCCACCACGCCTCAAAGCTGAGGATGCCCCTTGGCTCTGGATATGTATCAACAGCTTTAAGAATCATGAGCTATTTATGGTGGGTGGAACTGCGCCCCGCAACTTATGGGAAATTCCTGGCTTTTTCATAGGGCACGCCTGTCCGGTGCCAGTGGGTGTGGCACAATGAAAAATGCTGTTAAGGTTCGTAACTGAGTATTTTCGTGACATCCACTGCCTCCGCCCCTGCGCAAAACGCTGCCACTGTCGCTGGCTCGGCTCCCAAGACTCGTCGGGCTGTATTTCCCTTCACAGCGATCGTCGGGCAGGAAGAAATGAAGTTGGCTTTGTTGCTAAATGTGATTGACCCGAAAATTGGCGGCGTCATGATCATGGGCGATCGCGGCACCGGAAAATCCACCACCATCCGAGCGCTGGCTGATCTGCTCCCCGAAATCGACGTGGTTGCTGACGACCCCTTCAGCAGCTCGCCGACCGATGCCGAATTAATGAGCGACGAAGTCCGGCAGCGATTAGAGGCACAGGCAAACATTCCCGTTGCCCAGCGCAAGGTGCAGATGGTTGACCTTCCCCTCGGTGCAACCGAGGATCGGGTTTGCGGCACCATCGATATTGAAAAAGCCCTGTCGGAGGGGGTAAAGGCATTTGAGCCGGGGCTGCTGGCTAAAGCCAATCGCGGCATTCTTTATGTGGACGAGGTGAACCTGCTGGACGATCACCTGGTCGATGTGTTGCTGGATTCAGCCGCCTCTGGTTGGAATACCGTTGAGCGGGAAGGCATTTCGATTCGCCACCCCGCTCGTTTTGTGCTGGTTGGCTCTGGCAACCCAGAGGAAGGGGAATTGCGTCCCCAACTGCTCGATCGCTTTGGGATGCATGCTGAGATCCGCACTGTTAAAACTCCAGAGCTGCGGGTACAGATTGTGGAACAGCGCACCGAGTTTGACCAAGAGCCGCAGGATTTTCTGACGAAGTACAACGAGCAACAAGAAGCGCTCCAGGCAAAGATTGTCGAGGCACAGGAGCGGCTCAAGTCCGTCAGCATTGACCACGAGCTGCGGGTCAAAATCTCTCAAGTTTGTGCAGAGCTAGATGTGGATGGTTTGCGGGGCGACATTGTGATTAACCGCGCCGCACGGGCATTGACCGCGTTTGAAGGGCGCACCGAAGTAACCGTAGATGACATCCGTCGGGTGGCCGTGCTCTGCCTGCGTCACCGTTTGCGGAAAGATCCGCTGGAATCTATCGACTCCGGTTACAAAGTGGCAAAAGTCTTTGGCGAGGTGTTTGGCATTGCCACCGAAGATGCGGCGTAGCACCATCCACGCTTTTACACGCCCCTTTCTAGCAAACCTTGGGCATGGAAAAACGAATTTTGGGACTCGATCCAGGGTTGGCGACGTTGGGATTTGGGGCGATCGCCCTACCCGCTGAGCCCACCCGTGAAAGTCCGATGGCGGTGCTGGATTATGGCGTAATCCAAACCCCCGCCAAAACACCTGTGGGCGATCGCCTCACCATGATTTACGACGACTTGCATGAGCTGCTGCGCTTGATTCAGCCCGATCACGTCGTCATCGAAAAGTTCTTTTTCTACCGCATGGGTAATACCATTCTGGTCGCCCAGGCGCGAGGCGTGGTGATGCTCGTTCTTGCCCAGCACAACCTCACCCCCAGCGAGTTCACGCCCGCTCAGGTCAAGCAAGCCCTCACGGGTTATGGGAACGCCGACAAGTTCGCTGTCCAGCAAGCCGTTGCCCGCGAACTACACCTCAACGACATCCCCAAACCCGACGATGCCGCCGATGCCCTTGCCCTCGCCGTCACCGGATTCCTCCAATCCATCTAAAGGATGATGGGAAAACCAACAGTTCTCACAGGGGCGATCGCTGCAAATTCATATGCTCAAAGGGACAGATTTGATTTGTAGCAGAGGATGTAATCCCAACCCCCTGCCTAAATCTGCCCCTAGAGTTTTCCACCCTTTGTGCCTTTGTGTCTTGGTGGTTTTACTACCGCCGCACCGACTCAAACCGCATCTTTGTCTGCTGTAGTGGCTCGGGAATGGCGATCGGATACTTCCCGGTAAAGCAGGCTGAACAGAAGGTACTAGCCTCCTGCTGTGTTGCCTTCATCATCCCTTCCCAGCTCAGATAGGCCAGCGAATCCACGCCAATCTTGCTCTCAATTTCCTCAACGGACTTCTGTGCTGCGATGAGCTGATCCTGGTTATCGGTATCAATGCCGTAGAAGCAAGGATGCGTTACCGGAGGCGACGAAATCCGCATGTGGACTTCCTTAGCTCCGGCTTCTCGCAGAGCCTTCACAATCTTGTAGCTCGTTGTCCCCCGCACTAGCGAGTCATCGATAATCACGACCCGTTTGCCCTGCAACACATCCTTCAGCGGATTCAGCTTCATGCGAATGCCCGCTTCCCGCATACTTTGGGTCGGCTGGATAAACGTGCGCCCGACATAGCGGTTTTTGATCAACCCTTCCCCATAGGAAATGTTGGATTCCTGGGAAAACCCGATCGCCGCCGGAATACCTGAATCAGGTACGCCCAACACTAGATCCACATCCGCAGGAGACTCGATCGCCAACTGTTTCCCCAGGCGCAACCGATAGCTGTAAAGGCTTTCTTCGTTCACCACACTATCGGGGCGGGCGAAGTAAATCATTTCAAAAACACACAGCTTGCGCTCTTGCTTGGGTGCCCAAGTATGAGAGGTGAGCCCCTTCTCCGACAGCCACACCAACTCACCCGGCTCAATGGAACGTACATAGGTGGCCCCAATGATATCCAGGGCACAGGTTTCGGACGCCACCACATAGCGACTCATGCCATTGGCCGTTTCATCACCCATCCGCCCGATCACCAGAGGCCGAATGCCGTGGGTGTCGCGGGTTGCAATGACACCATCTGGCGTAGCGATCGCCAAACTGAACGCCCCCTCGCACCGCCGAAATGCAGTACTTGCCGATTCAATCCAATCTTTGCCTGCATTCACTTCTTCGGCGATCGCATAGGCAATCATTTCAGAATCGGTCGTTGTTTGCAGCTTCACATCGGCGGCGAGCAACGACTCCCGCAACTCACCCACATTCACCAAATTGCCATTGTGGGCCAGTGCAATCTTGCCCAAGCGAGAATCGACCACCGCAGGCTGCGCATTGATGATGCGGCTGGCCCCAGTTGTTGAGTAGCGGGTGTGGCCAACCGCGGCATAGCCCGGTAGCTCCGCCAAAATGCGCTCATTAAAGACCTGAGAGACCAACCCCATATCTTTGTAAAGGTGCAAGTGGCTACCGTGATCGGTTTGCTCAAAGGTTGCGATGCCCGCCGATTCTTGGCCGCGATGTTGAAGGGCGTATAACCCAAAGTAGGTAATGGTTGCTACATCCTCCTCGGGGGCATAGATACCGAACACCCCGCAGGCTTCTTCCGGCTTATCTGGCGGATCTATCGACTCAGTGGGATGCAATTCCTCGACAGGAGATTCAGCGTGAGATTCAGCAGAAAACGGCATCATAAGACAGGCGGCACTCCAGTTAATGCAAATCGGCGGCAAAACATGCAAATCGGCAGCAAAACCAGTTTGAAAGGGGCTTCAAAAGGGATGAAAGCCGGGGCAAAATCTTGAAAGAATGGCGAAAACTCCCCAATCCAGCAGTATGAGAACTGCCGTAGAGCCTAAACGGATCAGGGAGTGGAGGTGAAAATAGCGAACGAGAAAACGCTAACGGGAAATTAAAGAAACATTAAGTATTCTAGCGAACAACGTTACAGTGGCTCAAAGATTCGGAGTCGGAGAGAAAATGCACGAAGCTCTACATCAAGTGTAGCCACCCCGCTTGGAGCAAGCGGTTGGGTTTCGTATTGGGGAGGCATGAAACGACTTGTTTGTCTGGGTTACAGAGAAATCGACAGAACCTGAGTCGGCAGCTATCAACGCCCAATGCCCGAAGGTTTAACCTGGCATTGTCATAATGCCCCGCTCTCATGGGTGGATTAGGGTGCGATCGCCAACGCCACCTAGAAAATTCCAAGAGTACCCATAAGTCCCATTGAGTTTTCTCTGAGGTGAAAAGGCTAAAGTTCTTCTCATGTGAGCAAATCTATCCAACCCGAAACAGTCGAGATCATGCGGAGACATCAACCTACAAATCTACCAGAAACAGCCTTGCATTCTATCAGTACCACCAAGGGCTGCACATACTAAGAAAGGGCGATGCTAGTTGGGAAAATCGGGTGATTTCTGAATGGTTTAGATCATCCCTCGATCAGGTTTCAACCGTTTGCTAAACAACAGCTCCAGGAAAAGAGAGTTTCCCTGGAGCCATCGTAAGTTCTAATCGATTGTGTGAAACGCTGGCTTATGCAGAACGTTGGATAATGACGAGCTAGGCTTCTGTCTCGTGATGGTCATGCGGGTAGGGCAGCAGTAAGTTGAGCAAAACCCCCACAATCCCGCTCAGGCCAATACCCTCTAGCGCAAAGTTGCCAGCCTCCACAGCCAAGCCACCGACCCCAAACACCAGGATGATAGCGACGATAACCAAGTTGCGAGGCTTGAGCAAATCTTGCCCAGACTGCACCAAGCTGTTCATCCCAATGATAACGATGGTGCCAAACAGGATAATCAGAATTCCGCCCATCACAGGGGCTGGAATGGTTTGGAGGAAGGCACCGAGTTTGCCAACAAAGGCCAGAAGAATGGCAAAAATAGCGGCCCAGGTCATAATGCCCGCGTTGAAAACTTTGGTCAGTGCGACGGCTCCAGTGACTTCAGAGTAGGTGGTATTGGGTGGACCACCAAGAAACGCCGCAAAAGATGTGGCGATCCCATCCCCCAACATTGTGCGGTGAACGCCGGGGTCACGCAGGTAGTCTTTGTTGGCGACAGAGCTGATGGCTAGCACATCGCCAAAGTGCTCGATCGCCGGGGCGATCGCCACAGGTAGCAAAAACAAAATCGCGGGTAAGTGGAATCGGGGCAGGGTAAAAGCCGGAATCGCAAACCAGGGTGCTGTTGCAAAGGGCGAAAAGTCCACCATCCCAAGAATGAGCGCCAGCACATAGCCTACGGCAATCCCCACCAAAATCGGAACCAGGCGGAACCATCCCCGTGCAAACAACGCCGTCAGCATCGTTGCCAGCAGCGAGATTAGGCCAACGATGAGGGCTTGAGTTGCACCATAGGGTGAGCCTTCCTGCACTGTGGAGACCATCCCGACTGCAACAGGTGCCAGGGCTAATCCGATGACCATAATGATGGGGCCAGTGACAATCGGCGGAAGCAGCCGCATGATAAAGTCTGGCCCCCGCACTGCAATGAGCAGACTCAATATCAAATACAACACTCCTGCAGCCATCAAGCCCGACAGCGTTTCGGCAAAGCCATACTCCGCAACCCCTAGCTGAATCGGAGCAATAAAAGCGAAGGAGGAGGCTAGAAATACCGGCACTTTTCCGCCCGTAACCAATTGAAAAATGAGCGTCCCCACCCCTGCGGTGAACAGGGCAACGTTGGGATCAAAGCCCACCAGAATCGGAACGAGCACCAGTGCGCCAAAGGCAACGAATAGCATTTGTGCACCGAGAGCAATATCTTTTACTTGGAATTTATAAGCGGTTGGATTGGTTTCTTGCACCCCTTCAGTCCCAGGGGGCGGGTTGAGCGTGTCACTCATGACTTCATCACGGGGAAACGACAGGAAGAATGTATGAACGAGGACATGGAATCCCATCAAAGCGAGAGTCCATATGCCGAAATTGCATCTTATGCTGAGAGATTACCACTGATTGCTTTATCAGAAGAATCACGATGAACGATTTTGTTGGGCTATAACCTGATGCATTAAGAGTCAGGCCAAAGCATTGTCTGAACGTTGTGCCTTGTGGGAGTGAAATCATGATTGAGGTTTACCTCAGCCCGTAGTGCGATCGCATTCACCATAAGGAAAGCGTTAGAAGTAGCGCACCATCTTGAAAGACATACCGCCGACACGATTGGGGCGATCGCTCCCCGCCACCTTTACGAATCCCAAGCGCTCGTACAGTCGCACCGCTGGGTTGCGATCGCGCACACTCAGGCTAACGGCAGGATACTTCACCTGAGCGGCTTCCAATAATCGGGTGAGGAGGGCGGTGCCGATGCCTTGGCTGCGATAGTCGGGGACGAGGGCGATCGCCAGCTCCGGAATATCCTCCCGCACGAAACCATAGCCTTGGGTCTCCGCCGACCACTTGCGCATCCAGACTGCGCCCGCAGGCTCTACCCCAACAAATGCCCCAAAGCCCAAGTCTCCCTTCCGCCCCCAATGCTCTGCGTACGGCATCAACGAGGGTGTTTGCCGCACTGCTTCGACGGAATCTTCATGGGCAGCATGGCGCAGCATCGTCCAGATGATTGGCTCATCAGCCGCTAGCAATTCTCTGATGTGATAGGACACGCACTAACTCCTCTGCAGGAACGCACAACTAAAGGCTCAACTAAAGAAAAGGTTTAGGGATGCAACAACTCATATCTTTGCCAACATGATGACGTTACAGGTAGTGCATTGATGGCATAGGAGCACAAGGTAATGGTCGAAGAGGATTCGGTACGCGAGGAGCGCATCACTATGGAGATTGTGGTAGATGCCTATGGCCCAGAGGAGCAGTCGATGGGCTGGTACTACTACCTCCAGGACAAAATTACATTCCCGTTCACCGCAAGCTGTATTACCAAGCGACGTATTTCTCCGATCAAGATTGGGGAAACGGTAGGGGTGGTAAGGATGGCTCCGGAAGAGGAATGTGAGTCGGAAATGTTTGTAGAGATTGAATGGGATGACGATACGCTGGCTGTGCCCTTGAGCCAGCTAGAAGCGCTAGAGGCCAACGAAGAAACGCAGGAGGCGATCGCTGACTGGCACTACTGGGTAGAGCGGGGATATGAGTTTTGAGGGTAGGGCGATCGCGTACGGGTTCACGCCAAATCCTGGTTCTGAGATTTAGAGGTTTAGGATGAGCTAAACCAAAGTCAATTTGGCCGTCTCTAAGGTGTAATTTCCTGCAAGCATTAGAATGAAACCACCGTGGAAAGCAATTCGTAGCGATGACCACAACACCGACTCAAGCTGAAACCCTGCTACTACAGCTACCGCGTGACCTGACGCTTCATGTCACTCCCACTCAGTTTGCCACCCTTGCTGTTGCCAATCCAGACCTACACCTCGAACGCACTGCAACTGGAGAATTAATCGTGAATCCCCCGACAGGTGGTGAAACCGGACGGCGCAACATCCGCATTGCGTATGGCTTGATGCGGTGGATTGAGGAAGAAGGCGGAAGCGGAGTTGCCTTTGATTCGTCAACAGGTTTCCTTCTCCCCAATGGAGCCTATCGTTCTCCTGATGCTGCCTGGGTACGTCAAGAACGCTGGGAAGCACTGACCGATGAACAGCGCAAAGGCTTTGTGCCGTTGTGCCCTGATTTTGCGATCGAACTCCGCTCCGAATCCGATCGCCTACCAAAGCTACAGGCCAAGCTGCAAGAGTATCTGGACAATGGAATGCAGCTAGGCTGGTTAATTAATCCCCAACAGAAACAAGTCGAAATCTATCGAGCGGATTCAACAGTTGAGGTTCTAGCTAATCCCAGTCGATTGTCTGGGGAAGCGGTTTTGTCAGGGTTTGTGTTGGACTTGCAAGGCATTTGGAGATGAAGGGGCGATCGCAGTTGTTGCCGGACTATTTGCATGGAGGCTATACAAATTAGTCATTCAGCGCAAACCACTGCCAAGAAATCGCTGAAATTCCAAGTCAACAGGGCTTACGCATTGACAAAATCAGCAAAATCATAATTCAAGCGGTTCGACCCATCAGCGATGATTGGAGGATGAACTGTCGGGCGACCTCTTGATAGAGATGACGTTGCAGCGCATACCAATTGCCTAACTGCTGTTTC
>JBCBSJ010000106.1:0-14688 GCA_039819245.1 Cyanobacteria bacterium J06638_20
AACTCAAATACTAAAACCCTGTGCCGCCTGCACAGGGTTTTAGTATTTGAGTTTTTAATTGCACCTACCGACTTACATGCTTGGGTAAGAGTCAATAAGTTTCTCAGGGCTTACGCAGTTTGATGATTTTTTGGGCGTAGAGCACCCAAAAAATCATCAAACTGCGTAAGCCCTACACCGAGGAGCTTTCAGAAAATTATTGACTCTTACCCAAGCATGTAAGTCGGTAGGTGCAATTAAAAACTCAAATACTAAAACCCTGTGCAGGCGGCACAGGGTTTTAGTATTTGAGTTTTTAACTATACCGAGGTACTTAGCTCTGTAAAAATCCCCGTGAGGGGGTGGGTACACCCAATCTCACGGGGGGTTCAGTTTGTATCCCTTTTGGGATCATGTTCAAACCGTCGCTTACACGAAGTAATCGTTGACCGATAGAGAAACGCGGTTTGCATCTCCAGCCTTGAGACCAATCCCCGTCACATCGACCAATAGATCCTGCGCGGCATTGAAACTCCGATTGGTGTTGTTGACAAGCAGGTAGCTTGATCCTCGCCAATCGAACAAGAGAGCCTGCCGCGCTGCCGTGCGCTGGTTACCAGGACGGTTGGGGTTGCGATCGCGGAATGCCAGGGTTGCAGCGTTCTGCAAATTGGATGCCACGACCGTACCCACGTTAAACAAGGCCGATGGTGTTGTAACACTTGGCCCTGTCGTAAAGTTGATCGAGAAGCGATCGCCTTCCGCCTGATTGAAGTCCACAATTTCATCGGGGTCTGTAATTAGCGAGTCTCGCAACGCTTCAGCCAGGGTAGCGCCAGCAAAGACAAAGCGATCAGCTTCTCTACCACCTTGCAGTCGATCGCCGTCAGCCCGACCGATCAGCACATCGCTACCCGTACCTCCAATCAGCGTATCGCGCCCATTGTTGCCCTCAAGCTGGTCATTGCCCGCCAAACCTTCTAAGCGATCCCGGCCAGAGCGACCGAGCAATTGGTCGGCAGCTCCGCCTCCAAAAAGGGTATCGTTGCCGTCACCCCCATTCAGCCGATCAAAGCCGAGGTTACCGATAAGGAGGTCATCTCCTGCTTTACCAAAAAGCGTATCGGCACCGGTGTTGCCACGGAGGAAGTCTCCTTGCGCACCGCCATCTACATCGTCATTACCCGAACCACCAAATACCTGATCTCGGCCAGCACCACCAATCATCACATCCGCACCCGAGTTCCCTCGCAACGCATCGCGCCCCCCTTGTCCCAGAAGGCGGTCAGCCCCATTTCCGCCGGAGAGAAAGTCGTTACCTGCTCCACCCAAGAGGCGATCGCGCTGTCGTCCGCCACGAAGGGTATCGTTGCCGCGCTGTCCCAAAAGGCGATCGGCACCGGCACCGCCATTCAGACGATCGTTGAGGGAACCCCCAAAAAGGCGGTCACTGCCATCACCCCCCAGAATCTGATCGTTGCCCGCATTGCCTTGCAGAATATCTTGGCCAGCCTCGCCGCGCAGCACATCGTTACCATTTTGCCCAAAGATAATGTCGTTGCCGTTGCCGCCAAAAATGAGGTCGCCTTGGGAATTGCCTCGGATGCGATCGCGCCCACCGCCACCAAACATTTGGTCACGGCCAGCACCACCAGACAGGCGATCGCCACCCGCACCACCTGCTATACCATCGTCGCCTTGACCACCACGCAGTAGATCAAAGCCCGCCTTGCCACGCAGGAAATCCCGATCGAATTGCCCAAACAATTGGTCATTGCCTCTACCCCCATTCAAGCGGTCAGTTCCCCCTCCGCCAAAGAGGGTGTCGTCGCCATTTTGACCCGAAAGGCGATCGCGTCCAGCGTCCCCATCCAAAGTATCAGAGGCCGCTCCACCCAAGAGGCGATCGTTACCCGCGCCACCCAAAAGGCGATCGGGGCAGGCCAAGCCGAGCATTTCGTCTCTACCCGCAAAGCCTCGAATGATGTCGGTGCGGCCACCGCCCACCAAGCGATTGTTGGCTGTATTTCCGGCCAGCCGTAACCCCCCTGAGCAATCTCGGGTGGGGCTTACTGCCCTAGGTTGCACTGTGATGGTGGAGGTCGCCAGATTGCTATTCACCACTCCGTCATTGGCGACAAACTGAAAGATGCGATCTTCCACCGTTGGGGAGGCCGCCGTGTTGTCGTAAGACAAGGAGCGCAGCAATCGACGAATATCCGTATTGGGAACGTCGCCGCCAGTGGTGCTGGCAATATCGATGGTTGCCGTCCCAGCCGCTACACCAACCGCCACCTCAAAGGTAGTGGAGCCAAAGGTTACAGTCGTCGCCGCCCCATCGGTCAGCGTCAGAGCGGTTCCGCCAAAATTCAGAACTTCATTAGCACCATCAGGTACATTGACAGCGATCGACAGCGTTTCAATGTCTTCGCCACCATTGTTCGGATCGATAGCAGTGGCATCATTGGCCGCGATATCAATAGCAGCCTCCCCTACGATGAAAGTTGCCTCAAAGTTGCGGTTGTCGATGCCCCCCGTCACGTTGTTCGGATCCAAATTGAGGATCGGCGGAGTATTGGCTGTTGTGGCGAAGTTTACGGTCGAGGTCACCGTGTTGCTGTTGGCAGCAGCATCCTGCGCCACGAAGGAGAAGACCCGATCAGCGGTGTCAGGATTGGCGCTGGTGTTGTCGTAGGTGAGCGATCGCAGCAAGGTGCGCAGATCCACATTGTCCATTGCGCCACCGGCATCGTTGGTAATGGTGACTGTCGCGCTGCCAGCACTGCTCGTGACCGCGATGTCAAAGTCAGTCCCACCGAAGGTCAGCGTTTCTGTGGTGCCGTTGGTCAAGGTGAGGGGCGTTCCCGCAAAGCTGAGTACCTCATTAGCACCATCGGGCGTGTTGACCGTGATAGTCAGGGTCTCAATATCCACCCCACTGTTGTCGGGATCTACTGCTGTGGCATCATCCGCCGTAATCTCAACCGCGTTGCCACCGACCGTAAAGATGGTATCGAAGTTGCGATCGTCTAGCCCACCAGAAACATTCGTCGGATCCAGGTTGAGAATGGGCACCGTATTGTCTGCCGCATTAAAGGAAACCGTGGAAGTGACAGTATTGCTATTTGCCAGTCCATCATTCGCGGTGAAGGAGAAGACTCGGTCGGTGGTATCAGGAGCCGCGCTGGTGTTGTTGTACGAGAGCGATCGCAACAGGGTACGCAGATCCACATTGGAAACATCCCCTCCGGCATCGTTGGTAATGGTGATGGTGGCGCTACCTGCACCTGCTGTTACCACAACATCGAAGTCGGTTGCACCAAAGGTGAACGTTGCCGAGGCCCCATTAGTCAGGGCGATCGGGGTTCCCCCAAAGCTGAGAATCTCATTGGCACCGTCGGGCGTGTTGACCATGATGGTCAGAGTCTCAATATCCACCCCGCTGTTGTCGGGATCTACTGCTGTGGCATCATCCGCCGTAATCTCAACCGCGTTGCCACCGACCGTAAAGGTCGTCTCAAAGTTACGGTCATCGACGCCACCGGTCACATTGGATGGATCCAGGTTCAACACAGGTGGCGTGTTCAAGAGTGCGCGGCTAAACACAGCACTGCCCGTCACCAAATCCAATCCGCCCGCTCCACTCGCCTGAGGCGTCGAAAGGTTAGCGTCCGAAAGCCCTACCAAATCGCTGCCAACATCTGAAGGGAAAACGGAATAGCCAAAAAAGGTTTCCCCCCCGGTCAACCCCAAACTATCGAAGCTCAGGAAAATCCCCGAAAGTTCCTGGGGACCCGGTAACGCTGAGAGGCTAGGATCCCCACTTCCCTGGTCATTGAGCACCGCTGAGTCGATATCGATGCCCGAGCCACCCCAATCAGCCGCATCAATCGGAACTGGGGTGCCATAGGCCGTGGGGTTACCCGCCCCATCGATTGCCGTAATAGGAGCAACGACAAGGGGGTCATTTCCTCCCCGCTCAAGCAGCAAGAACCCAACATCATCGAGTAAGTCCGCGGTGACGGAAATCCCCCCTACAATGACAAAATCAACCCGCTCAATATTGTTGACATTCGCAGACCCTTCGTTTGCAAAGATGTTGTCTGCGCCCCGATTAACCGTTTGACTCGTTAAGGCTTCTTGAAGCGTGGCAACAAAGGATGGGCTGAGCTGTAGGTCATTATTGGCCGTATCGATACTGTCTATCTCATACCAAAAGATTTCACGTTCGCCTGTGACAGCGCCATTATCAACCCGTTCGAGATTAACAATATCAACGACCTGGAAAATCGAGAATTCACTCCCTCCCGCCGTAAAACCAGAAATGACCAAATCATTTTCGGTACCAGACTGAAACGTGTAGGTGTAGGTATCACCGCCACCATCGTTATCTGCATCATCCACTTCAACAGCGGTGTAGGTTGTCGCTGGAGGGGTCGCTGTTTCAGACTGGGCAATGATGGAATCGATGGGCGTAATTAAGACGCCTGGGTACTGATGCGCTACCGAAGCGGAAAAGGGAAGGGCGATCGCCATCTCTCCCAAAACCTTGTCCAAGGTCCAGGTACCACCAAGCTGGGCATTTCCAATTCGATAGGTTGAAGCGGCAATTGTGGCACCTGTGATTTGACGAAGCTTAGCCAGAAATTCCTCGCCAGCATCGCCAGCGGCAACGCTACATCCGTAAAGCAGCCATTCAGAATCGGGCTGGAACCAAGTTTCGAGGACTTCGGTATGGCGCTGCAGCGTGGCCAAACTTAGTTCCGTATTACCCAGGTACAAGGTTCCCGGCGATCCATGGGTGACAAGATGAACCGTCAGAGGCTGGGTATGCTGTCGAAAAATATTGGTGAGTTGCCGGATTCCATCTTCATCGGGCGAAAGAATATAAGGAGTGATGTGAGCATGTAATCCTTCAACAAGCTGTTCATAATGCTCAACACTGGAGTCAAAGATGGCGATCGCATCTCGTTCCAACCTAGCCAAATCAACAGTCTCATCAGCCCGGGATGGGCTAAATATGGGGGCATTCACGATTTTCAGTTCTTCCATTATTCAGGTTCCGTACTTTCTCGGTATTTATCCATAGACAATCACCGGTGACTCCACGGGGCTTGGAGATACGGCGTAACGATTCCGTATTTACACAGGTGATGCGCAATCCAATTAAGGAAAGGATGCAAACAATCTTAGGTTTTATCACACAGGGATCTGACTGATACAGCAGTTATGACCCTCAATGCGATTACCCCGTAGTCGCATTGAGTTCATGTGTAAAAAGTAAGAATGCCTGGGTGACGCTTCTTTGGTTCTATCGTTAAATTCCCTGAGATCGGAAATTAAAGTTGTTGAATTTTAGGAATATTCACGGATGCTTTCTATTCATGAAGCATCCGTGAATATTCCTAGAAGCCAGAGGTTTTTCAATGGTTTAGGGAAGATTGATTACTGATTCAGAGTCTTCTTTAAGCGATCGCCGTACAAATACTTAGCCGTTGCATCCCTATAGAAGTGGCTATTTAACAAAAGGTAAAGAGTCCTAAGTAAATTCCTCATTTACACGGTCTATTTTTATACGATTAATTATTATACTGACCTGGCTTGATGCCCCTTATTCAGGCCTTATAGTCATAAAATCGTAACAATACTGTATTCGTCTTATCGTTTCGTTATGCTCGTTTGCTAAAGCCTAAACCAGCCAAGACTTAGGCATTCTACTGGTGCTATGGGCACAATGCGCCCACAGCATCAGTAGAATGCTGTTTTCGTGAAGGGGGGAAAGCATACACCGCCCCCCCTAAGGATCCTGAGAGGGTTTCGTGCTAGCCCTTAAATCCTATTGTGATTACAACGGGCGATAGGTGCGGTAGTTGATCTGCGGAAAGATATTGTCGATCGCCTCCACTTTTTCGAGCCAACCCGAATCAACTTTGCCTTGCCCCAGATCTTCCCAAAGTTTGTTGAAACGCATTAGGTGCGATCGCGTCCGCCGTACCGCATAGGGCACCATCGTTCCGGTGCGCATAATAAACGCCCAGTCTGAGGACTGCGCCAGCAACAGCTCTCGAGCTGCCTGGTTGAGGGCACGCCATTCCAGCTCATCAGCAGGTTCTCGGCGCGACAGGTCAATCATCCGCTCAGCCGCTTTGTGCAGGTGAGGATAAACCCAGGCGTTCGTGTCATTCAGCCAATATTCGTGGAAGCCTTTGTACCCCCAACTTGATTGAGAGGGACGACAGACCTGCTGAGTCGGATTTCCCTGCAAATAGTCTGCCAGATGCGTCATTTCATAGGTTCCCTGGTCAAACCAGGTTTTGCGGAACAGATAGTCGAGGAACCAGGGGCCTTCATACCACCAATGACCAAATAGTTCCGCATCATAGGGGGAAAGAATAATGGGCTGACGCTGCATAATGCCGTGCAAATGCTCCACCTGGCGCTCCCGGTTATACATGAAGTTACTGGCATGTTCTGCCGCTTTCTCGCGCGCCCAGTAGGGATCATAGAGGGCTTTATCGCTTAGCCCCAGCCCTTTGCCCGTAATCTTGTGGTACTTGATGCCAACATTCTTGCGTTGCCCGTTGGGCATGACGTAGGGCTTAATGTATTCGTACTCCGCATCCCAGCCCAGGTCGCGATAGAACTCACGATATTCCGGCGCGCCGGGGTAGCCGACGACCGATGACCAAACCTGCTGCGAAGATTCATGATCGCGCCCAAAGGCTGCGACACCTGTTTCGGTAAAGATGGGAGCATAGGTACCAAAGCGCGGGCGAGGACGAGCATATAGCAAGCCGTGGCCATCCATAATGAAGTAGCGTAGGCCAGCATCGGCAACCATTCGCTCCAGCCCTTCGTAATAAGCGCATTCTGGTAACCAAATCCCGTTGGGAGGGCGATCGAACACCTGCTCATAGTGTTCCACCGCCACCTTGATCTGAGCCCACACCGCCTGGGGATACATTTTCATCAACGGCAAATAACCGTGGGTTGCACCGCAGGTAATAATCTCCAGGTTATTGCTGTCTTGAAACGCTTTGAAGGCCGTAATCAAATTTCCGCCATAGCGTTCCCATACCCCTCGCACGGTATTGAATTCTTTTGCGTAATGCTCAGCCAGATATTGCATATGTCCGTTCTGGCTATGGCGCTCGATTTCTAGCTCGGTCAGCTCTTCGAGCTGTGCCAGGTGGTCGCTATAGCGTTCTTGCAACAGCGGATCAACCAACATCGACACGAGCGGTGGGGTGAGGCTCATGGTGAGCTTGAAATCAACACCATCGCGCTTAAGCCCCTCAAACATGAGAATAAGTGGCACATAGGTTTCGGTGATGGCTTCAAATAGCCATTCTTCCTCTAACACATAGTCACTTTCGGGATGGCGCACAAAGGGGAGGTGGGCGTGGAGAACTAGGGCGAGGTAGCCAATACTCATAATTTGGAGATCGTTTGCGATGGGGAATCAAAGGACAAGGTGTGGGTGCAAGCCTACCGAAAGGGTGACAATTTAACGCGATGGGTAGGACACCCCGATGGGTGGAGAAGAGAAAGGGTAAACCGTCATTACCAAAAGATTTATTACAAAACGTTGAAAAAAGGAAACGAAATTGGAGAAGAGAAATGAATGCAGGCCTTCGGAAAAAGTTGCAATCCGGAAGGTTTACGCCAGAATTGATAAAAAGTCCGTTGGAAATTTGAACCATTTTTGACATCTGCAAATATGCTAGGGCATATCGCCCAGCAAATTGCAGGCGAACAATGATCAAACGCATGATCAGGCGGAATGGTTATGACATCGTCAAATTTGATAGAACAGGCAAAACAAGGAGACCCATCGGCGATCGCCACCCTTATGAATCGGTCTCTCGAACCCCAAGGCATCACGGCGTCTGTCGCGCGTGATAGTCATCGCCTTCAGGTTCTGCTAGAAGGTTCACAGTTACCCAGCCGTGACGTACTAGTTGCCTTTGTGCAAAATGGCATCACTAACTTAGGAATTGGTGACATTAGCACCGTCGAAGTGTCTGGCAAACAGACCAATCAGGCAGAGCGCGCCTGGAGCCACGAATGGCAGCTAGAGACTGCGACCCTTGGAGGAGGGGGTAATTCTCCTGATCAGGTTGTGGTTCCGCCTCCACCTGCCCCGACGATGCCAGCAGAGGCAACGGGCGATGATGCTATTCCCCTAGGCTCTGCCGAGGACGATGATCCGCTAGCAGATTTGCTGGCGATCGGGGATATCCCTGCCATTTCTGCCGAAACCGATGAATCCCTAGAAGAGTTGTTCAATCCTGAGGACGATGAGCAATCGTTAGACGTAGATACTGTATCTTTAACGGAAGATTTGTCCTTAGGAGAGGGTTTATCTCTGGACGATGACCTGTCCTTAGAGGAAGATTTGTCCTTAGAGAATGACCTCTCCCTAAAGGATGACCTGTCTGAGGATGACTTGTCTTTAGAGGATAGCTTGTCGTTAGAGGGGGACTTGCTGTCAGAGGATGAGCTCTCCCTAGAGGGTGATTTGCTGTTAGAGGATGATTTGTTGTTAGAAGACGACTCCGAAATGACAGCCCCTATTTACAGGGAACCTACACCCTCGGCTGCCACAGAAGGCATAGCTGCGGATCCCCTAGAGGGTTTGGACGAAAATTTCAGCGAAGATATTCGAGCAGGCTTCTCGGAGCTAGAATATCGCCCGCTAGAGACCGCTACCACCGAAATCGATCCGACTGATAATCTCGCCCCCGAACTCTTAGCCGCTGAAGCCGCACAACAGCTCCGCAACGAAATTCCTGAATCCCTTTTATCGGATGTTCCTGGTGCTGATGGTATTGGGAATCAAGGCGGTGATTTTACGAATTCCGACTTGTTTGAGTCATCCCCAGATTACTCTCCAGATATCAATGCCGCTGGCAGCGCTCGCTTCCCATCGATTAATGATCTCGCTGTCGAGGGCAACCTCGATTTCCCGGATATTCATGAGGCGGATACCGACCTAGATGCTGATACCGATCAAGATTTTTTAGAAACCTCGGATTTAGAAACCCTGGATCTAGAAACCTCGGATTTGGGTGATGCAGATTTTAATCTGGATGATCCTCAGACAAGACCCGATGCCGATTCAAATGATGCCTCATTTGAGATTGATCCACCTGAAACTGAGAGAGATGAACCTTTCCCGGATGCTTTCCTTTCTGACATCACAGCCTCCCCGGACATGGAATCAGAGGATGATATTCAGCTGACGTCTTTGGAGGAGCAGGACGACCCCTTAGATCTAGATTGGGACAACGACTATGCCGATCCTGTTCCACAAGATGAGTGGGTTGATGTGCAGGATCAGCCTGAGAGCCCAGAAACACCCGTTGGCGAAGAAGAGTCTCCCCATGGGCAAATGATTGGCTCTCCAATAGCAATCCAGCCCTTCGAGGAAGATGGGAACCTAGATTCATCGGAAGCCAATTCCCAATCTCGCGGTACGCTGGGCAACCTCATCCTGCTGTTTGTCGCAGGGTGGATTACTGCATTGATCGGGTTTTCCTTGTGGACTGAATTGCAAAGCCCCGAAGAACCCAATCCTGTTCCTGAAACCAGTGTTCGACCGCGAACAACGTAGGTATAACCTGCGAGCTGTCAGGATCTGAATTTTGAGGTGAGTTCAAATAAGAATTGCCACGATCTAGAACTATTTCGATCGCAGAGAGCAGATTCTGCCAAAAGAGCTGAGGTTCAGACGTTAACAGAGATTGCGTAATCGGGTTGGGCTATGAAGACACAAAGACAGTGGAGAACCGCTACTGGATCAGCACTATTAGCCTTGCTAATAGGTCAAGGGGTATTCACTGTGGGTATCACCGCCCAGGCACAAGAGCTGTTGTCAGAAGACGCGATCGCCCAGCAACTCCAGACCATCCCCGATTGGCTACGTGAGGGAAATACCCTGCTCTGTACCTACGAATTAACCGATTTTGTGGACGCGATCGCCTTCGTCAATTCCCTAGTTGAACCGGCAGAATCGCTGGGGCACCATCCAGATCTGGCCATTGCTTACAACCAGGTCACGATTTCAATGACGACGCACGATGCCGGAGGATTAACTTCCCTGGATTTCGCCTTGGCAGAGGCGATCGCTCAGACAGTCGCCCCGCAAACCTGTATCCCCTGATCTCGTATCACCACATTCAGTTAAGTAGCCGCAAAACCCAAATATCGCTTATGGCCGCTGCGCTGCAGTGGCCATAAGCGATATTCGGGTTCTTCAAGTGGATTTGATCTCAGTCGTAAGGGAATCACATTTATCCCTCGCCTTCTACCTCCCAGACAAAGCCCTGATCTTGAGCCACGCGCATGAGATGTTTGGAGCTGGCACGGGTCGGTTGATACACTCCTGTTTCCCACTCGCTGACCGTCTTTTGACGCACCCCCAGTTCATCTGCAAACTCTTGCTGGGTCATGCACAAATGCTGCCGTAGCGAGCGAATCAGTTCTCCATTCCACTGCACAACACCATCCACCTGTTTCACCACATAGCGGTCGGGGGGTTTTTGGAAGGTAATCGTTCCCGAATCAAGGTCTAGTTGCTTCACTAAATAATCAGCGCCCATCCATGCCGAGGCTTGCAACGCACCCTTGCTACGATTGCTCCACCAGGCACGCTGACGACGAGCAGAGTCGGGCAGGCGATCGCCTAAAATTGCTTCAATCTCGGCCAATGAAAGAACAACTTCCTGACGTCCACTCTGGCGCAGATAATCCGATAACGGTTGATATTTGCTCCCGCCTTTCATTGCCCCCTCCACCCGATAGCACTCATCTTTTTGGATTATGGATACGCCGCACTTTCATCCGTGCATCGTGCGCCAAACGGGCAGCTCAAGTGAGTGGCAGCGATCCTACGCTCAGTCGTTGCTTGTCCCACCCAATGGCCCTAAATCCCCTTTGAGATAGGCGATGCCACCTCCGTGCAACGCACCAAATCCTTAACCGAGAGCCAGGACAGAGATCTTGCATAAGTCCTGCCAAATGCTCAGTACTGGGAATTCGGAGCAGCCATAACCCTGTCTCATTTTTGTTAATTCAAAAACTGTTTTACCTTATTCCCTCCGGTTTCCTGCATCTTTTCTGCCACAATAGTGGCACACTGCCGGGGGATACAATGCGTCTTTCAATAGTATCCATAGCAATGTGCATGGGCGTCTTCCCACACTCGCATGTGGCGCACCGTATTAAGATAGGACTCGGCACTATTGCAATTTGTTAAGGAAGAGCATCCGCCTGTGAAACTATTTGTTTATCACACGCCAGAAGAAATTCCGACTCATACAATCCCCGATTGTGCGATCGCGGTTGATGTCCTTCGAGCAACGACGACGATGTCTACCGCGCTTGCCGCTGGGGCTGAAGCCATTCAGGTATTCAGCGATTTAGATGAATTGAAGCGGGTAAGTGGGCAATGGCCTTCCGACAAGCGTATCCGGGCAGGGGAACGAGGTGGAGCCAAGGTCGAGGGATTTGACTTTGGCAACTCACCGCTCGGTTGTACCTCAGATACTGTTTCGGGTCGGCGGTTGTTCATCAGCACCACAAACGGAACTCGCGCCCTCAAAAGCATTGAATCGGCCAAAACAGTCCTAGCAGCTGCCTTAGTCAATCGCAGTTCGGTTATAAAGCATCTGGTTCAAAACCCTGTCGAGACTGTGTGGATTGTTGGCTCCGGATGGGAAGGCTCCTACTCCTTGGAAGATACAGTCTGCGCAGGCGCAATCATGCAGGGCTTAACAGAGTCCTTGGGAGGGTCAGTGACAACGCTGGCAGGCAACGATGAAGCGGTCGCCGCGGTCGCCCTCTATTCCACTTGGAAAAATGACTTGGTGGGCTTACTCCGCAGCGCTAGTCATGGGCAGCGCCTATTGCGCCTCAACTGTGACGAAGATATTGTCTATTGTGCTCAACTGGATTCATTGGATGTATTGCCCATCCAACGTGAACCTGGCGTTTTGGTCGCTCAGCCCGTTCCGGCGATCGCCAGCAACTAGCCATTTATGCAAAACTAATGCAAAAATGCGCTAGAAGCTTTGCAATTCAAAGCTTCTAGCGCATTTTTGTAGAGCCTTATAGCGCTATGCGCGTTGGTTAAGTACGGTTGTGTGTGGGCGCGACGCGCCCACACACAACCAACTCTGTACTTGGTGCGGTTGCACACCGCTATAAATCCTTGGTGAATGAAGGCGCAGCTATTCGAATCCGGTTCGCTGTCGCAGCCAAAACCATGGACTCCTCATACCCCCTCACCAGAGAAAGAGAGCGTTCCTAGAAACCCGATGCCTTTATTAAGCTTAAGAATAAAAAAGTTCCAGCCATCTTTACCTGCGTCTTCCCTTCTATTGCCACTCATCCCTTTGAGCAACAGGACAAGCGGATTGAGGATGACTGGAACTCCGTCAGCAACAAATAGGGTAAACGGGGAGAAGGCTAGCACCACGGTCTTATCCGCAACCACTCAACCTCTCAAGCGAGATTTATCTCGCGCCGTATGTCCTACCTGTGCTTAGGGCTTTGGTATCTAATTGATGACAGCCCCTAGTAACGATAGCCACTGCTGAAGTTGTTGTTGCTGGAGTTGGGCTTGTGCACGATGAAGAACATCACCTGGCACTGACGAATATTGTCGAAGCCCACAACCCGCACGTAGCAATTCGAGTACTCAGAACGGCACTGCTGTACTTCTGTCAGCACTTCCTGGGGAGTCTGTGCGTTGAACAGAGGCAGCTTCCACATCGTCCAGTAGTAAACTTCGGGGTCAGAGGTTTCGTTGAACTCGACGCAAGGAATATAACCTTGATCAAGCATGTACTGGATCTGGCGAGTAATCTGCGCATCCGTCAATGGCGGCAGATAGGAAAAGGTTTCGTAACGCGTCTCTTTGGGTAAAGTCTTCATAGTTTCTCTCAGTTTCTCAATAAATCAAAAGACCGGGCAAACAGTTCAACACCAGGCTGAGACTGTTTGGGGAAAAGAAAGAGTCGGAAAGACCGGGCAACAGCTGATCGAACACTTCACTTGCAAGGGTCTGAATACCATCAACGAGGATTGCTTTTCTGGCTACGACTCGCTCTCTGTTTCCGGAGTTGAGGAATCGCCAGGGCGATCGCCACGATTGGTTTCAGCGGTGTCCGCAGCATCGGAATTGCTGGATTCGGGACTATCTGGATCGGAACTGTCTGGCATCACCTGAGTCATGCGTTCCAGTTGTTGACAGCGAAGATTCAAGTTTGATTCTTGAATTCCGGTTTGCACCATCTCTGGCAGAAATTCACAAATTTCATTCGCCAGATACTCGCGCACTGTCAAAATCCGAAAGCCGAGGGCAGCCCTCTCTTGCAGCAAACTCTGCATATAGAATTCACCGTCTTGCACCCGTTCGCGTGTCGAAAATTGCTGAAGCCAGAGTGCCGTGGGTGGATCGGTTTCGCTCAGTTGAGCAATCACTGTTCTCACTGCTTGATAGGTGAGGTAACTGATAACCGTTTTCGCGGTATCCTTAGCGATTTGTTTCAGATCCATAGCCTCACGGGGGAGGGGGAATGGGGATGAAACGGCAATGCCCCTCCACACCCCAGGATCCCCTATCCCACAGCCTCAGACGGTATCTACGGCTTCAAACTCGAACTTGATTTCCTTCCACAGTTCGCAAGCAGCTGCCAGCTCAGGCGACCAGCGAGCGGCTTCGCGGATGATGTCGCCACCTTCACGCATCAGGTCACGACCTTCGTTACGAGCTTGGATACAAGCTTCCAGAGCCACACGGTTGGCCGTTGCACCTGGCGCGTTACCCCAGGGGTGACCCAGCGTACCACCACCAAATTGCAGTACGGACTCATCGCCGAAGATATCAACCAGCGCAGGCATGTGCCAAACGTGGATACCACCGGATGCCACCGCCATTACGCCAGGCATAGAGGCCCAGTCTTGGGTGAAGTAGATACCGCGAGAGGGGTCGCGCTCGATGTAGTTTTCGCGGAGCAGGTCAATGAAGCCCAACGTGATGGCTTTGTCGCCTTCCAGTTTGCCCACAACGGTTCCGGTGTGAATGTGGTCACCCCCAGATAGCCGCAAGCACTTAGCCAGAACGCGGAAGTGCATCCCGTGGTTCTTCTGACGGTCGATAACCGCGTGCATGGCCCGGTGAATGTGGAGCAGCAAACCATTGTCGCGGCACCAGTGAGACAGGGTTGTGTTGGCGGTAAAGCCAGCGGTCAAGAAGTCATGCATGACGATGGGCATTTCTAGCTCTTTGGCATACTCTGCCCGCTTCAGCATTTCCTCAACCGTTGCAGCGGTGCAATTCAGGTAGTGGCCTTTGATTTCGCCTGTTTCTGCCTGAGACTTGTGGATTGCATCAGCAACGAAGGTGAAGCGATCGCGCCACCGTTGGAATGGCTGAGAGTTTATGTTTTCGTCGTCTTTGGTGAAGTCCAAACCACCCCGCAGACACTCATAAACAGCCCGACCATAGTTCTTCGCCGACAGACCGAGCTTGGGCTTAATGGTGCAACCTAGCAGTGGACGACCATACTTGTTCAACTTGTCGCGCTCAACGGTAATCCCGTGAGGAGGACCCTGGAATGTCTTCAGGTAAGCAACAGGAATACGCAAGTCTTCCAGTCGCAGCGCTTTCAGAGCTTTGAAACCAAACACGTTACCTACGAT
>JBCBSJ010000107.1:0-14565 GCA_039819245.1 Cyanobacteria bacterium J06638_20
GTTGTGCGCTAGGATTGATCAGGCTAGGTAAGGCGCGGTTCGCAGGTGCGTTTGGTGACTTGCATAGGCTAACGTAGGTTGGCAGATTTTTATGTCCGAGAGGTGTGGGGCGCATGGCTCCTCAAAAACTATCTGAGGCAGATAAGCAAGATATCTTGGCGTTGTATCGAGCAACTGCCGAGACGAGTACGTCATTGGCAAATCGGTTTGGCGTAAGTACATCTACGATCGGGCGGATCCTTCGTCAAGGCTTGCCAGCAGCGGAATATGACGAGTTGGTGCAGCAAAAGCGGGCTGCGAGTAAAGCGTCTGGTTCTGGCTCCAAAGCTGAGAGCCTATCGAATGATGCATCAACGGAATCTTCGACGAATGGTGCGAGGACTCCTAAACGTAAGCTCTCGATGAAAGCCAAGACCGATCGCGCTATTGATGACGAGTCGGTGGCCAAAACGGCAGTCGACGAGTTAGATGATATTGCAGCCTCTTTAGTGGAAAGCGATCGCCCATCTGCTCAACCTGCTGTGGCAGAACCAGAAACCACGGAAGAAGTAGATACGGAGGAAAGACAGGGGCGGCGATCGCGTCGACGGAAGTCTGCTAATGCGGAGGAAGAAGCTGGCGTTAGCCCAGTTTTGGCAGAGTTAGAAGAACTAGAGAAAGAAATTCAGCAGGATCTACGCTACTCCGCAGTTGAGAGTGAAGAAGAAGAAGATCTCGACGATGATCTGGACGATGAGGATAACGACGACGATCTGGATGACGATTTAAGCGACGAAGACTTTGATGGTGAGCTGGATGATGAGGAAGATGTTAGTGGAGGGGCTGAAGATTTTGTGCCCGTTCACCTCCGAGGGGATCAACTCATCCAGATTCTTCCGCTGACAGATGCCAAGTTACCGCGCACCTGCTATCTCGTTGTCGATCGAACGGCAGAACTCATCACACGCCCTCTCAGTGACTTCGCCGAACTGGGACAGATCCCTGAAATGGAAGCCAAAGCACGGATCTTGCCCGTGTTTGATAATCACCGGATCGCTAAGCGCTTTATGCGCCGTGCCCAACGGATTGTCAAAATCCCCGATAGCCAGATGTTCTTTAAAACCCGTTCTTATCTCCAGGCGAAGGGCATTACTCGCCTCTTGGTCGATGGGCAAATTTATACCCTGGAAGGGGTAGATAGCGAGTAACGAAGGTGCAGGCTATGGAGCCATGTCAACCCCATCGTTCTACAGACGGATCGTTGTTTACGCCAGAAGAACTGGTTCAATGGCAGGCGGCTTTAGATGAGGCAAACCGCACTAATATTTTTTGCCATTGCCGCCTATGTGGACGAGAATGGGTTGCGTCGACTGAGGAAGCCTGTGTTTGTGGCAGTCGATCTGTCCAATACATCGCCTGCTGGCAGTTTCCAGATGATTAGCAGAGAGGGCCTTGGCGGCTCAATCTGCGTCTATGTGGACAAAGTCTGCCGTTTGTGGACTAGGAAAATCTGGGGTTTGAGAATCCAAGGTGGTGAATTCCGCTCCTATCGTTGTGGTTTCAACTGATGAGCCTGCTAATCTTGACTTCATGTTCAATCCTAATCATTGTCTGGAAACCTTTTATATCAAATTCGGTTGAAGAACCCAACTATCGTTTGCGCCCGCCGCAGTGCGGCGGGCGCAAACGATAGTTGGACTTTACGGCTGTTTAATCGGATTTGATATGACTACGAGGCTTTTAAAAGATAATTTGTTCTAGCCCAAATGCATAAAGCTATATTGGGTGTCTGTTATCCGAAAACCCCCGTATTTTTACTGTTGTTATGTCATGATCCTTCCACCGCAGTGCGTAGACTGTCTGATTGGTTCCCCTGATCGGGGGAAGGTGGATTGTGATTTCTAGTCGACAATAGTGCCACCTTTGTCCGCTACGGCTCTGTTGCTATCGGCGAACCTAGACGAGGTTCCCCTTTGCTAACCTTTGCTTCCTTTCAGTTATGTTGAAATTTACGTTCACCGAAACTGGATACTTTCTGGAGCCCCTGCCCGATTCCCTGGAGCAGTGGCTACCGCCGCGCCTAACGTTGATGCTAAAAGCTGGACAGCCGATTAGCCTGGAGCGATGTCGTGCAGCGATTATGCTACAGTCCAGCGATCGCTGCTGGCGTGAACTACATCGCTTGATTCAGTGGGATGACCAACAGGCGATCGCCCTATCGTCCTGTGATAATGAGTTTCTAGAAGTCAGCCTGCGCGGAACCTGGTTAACCTCAAATCCACAATCCAACGAAGGTGTGTTTCTGGTAACCTTAACCCCACCTACCGAAGCGAGCTTGTACAACTTGTGGTTACAGAATGCGCCGCGTCCTCCCATTAAGGCACAGGGCTGAGCCCTGTGCTTTTTTTATAGCGTGAGGGACTTTAGATTTACAACTATAGCGCTATGCGCGTTGGTTAAGTACGGTTGTGTTTGGGCGCAACGCGCCCACACACAACCAACTCTGTACTTGGTGCGGTTGCACACCGCTATCTTGAATGGGATCTGATACAACAGGCAGAAACCTAAACAAAAACAGCGAGTTTATGGTTGCTACCAAGCACTCACTGTTCTCGAGTCGTCTTTAAATTCAGCTCATACTGAAGCAATGCTGAGATCTTTTTGTGACTTTAGTTTTGCGCAAGTATGGTTCAGTCAACTTAGCGCATACTATGCGCCAGGGAGATTGAGCCCCAGTCCACCCGTTAACTCTTCCATTCGAGAGCGCATCGTGTCAGTGGATTTGGTGTATGCATCTTTGGCCGCTGCAAGTACGAGGTCGGACAATACTTCAGCGCCTTCGCCCATCACATCGGGGGAAATTTCTACGCGGATAGGTTCCTGATTACCACTTAGAAATACCTTGACCAGGCCACCGCCAGATTCCCCGGCGATTTCCATTTTTTCTAGCTCTTCTTGCAGCTGCTTTGCACCTTCTTGCACCTGCTGAGCCTTTTTGAATGCTTCGGTTAGCTCTTTCATTTTGCCTAAACCGAAGCCACCAAATCCTTGTCCTTTCGTCATAATGATTCGCTCATCCAAGTTGCGTGTTCGTCGAGGTTGCTAAAACCTTAGCATTTTCGCGGAGATTCCGTCTCAAACTCTCAATTATTGTATGAGGTTTACGGCTGTGGCTAGCGATCCTATACCTAGTGGCTAAGAGTAAGCGCCCCCGATTCTGCGATCGCCATTTTAGCAACAGATCTACTCTGCCCAAATGAAAACAAATTATTGCTAATCCGAAGGGATTTGAATGAAGAAGAACGCTGCTGCAAGGGTTTTAATGTGTTGGAGGTGCAACCCTAGGCGATTTCAAACTTACCAAGGATTTTGACCTCGGGCTCTAGCCGTTGCTGCCAGTGTTGCTCCACTTTTTCTTGAATATGGTGGATCAATCGAAGAATGTCAGTGGAGGTTGCTTTGCCGCAATTGAGGATGAAATTGGCATGGCGCTCAGCGACTTGCGCATCGCCAATTTGAAATCCCTTTAGGCCAGTTTGTTCAATCAGCCAGCCTGCTGCATAGGGGGTAGGGTTGCGGAAAACACTGCCGCAACTAGGGAGATGATACGGCTGGGTGCGATGGCGATGAGCTTTGTGATGGTGAGTTTTCGTCGCGATCGCGTCTGGCTCATAACCGGGCTGCAACTGGAAGGTTGCCTGCACCACAAAGCGGGACATATCGCCTTGCAAGGTGGATGTACGGTACCGATAGTCCAAATCTGCAACAGTCAGCGTCGCTTCTCCCCCGGTTTGCGTGATTAGCTGGGTATTGAGGAGACTATCGGCAATGCAGGAGCGATGAGCGCCTGCATTCATTACCACTGCACCGCCAACAGTACCAGGAATCCCGACAGCCCATTCCAATCCGCTCCAGCCTAATTCTGCAGTTTTCCAGGCCAAGCTAGGCAGAGGTTCTCCAGCTGCAACCGTCACTTGAGCCGTTTCGGGATCGAAGTGGCTGTGGCGCAGATGGCGGGTGCAGATGATTAACCCTGACAACCCATGGTCGCTGATCAATAGATTAGAACCCGCTCCCAGAAACATGATTGGGACGCTGTGCGTGTTCGCCCAGGCTATACTTTCAGCCAATTCACTTGCTGTCCGGGGCATGACAAACCATTCCGCAGGGCCACCCACGCGGTAGGAGGTGTAGCGAGCAAGGGGAACTTGGGGACGAATGATGCAATGGGTATGGGGGAGGGTGATGGGCGATGCCTCAGCACCAAGAACCACAGACGGCGACGAAGAGAGAGCTGCCTCACGTGAGATAGGTACAACCTTGGGTGCAACCGGGGGATCAACGTCAGTTAGCTTGGAAAGTGTCATGGGTTAGCAAGGGCGAGTATAGATGAATGACTGAGAAAAGGGAGGGTAACATGCAGCATGGTAAGGAGTGGAGTAAGAGATAGTGCGTAGCTGTGAGTTCAGGACGTGATTATTCATTGCATTTCCTCAAACCAATTACCATGCAGGACAGGCTTAGGGAATGAGTATAACCATCAAGTAGCAGCTTATTTTGGATATCAGTGTAGTTCGTGTGTTCAACCGTACTGCAAGAAAATCCGGATAAGCAGCTAACTTGATCGTGATGTATTGCGAGACCGAGCGCTGTGAAACACAAGGATGTGCTTCTAGCTTGTGGCCTCTAGCATGAGGGTTCCCAAATCGAGACTTTGGTAGTAGGTCAACAAATCAGGAATCACGCGATTGAGATTTCCGGCTCCTAAAAACAGCACCAAATCCCCAGGTTTCAAAATTTGCTTGAGATGTTCGGTGACATGTGCCAAGGTCGGACAAAAGTCAACGCGGTCGTGGTACTGAGCGATCGCCTGTGCTAGCCCTTCTCCCGAAACGCTGCCAGAGTTGGGCTCACCCGCACTGTAGATGTCCGACGAGATCACCCAGTCGGCATCACCGAAGGATTGGGCAAACTCCTGCCAAAAGGCTTCGGTACGGCTATAGCGGTGGGGCTGAAAGACAGCTATCAGACGATTTTGGAATGAATTAGGGGATTGCACCCGCAAGCGTGCTGCCGCCAAGGTCGCGTGGATTTCGCTGGGATGGTGAGCATAGTCATCCACAAACACAATGTTGTGTGCTTCTCCCCGGTGTTCAAATCGGCGTCGAGCGCCAACAAACTGTGGCAGGATATCGGCGATGGTATTGAAATCTAGCCCTAGTTTACGCCCGATGGCGATCGCCGCTAGCGCATTGCTCAAATTATGTTGCCCCAGTAGACCCAAATGGATGGTTCCGAGCACCTGTCCCCGCTCCCAGACACGCGCCGAAACTCCTTCTGCATGCAACACAATCTGGTCAGCAATGTAGTCAGCATCACTTTGGGGATTGAGGCTATAGCTAATATCGGTGGGAATATGCTGACGAATTACGTTGCAATCCCAGCAGCCAACCAACACACCACATTGCTCAGCAAACTGCTGGAAGATGTGGATGACCTCATCCAGACTGGTGTAGTGGTCGGGATGATCGAGCTCAATGTTGGTAATCACACCAATCTTGGGATGATGTTTGATGAGAGATCCATCTGATTCGTCGGCTTCAGCGACTAGATAGGGACCCTGCCCAACATAGGCGTTGCCGCCCCAGGCTTCTACCTCACCCCCAACAACGATGGTTGGGTCGAGACCAGCCTTGAGCAGTAGAAACCCCGTCATGCTACTGGTCGTTGTTTTACCGTGGGTTCCGGCGATCGCGATCCCCTCATACTCTTGCATCAGGGCAGCCAGCAGATCCGAACGGTGATAAATCGGGCAACCCATCGCTTGAGCTGCCCGAAATTCTGAATTATTGCCGTGAATCGCTGTCGAGCAAATGATTTGTGGTAAGCCACTGGTCGATCGCGCTGTATCTAAGGGATGTAGCGATCGCGCTACAGGCTCAGCCGATTCCACAGACGTTGCTTGCTGAGTTGAATAGGCAACACTTTCGAATTTGGAACCCGATCCATTGACTGCCGCTGTCGAAAGCCGTTCAGTAACAGGTCGATATCGATCTAGATTGGCCGCAACCTGGCTCGTGTAAATGTCTGCCCCTTGCTGCTCCAGCCGCTTCATAATCTCGTTCAAACAGATGTCTGAACCCGAGACAGGAAGATTTCGTTTTGCTAGAACGTAGGCTAACGCCGACATCCCGATACCGCCAATCCCGATAAAGTGAAACGGCTTTCCGTTAAGATCAACCGCATTTTTCATCCTCGCTCCTCAATCACACACCACACACCACAGAAAATATCACGCGCATCATATCAAGAATTGATTAATTCGCAATTAAACCTCGATATTCTCAGGGAAACGCCCCTATTTTGGTCAAATCCGGAAAGAGATAGATTTTTCTATACTTTATTCTTTGGGCAATAAGACATAATCCTTTGGGCAATAAGACATATGCGCTTTGTGCAAATGGATACCAAAATTTAGCATTCAATGTAGATTACGCAATAAATGCACAGAATGCATCCGTCCATGTGGATCTTGAGTGAATCGGAGACCGATGATGTCCATCAGAGAGATCGTGCGAGTCAAGAAAGATCGCCGGGAACTGCGAAGAAGAGTTTTTTTGGCTCACACGATCGCCCTCATCCATCCATCCTTCATGCAACCAACTCCATCTGCCCCCTCGAAACCCATCCACATGAGGTGCTATTAAGCATAGCCTTAACCTCCCATTGATAAGCGTTTAATTCATTCCGCGATATCGATCCATAACGCGATATCACCTGCAAAGATGGAGGTTCAAATGAGTATGGTGCAGAGATTGCGATCGCCCGTATGGCTCAAACCATCATGACTTCAATCGCCCAATGATTGGGATGGACAGAATTGGGATGGACAGATTGGGAAGAGGGTATGACAACATCTCCCAGATTGAGGCTCAGTGCGAATCCTGGGGCTTACTAGGAGGAACATTCAACCCGCCCCACTGGGGACATATTCAGGTTGCCCAAACGGCACAGAATCAAGCTATGCTGCATCGCGTAGTGTGGGTACCGACCTATCGCCCTCCGCACCGTCGCCAGGAATCTTTGCTTCCCTTCAACCATCGACTGTCTATGGTGCAGGCTGCGATCGCCTCATATCCCGAGTTCCATGCATCTGATGTCGAGCGCACGCTCCCGGCAAAATCGTTTGCAATCGATACCTTGAGCTGCCTGAATGCGTGGTACCCCCAGGTGAGGTGGTACTGGATTCTAGGACTGGATGCTTTTGACTCCCTTCCCCGCTGGTATCAGAGCGATCGCCTAATTCCTCAATGCACTTGGCTGATTGCTCCGCGTTTTGCCTCATCTGCTTCGGCTTCCAAGGTCTCGCTCCTCGCAGAGAGAACGTCGGCTATGGAGCGCATTCATGCACAGCAGGCGCAATGGCAGACTCAAGGGATCCAACTGCATTGGCAATTCTTGGATATGCAACCGATCCCCATTTCATCCAGCATCATTCGACAACGGGTATGCAATCGCCAACCCATTGATGCGCTTGTACCTGCAACGGTCAAAACCTACATCCAGCAGCATCGGCTTTACCGTATGTCTTGCCGCCCAAACGATTAGCAAACCTAATCATTTAGGTTAAATCAGCAAGATGAGTAAATTTACTCATTTTTTTTGAGGCAATCGCTCATTCATTTTCTTTTATTTTCTCTCAAATACTCTTGCTTAGGCGTTTTCCCTCGCAAAAACGACCGATTTCTCTTTCCTTGAGAGCATGTCTCATGAACGTGTATGATCAGTCCATCATCGGCGACTATGAGATATAGAGGGAAGACGCAGTGGTTAGAGTAGCTATTAATGGTTTTGGACGTATTGGTCGGAACTTTTTACGGTGCTGGTTGACCCGCGAGAACAGCCAGCTTGATGTGGTAGGTATTAACGATACTTCGGATCCGCGCACGAATGCTCACTTGCTTACCTATGACTCCATGCTGGGGAAGTTGGATGCAGATATTTTTGGTGATGACAACAGCTTGACCGTCAATGGCAAGGTCATCAAGTGCGTGTCGGATCGCAACCCTTTGAACCTCCCCTGGAAAGAGTGGGATGTGGATTTGGTGATTGAATCCACCGGGGTTTTCGTCACCTACGATGGCGCGTCCAAGCATATGCAGGCTGGGGCAAAGAAAGTTTTGATTACAGCACCCGGTAAGGGTGGCGATATTGGTACCTTCGTGGTTGGGGTAAACGACGGAGATTATAAGCACGAAGAGTATCCAATCGTTAGCAACGCGAGCTGTACCACCAATTGTCTGGCACCTGTGGTCAAGGTACTGAACGATTCCTTCGGTATCGTCAAAGGCACAATGACCACGACCCACAGCTACACTGGCGACCAGCGATTGCTTGATGCCAGCCACCGAGATCTGCGCCGGGCACGGGCCGCTGCACTCAATATTGTTCCGACAACGACAGGCGCTGCTAAGGCCGTAGCGCTGGTTATTCCCGAAATGGCAGGTAAGCTCAACGGGATTGCCTTGCGGGTTCCAACTCCTAACGTATCGGTCGTAGATTTGGTTGCTCAGGTATCGAAGCCTGCGATTGCCGATCAGGTCAACGAAGCTCTGAAGACAGCCGCCGAAGGTTCACTTAAAGGAATCCTGGAATACAGCGATCTTCCCCTTGTTTCTATCGACTACCGCAAAACCGATGCATCTTCCATCGTTGATGCCAGCCTGACTATGGTGATGGGCGGTGACATGGTAAAAGTGGTTGCTTGGTACGACAACGAGTGGGGCTACAGCCAGCGAGTTGTTGACTTGGCAGAAATCGTTGCGCAGAAGTGGGCAGCGTAGTTGTCAATCGACTGAAGCACTCGATACCTGATTTTTTGTAGGTATTCAAAAAAAGTTTGCAGATTAAGTATGGGAGGGCAGCCAGATGATGGCTCCTCCCAATTTTTTATCCCTTTACCCAAAGATAACGATTCGTTAGTCTTCCCATAGCCATCGATCCACAGGAATTGTTCTATACTCCTGTCCGTATTTATTTCCCTGGTGTATCGGTCGTCGAACAATGAAACAGTTTTCCTCGCGTTCTCTGAGGCTGATTCCATCTTTTCTTTCAGTACTGGTGGTTGGCTCTTTAAGTACGGTACAGGCACGCACCAACAGTTTTGTGTTGCTCAATCGCTACGTGGTGGGTGGTGCTGTTGCCGAAATCATCTCGGCCACCCCAGATGGCAATACGCTCGTTTTTACGAATGCCGGAGATGCCGAAATTGGGTTTGTGGATATTTCTGACCCTGAGGCTCCAACCGCTTTGGGCACGGTGGAGGTGCCGGGGGAGCCAACCTCGGTGGTGGTTACTCCAAATGGGGTCTATGCGATCGCCGCTGTTCTGGATGAAATCGATGAAGAGGCTGGCGAAACCCTTGCCGACCAACAGCCAGGAGTATTGGTATTCATCCGACTGGACGATCAAGAAGTAGTGGCCGAGTTGCCGTTACTGGGGATTGGCCCTGACAGCATTGATGTATCGCCGGATGGCAGCAAGCTGGTGGTCGCCATCGAAGATGAGGAAGATGAGGACAGCCTACCGGGCGATCGCCCCGGTTCCATTAACTTCGTCACGATCGATTACGAGGCTCTGGCCAACTCGGTCGTGACAGCGGTGCCGTTGGATCTGAGTGGCGTTGATGGGGTGAACTATCCCACCGATCCTCAGCCAGAGTTTGTGAAATTCAGCCCCGATGGCAGCCTGGTCGCAGTCACGATTCAGGAAAATAATGCGATCGCTCTGCTGGATACTGAAACCGAAACTGTGCTGCGCATCTTCTCCGCAGGCACCGCCACTAGCGACACGGTTGATCTCATCGAAGATGGCGAAATCAGCCTAACCCAGTCCTTCGAGGGACGACGAGAACCCGACGCGATCGCCTTCACCCCAGATGGCAACTTTTTGATTACTGCAAACGAAGGTGACACAGACCTAGAGCGTTTTGGGGATGGCGTCTGGTCGGGCGGTCGGGGTTGGACGGTGTTTAATCTTGAGGGCGATGTGATTTATGACGCCAGTGGTAGCGTGGGATTGCTGGCTGCACAACGGGGGCAATATCCCGAAGGGCGATCGGAAAATCGCGGTGTCGAAATGGAAGGAACCGCGGTTGGCCTGTATGGCAACCGACCCATTGCGTTTATTGGGTCTGAGCGGGGCAGCTTCATCGTTGCCTATGATCTCCGCAACCCAGAATCTCCTCGTCTTATGAGCTTTTTGCCTACCGGGGTAGGGCCAGAGGGCATTTTGCCGATCCCCAGCCGAAATCTACTGCTGGCGTCTAATGAGGAAGATGGCACCATCGACTTTTTCCAACTGAGCGATCGCGGTGCCCGCACCACCACATCCACGGCACCACAAATCATTAGTCGCTCTCCCGAGATCCCCTTTAGTGCCCTTAGCGGAGCCTATCAAGTTCCTGGTAATCCCCGCAGCCTTGTGGTTGTACCGGATAATGCGATCGCCCCTTCCCGTATTTTCACCCTCACGATCCAGAACGATATTGCCGTTGTCGACAATGCCTTGATGCTAATGAAGGACGGTGAGCCCGTCGGCTATGACCTGGAAGGCATCACCATCGATGCGGATGGCAACTACTGGCTGGTGAGCGAAGGCGATAACCGCGAAGGGCGCGAACGACCCAACCTACTGATTCAGGCGAATGCGGCTGGGGAGGTTTTACGGGAAATTGAGCTGCCAGCGGCAGAAGCGGCTGCTATCTCTCGCTTTGGCTTTGAAGGCGTCACCACCAGTGTGGATGGCGATCGCCTCTACATTGCCATCCAGCGTGAGTTCGAGGGTGATCCGGCCAATCAAGTCCGAATTGCGGAGTATGTGATTGATGAGGATACCTGGAATTTTTACTTCTACCCGCTGGATACTGATAACGCAGAGGGCTGGGTGGGGCTGAGCGAGATTGCCCGCGATCGCGATGGCAGTTTTCTCGTGATTGAGCGCGATAATCAGGGCAGTGCAAATGGCGCGGCCAATGCCCGGATCAAACGGATTTATCGCTTTTCCCTCGACGGTGTTGCCCCTGACGAGTTGGTCGAAAAAACGCTGGTCGCTGACCTGCTAACGGACTATGACTGGATCGAAGAAAAGGTCGAAAGTCTTGCTGTGACTGATGCGGGTTACTGGGTCATTAGCGATAATGATGGCGGCGAGCAGTATTCTCGGATGCTGTTTATTCCCCGCTAGTGGCGTGATAGCAGTTCACCTGCCGAGATCAAGCTCTTGATTTTGGGTTCTGTAGGTGTGGTGTCCACGCCACCCAAGGTCAAGGGCTCTCTGGTTTTGGGCTTGCATATTGATCTGAAAATCATCGATCTCAACTTCAGAATCTCTTCATCAGACACCAAATTTTGTATCGATCAGTGTGAGAAAACTGGACACTTCTCGATCGCTCGCTTTAGATGGAACAGAGCATTTTAATGACAGGAGCGATCGCCAATGTACGACTGCATTATTGTGGGCGCTGGCCCCGCTGGAGGAAGCGCTGCCTATCACCTTGCCAAACGCGGGCGATCAGTTTTAGTTCTTGAAAAAGAAACTCTGCCCCGCTACAAGCCTTGTGGTGGTGGCGTTTCTCCCCAAGTTGCTGAGTGGTTTGATTTTGACTTCAGTCCTGCTATTTCTCTCAGGGTCAACTCCATCCGCTACACCTGGCAAATGGAAGACCCCGCAGAAGCCAATCTAGACAACCTTGAACCCATCTGGATGGTACGGCGAGATGTGTTTGATCACTTTTTGATCAAGCAAGCCCAGAGCCAGGGGGCAGAGCTGAAAGATGCGACAGAGGTGAAAGGTATCACTTCCCAGAATGACCACTGGCAAGTGGAGACTGCTAATGGTAGCTTTGATGGAAAATTTTTGATTGCGGCTGATGGGGCCAAAGGCCCAATGGCTAAGTGGTTGGGCTTCAAGGAACGCAAGCGTCGCCTTGGCGGTGCCCTGGAAGCAGAAGCCTCTGTCAATGTTGAAGATCCCCATGCTGTTTACTTTGAATTTGGCATGGTGAAGAACGGCTATATCTGGAACTTCCCCAAAGCCGATGGGTATTCCATTGGTATTGGCACCTTCCGTGGCGGCGAACCCCAAGATTTCCGAGCAATTCTGACGAAATACGCCACCTTGTTTGGTATCGAGCTGGGTAAGACAAAACAGTATGGGCATCCCCTCTGTCTGTGGGATGGCGATCAGAAGCTGCACACCCAGAACGCACTACTTGCTGGGGAAGCAGCCTGTGTCGTTGACCCCATGACCGCTGAAGGGATTCGTCCATCCATCCTCACGGGGGTAAAGGCGGCAGAGGCGATCGACAAGGCCGTAGGGGGTGCAACCGATGCCCTGGAGCAATACACCCAGACGATTCACGAGGAATGGGGCAAAGATATGGCCTGGGCACAGCGACTGTCTGGCATTTTCTATCGGGTGCCGAAGGTGGGCTATAGGCTGGGGGTCAAGCGACCCTCTGCTACCCAGCGGATGGCAGAGATTCTTTGTGGCAAAGCGAGCTACGGTGATGTGGCTAATCGCGCTATTAAGCGCCTCAGCACGGGGATGATTCCCGGTATGGGACGTTAGGCACTATAGACTGCTCTGCAAACACTTGCTGGTGTATGAATGGGTTGAAGGATTCGCAAATCGGGGCTTTCAATCCATTATCCTGCTGACCAAATCGTTGTACGGCTTGAGCTACCTAGAATAGGAGTTGAGATTCCGTCATGCACATGGAAATGGGCATCCATCAAACGCCTATCGATTAGCGTATTTAGGCCTTCTGGATTCCCGCATTCGCGAGAATGACCGTTTGATAGTGCTTCCTAACCTTAATGGCTACAGCTATATCAAATTCGGCTGGAGAACCTCTTGTGCGTCTGCTGTATGTGGTGCAGCGGACGCACAAGATATTTGGGGAAGATCGGGTGTTGATCGTGTTGTTTTGGGCGATCGCCCCCTCCTTGCTCATACCCCTCATCACCCTTGATGCAGAAAATTCTTGAATAGACCGTCTCTATCGAACAGAATTGCACCCAATTCATTTGATAATGGGAGGGTTGTTTTAAGATGAGTTGCTGGCATCATGGGTCGCGCCGAAAAAGTTGTTCTCGCCTATTCCGGCGGAGTCGATGCATCCGTTTGTATCCCCTATCTCAAGGAAGAGTGGGGCGTTAAGGAAGTGATCACCCTGGCAGCAGATTTGGGGCAGGGCGAAGAATTGGGGCCGATTAAGGAAAAAGCGTTGACCTCGGGAGCTTCGGTATCGCTCGTCGCCGATGCGCAGGTCAACTTCATCAACAACTATGCCTTCCCGTCCATTCAAGCCAATGCCCTCTACGAAAACCGCTATCCCCTTTCTACGGCCTTGGCACGTCCATTGATCGCTAAGTTGCTGGTGGATGCCGCCGAAGAATATGGTGCAGATGCCGTAGCCCATGGCTGTACTGGAAAAGGCAATGATCAGGTGCGGTTTGATGTGTCCATTGCAGCGCTCAATCCCAATATCAAGGTGCTAGCGCCTGCACGGGAATGGGGCATGAGCCGTGAAGAAACCATTGCCTATGGCGAACGGTTTGGCATTCCTGCTCCAGTAAAAAAATCATCTCCCTACAGCATCGATCGCAACCTGCTGGGACGCAGCATCGAAGCAGGGCCACTAGAGGATCCCTGGACGGAACCCCTCGAAGAAGTGTTTGCCATGACGAAGGCGATCGCCGATACTTCCGACGAACCCGACTATGTCGAAATCGCTTTTGAAAAAGGCATTCCCGTCTCCCTGGATGGCAATCCTTTGTCTCCCGTTGCGCTAGTCAGCCAACTCAACGAGCGGGTCGGTGCCCAGGGCATTGGCCGGATCGATATGATCGAAAACCGCTTGGTGGGTATCAAATCCCGTGAGATTTACGAAGCTCCGGCGTTGCTGGTGCTGATTCAAGCCCACCGTGATCTGGAAAGCCTGACCTTGACTGCCGATGTGACGCAGTACAAGCGCGGCATCGAGGAAACCTATTCCCAATTGGTCTACAACGGTTTGTGGTATAGCCCCCTCAAAGGTGCGTTGGATGCTTTTGTTCAGCAAACCCAGGAACGGGTATCGGGTACCGTGCGCGTTAAGTTATTCAAGGGCAACGCCACTATCGTTGGCCGTAAGGCAGAAAACTCACTCTACACACCCGACCTGGCGACCTACGGTGCAGATGACCAATTTGATCACAAGGCGGCAGAAGGATTCATCTACGTCTGGGGTTTACCGACTCGCGTCTGGTCCGAAAAGCTAAGAGGCTAATGGCTCATTCACCACATGTAGCTAAGTTGACCCTACCTCTACCCAGCATCTTTGAGCGAAATGACGAAATGCTGACGTAGCCTGACCACACAGGCAAACGCTAGTTTGGGCTTCGGATTCAATATCCAGAGCCCAAACATGTAGGTAGAAGCGTTTTCCTGCGAATTCAGTTCATTAGCTCAAGCCTAATGATATTAAATCCGCTTAAAGAACCCAAATATGTTTTGTGCGCGCCGCTCAGCGGCGCGCACAAA
>JBCBSJ010000108.1:0-14498 GCA_039819245.1 Cyanobacteria bacterium J06638_20
AGATGGTCGATTCACACCAATTCTACGAAAACCAAAACCAGATTATTTTTTGAAAGCCGCGCACTGCGCGGCTTTCAAAAAATAATCTGGTTTTGGTTTTCGTAGAATTGGTATTACTTACCCTTCAGCCAGAGTCAATGAAGAGCGATACCTTGCTTTCACCACGTTTGTGTAAACTGAAGTGCTGAGCGCGATGCCTAATGCCGTGCCCCTCGATAGCGCATTTGCCGTCGCAGGGAATGATGGGCAGCAAGTTTGGGGATATCGCCTCGGTGCCCCATCAGGATAATGGTGTCGCCCCCTTGCAGCACCGTCTGGTTTGCGGGATGGGTGAGGGTAGTTCCATCAGCACGGCGCAGAGCCACAATGAGATAGGCCGTATCGCCTTGCATTTCAACATCTCGCACCATCGCTCCCACCAAAGAGGAGTTTCTAGGAATCACCAACTCATCGATTTGCACATCCAGTCGGTTCAGTAGCTCGTTGAGGGTGCTGCTGCCATCGTTTCGGTCGAGAAAGCTGAGCGCTGCCGGATGGCGAATCATGTGAGCGATACGGTGGGCGCCAATGGTCGCGGGCAGAACGACATGATCTGCGCCAGCCAGTTGCAGCTTTTGTTCGGTGGTGGGAAATTCCCCCCGCGACAGAATGACTAGGTCAGGGTTCATGCCCCGTGCAGTGAGGGTGATGAAGACATTGGAGGCATCGCTAGGTAGAACGGTGGTGAGGAAGCGAGCGCGATCGATCCCGGCCAATCTCAGCACATCCTCATCAGTGGCATCCCCCGTGAGTATGAGGTAGCCTAGCTCCGTTGCTTCGGTCACGCGATCGCCATCGCGATCGATAATGACAAACATTTGCTTTCCTTCGTGCAGCTCGTGAGCCAAGATCTGCCCCATGCGCCCAAAGCCACAAATAATGACATGGCCTTGGAGATTTTCAATTGCTTTCATCATGCGCCGAATTCCTAATGCTCGGTTAATTTCCCCTTCGGTAAAGCTCTGCACCACCGCCCCTACGGTATAGACCGCTGCCGATGTCCCAGCAATGATGACAAGGATCGTAAAAATTCTCAGCGCGTTGGACTCAATCGGTCGAACCTCGCCGTAGCCCACACCGAAGATGGTGATAATCACCATGTAGAGGGAATCGAACAAGGGCCAGCCCGCAATCATATAGCCAGCTACAGCGACTAGGATGGTGGTTCCAAAAAAAATTCCCCCTATCAAAATGCGGCGGAATGATGTGTTCATAAATGCTCGGAAATACGCTCAGAAATTGTCAGGAACGGAAACCAAAAGATAAAGCCATGAAAGGCTCAGAAATCTCTAGCCACAAAGGATGTGGATCGGGCAAAGCGGGCGTAACTTGGGCAGCTACAGGACGCGCTGCATTTAGCCTATCGGTGTTTCACTCAATTCTATTGTTAACGCTCAGACAAAAGGGTATATAGAGATTTCTTTGTCTCCCTTAGCGTTCCTGGTGGCGAGAGCAATTCCTCCGTGCCCTCTGCACCTCTGTGGTTCCATTTATCCCTAAAGCTGCACCTTCAGCGGATCATCGGACTCCAGGGTATGCCCAACGATAGTGCTATGGGGATAACCGGACGCACGCAAAGTATCGAGGCAAGCATCGGCGTGGGCAGTAGGAACACTGGCGAGGAGACCGCCGGAAGTTTGCGGGTCGAAGAGCAACGGATAAAGAGCATAGCGCTGGGCAACTTGGGGCTGGTCGAACCAACTCGCCGCTTGCTGGTTTTGGGGATGGAGAGAGCTGAGGTAGCCGTGGCGCAGGGTTTCGGCAGCTCCATCCAGCACTGGAAGGGCATTCAGGTTAAGGGAAACAGCGCGGTTGGACGCACGCATCATTTCCACCAAATGACCCAGCAATCCGAATCCGGTGATGTCGGTGCAGGCTGTCGCGCTATGCCGCAGGAAACATTGAGCCGCATCAGCATTGGAGGTGAGCATAGAGGCGATCGCCCCTTCAATCCAGCGCCCCTTAGCCTTGAGTTGCATATCCGCCGCAAACAGAGTGCCCGTCCCCAGAGGCTTTGTGAGAATGAGCACCTGATCTGGTTGCAGCCCACTTTTACGAAGGAGCTGAGTTTCCTCCACAACGCCGTTGCAGGTAAGGCCAAAGGCCAAGTCACTACCCTCGGTCGTGTGGCCGCCGATAAGTGTTGCTCCACTAGCTTGCAACACTTTGGTGGCACCGGACAGCAGGTGATAGAGCTGCTCCTGGAGCTTTTCGGGGGTGGCGTAGGGGAGGGTGGCGATCGCTAGCGCACTCTGGGGCTGGGCACCCATAGCAAACAAATCGCTGAGGGCATGGTTCGCCGCAATTTGCCCAAACAAAAACGGATCATCCACCAGGGCGCGGAAGTAATCGACGGTCTGGACGAGGAGGCGATTGGCGGGAACCTGGATTACCGCTGCATCATCGGGAGCTTCCAGCCCAATCTGAACATCAGTCGCTGTCCCCTGTTCTGCCTGAATACGAGTCAATACTTGTTCCAGCACGCTGCTGCCGACCTTCGCGCCGCATCCGGCACAGTGCATAGTGGGGATTTCGGAGGCGATCGCCGTCGATGCGCTATCCGTTCCCATCACGGGCAGGTGGCTGAATTGATCCATGAACTTGCGATCGATATCGTCTTTCCAGCGCCAAAGCCAGCTTGTTGGGCCAAAGCCAAAGGGATCGCGAGATGCCACAGCGGTTTCATCTCCCAGCCCAATCAGGATTAAGAACCGCTTTTGGGGGGAGAAGGGCTGAAGCGGCTGGCTTTGAACGGCGCGACGCAGATTCTTGGTCAAGGGCTTGCCATGACGTACCGCGAAGACCCCCGCTTTCGGTCGGGGATGGTTGACCATCGTGGCAATATCCCCCGCGGCAAACACTTGGGGATGGGAGATTGATTGCAGGCAATTGTTCACCCGCATGAAGCCCCGCTCGTCTGCGGCTAACCCCGATTCTCGAATCCACGGTGCGGCAGAGGCTTGGGTCACCCAAAAGAGGCGATCGCACGCTACTTCCAAGCCCGACTCACAGCGCACCCGATCCGCCTGTACTTCCACCACTGTTTCGCGTAGGTGCAGCTGGATGCCTCGCTGGGTCATGAGCTGCTGCATCTTGCGCCGTACCCAAGGGCTGCGTTCGGGCAACAGCTCCGAACCCCGCTGAAACACATGGATTTCTAGGTCGTCTGGCGATCGCCCTGCTTGGCGCAGAATGCGTTGTAGGTTGGCGCGCACGGACAGACTCAACTCGACGCCCCCAGCGCCCCCGCCGACAACGCCCAGCTTCATCGGACGTGGTTCCTGGCGCATGTCTTCCACGATTCCATCCCACACCCGTAGAAATTTCGAGATGGGCTTGACGGGAATGGCATAGTCTTTCGCTCCTGGGACGGTTGCTAGCAGCGGCGTACTGCCAATATCCACCGACAACACATCAAAGGAGATGGGGGGATGGTGGGCGCATTGCACCTGGTTGGTGGCGAGGTCAAGGGCGATCGCTCGGTCGTGGATGAGTCGCGCCCCGACAAATTTCGCCAGCGGTTGCAGGTCAATATGGCATTCGTCGAAGTCGTAGAGTCCGGCCAAATATCCCGGCAGCATGCCCGAATAGGGAGTATGCAACACATCGGTGATCAGCGTTAGGCGCACATTCGGCAAGGGATTCATACCCAAGGCGCGGAGGGCGATCGCATGGCTATGCCCACCACCAATCAAAACTAAATCTTTGGCAACGAATGGGGGAGAAGACGACAGCATGGCAGGTTGGGGATACAACGAATATCGGGCAGATGTCGGGCAGAATGCATTCCGGGCAGAATAAGTCAGGTAGGATGGCGCGGGGTTTGCGCGTTCCCTAAAGAAACAGCCTTGAAATAACCATCCTGAAATAGTACGAGTGGCTGTGCCAAGATCGATGATGGGATACGATCTCTAACTTCCGCGAAAACTTCAACAACCTCTAATCATGCCAACCCCTACATCGACTGCAATGCTGCCGTTTTTGGAAGCCGAGGTTTCGGCACCTCAGGACACTGCACGGGTGGTGATTTTGCCGATTCCCTACGAGGCGACCACGACCTATCGTAAGGGCTGCGAAAATGGCCCTGCTGCGCTGCTCGATGCCTCGCAGCAGGTGGAGTATTACGACGAAGAGCTGGAGCGGGAGTTTTGGGAGGTGGGCATCTACACCCACGAGCCTGTGGCGGATACGCGCGATCGCCCCTACACAGCGGAAGAGATGTTGCAGGTAACGGAGGAAACGGTTGCTTGCTTGATCGCGGAGGGCAAGTTTGTAATTGGGTTGGGCGGTGAGCATAGCATCACCACGGGCATCGTTGAAGCCTATCGCAAGGCTTATAGTGAACCGTTCACGGTGGTGCAAATCGATGCCCACGGTGACTTGCGCCATGAGTACGAAGGCTCCATCCACAACCATGCTTGTGTGATGCGGCGCATTGTTGATATGGGTTTGCCGACGGTTCAGATTGGCATTCGCAGCATTTGTCGGGAAGAGGCGGATCTGATTAAGGAAAAGCAGTTATCGGTGTTCCGGGCACGGGAGATTGCGATGCAGCCGGATTGGCTGGAACGGGCGTTGGCGGCGATTCAAACGGAGAAGGTCTTTTTTACTATCGACTTGGATGGCATTGACCCTACGCTGATTCCGGGTGTTGGCACGCCCGAACCGGGGGGGCTTGACTGGTATTCCCTCACGACGTTCATCCGCCGGGTGTTTGAAGGCCATGATGTGATGGGCTGCGATGTGATGGAGCTGGCTCCGATTCAGGATTCTGTTGTGTCGGAGTTTACGGCGGCGAAGCTGGTTTATAAGTTGATTGGGTATCAGGCGATCGCTAAGGGTTGGTAGGTTGAACTGGGGGTGCGTCGCCCCCCAGACCCCCTGACTGGAGGAACGAGGCTCGTTCCCCCAGACCCCCTTCAGCAAGGGATTTGGGGTGGGCGGCGTTAGGCCGCTTCGCATCGGTGGGTGGCATCCAGTTGATGCGTTTTCTGATGCTTTTTATAGCCGTAGCTACCCAGATCGTATTTATCAACCCCCTCGTCATTCCCGCCTTCGCGGGAATCAAGCAAGATGGGCATCGCTGTCTCTATCTTTTTCAAAGTCGGTGTTGGAGGAAGAGGGGTAGGATGCCAAGGCTGGTGTAGACCAGCAGGGTGCTCAATCCTGAAATCCATTCGAAGCTTTTTGCCCAGCGGGTGATGGGGTTGCTGAGGAATCGCCAGGAGACGATCATGGCGGCGGTTAAGAGGAGCAGCAGGATGAGGACGACGAGGGGGAGGAATTGGATGGTGTGGGCGGCGAGGAGGCTGGCGATCGCCAATGATCCCATGACGGCAAGCCAAACGGTGACGGCGTTGGAGCGTCCCCATAAGGCGCTGTAGGTTTCGACTCCGGTTTCTTCGTCTTGGGGGGCGCGGATTTTGCGGCCCAGCTCGATGACCATGCCGTTGCAGTAGCTCACTAGCAGGAACCAGCCCAGGGTGGCGGGCAAGCCGAGTCCGGCGGGGAGCCAGAAACAAGCAGAAGCGTAGAGCGCCATCAAGGGCATGACGACCATATGGGAGAGCATGTAGAGGACGGGATGGGCTTTCAGCCAGTCCGGGGCGAAGAATTCCTCGCGCATCAGCCAGATGTATCCCCAAACCAGCGCCAGCAGCAGCACCATGCCCCAGCCTAGGGAAAAGGCTAGCCCAAATTGGATGACGGCAGCGGCGATCGCCAGCACCCCTAGCTCGTGCAAGCTAACCAGTCCCCTTGGCACCGGGCGGTAGGAACGAAACTGGGCGTCGTCGGCATAATCTTTGAACTCGTCAGCAACCCGCAGTTGGAAGAAGAAGAGAAACAGGGTGAGGAACGCAATCAGCATTGCCCCTGGAAGAGAAACAAGTTGCGGGGGTGGCGTTTCACGGGCAAGAACGGCGGCATAGCCCACCGCTGCGGCGGCAAAGACCGCAATTAGCAACCCATTTTTCACCAGGGGAAAGCGTTCATCGAGATACACCCACCAGCGGTTTTTCGCGTCCGTTGCCATGCCTATCGCCCCCGTGCCAGTCGTTGATGGGCTCGGGTAAACTCGCCCGATGCCAATGCGCCAATGATGGATAGTTCTCCTGCCAGCAGCAGCCCCGCGCAGACTTCCGCAAAAGCGCGTGCCTTGTCGCTGCCCGCCAATCCCATTAGTTCCAAGCAGGCTTGCTGGCTAGGTAACCCCGTGCCGCCGCCGACGGTGCCAACGACCAGGTTGGGTAAGGTCACTGCTGCATAGAGTTCATTCTCCTCTGTTACTTCAAAGCGCGTAACCCCTACGGCTGACTCGGCAACGCAGGCAACATCCTGACCGCAGGCGAGATAGAGCGCCGCCAAGCCATTGGCATAGTGCCCCTGTACGCCGATCGTCCCCGTCAACGTGCCGCCGATCGCCGACATCCGCCAGTAGTTTTCCATCGCGGTTGGATTGGTGTGCAGGTACTTTTTAATCAAGTCGGCTGACAGTCGCGCTTCCGCCGTCACCTTTTTGCCGCGCACGGAGAGGAAGGACTGGGCGCTGGCTTTCTTATCCCCCGATAGGTTGGCTTCCACAAAACTGTACTCTGGCTGGATAGGAGACTGCTCGCGGATATAGTCGCAAACGGCTTCAGTGGCGATCGTCACCATGTTCTGTCCAGAAGCATCTCCGGTGGTGTACTGAAAGTCGAGATATACATGGTTGCCCTCGACGGTGAGGCGCATGTCGATCATCTGCCCATGCCCGGTGGTGGATTCGGCAATTTGCTTGAAGGTCGCTTGCTGGGCGATCGCCCACATCATAAACTGACCCGCCTCTTGCAAGTTCTGAAACGCAAAGCCCGGAGCGCGACCAATTCCTTCATTCAACAGCATGGCCGTACAGCCGCCCATCGCCGTCAGCAGTTGCGCTCCTCGGCTGTAGGAGGCCACCAGCGCCGCCTCCGTCGTCGCCAGTGGTAGGTAATAGCTCCCCTGGGCATACAGCCCATTCACTTGCAACGGCCCCGCAATGCCGACGGGCACTTTGACTGTGCCGATGAAGTTCTCGATATTGCGACGATAGGCTTGCATCTGCTCCACCGTCAGCGGATCGGCGATCGCCTCTTGCACCTCTGGCGGGGTATTTAACAACTGCCAGCGCCGTTCTAACGCCTCCGGCGTCATCCGCGACCCACCCGGCACCTTAGGGATAGTGTCTGGTGCTTTGGGCTGAAGCCGCTGCACCAATTCCTCCACGCTGCCGTTTTTCAATAGCTCTTGCAAATGCTGGTTGGCCTGACGATAGTGAGTAGACATGGTTTGAAAGAGGTAAGGAGAAGAAGGGGAGTGTTCCGATTGGTAGTCCCAGCTTGACCCTCACCCCAAACCCCTCTCCCGCAGGGAGAGGGGTTTGGGGTCTGGCTCCCCTTCTCCCAAAAAGGGGAGAAGGGGTTGGGGGATGAGGCCTCTCGGCAACGTATAAATAAATCTGGAACGAATCTGAAAAGAAGGACATAAGAAGTATGCCCTAGGTCATCCCAAAAGAAGGGAACTCAGCAGCCAGCATTACAAGCGGCATCCTCTCCTTTACTCTTCATATCTCATCTGTTGATTTCCACGTCCTCAAGATTTTTTTATGGCCGTAACTATAAAGACTAGGTCACGCTATCAAGAAGCCATTCCCGCGAATGCGGGAATCCAGAAAGGCTCAATATAGTGAATCGATAAGCGTTTGATGGATGCCCATTTTCATGGGCATGACGGAAACCTAAAGTCACACCTTACAAGCGCGTTACAGTTTCAATAGGAATCCAACCCAATTGCCCATCGGCATTACAGACCCAATACCACTCGTTTAGCTCTCGATAAACGGTCAAAATTTCTTCTTCTTGGGTATTGAGTTCTCGGGCAGAGTAAGTTTCGAGTGCCGTTGCCCTTGAGCCCGAGGCATCGATGTCCAGCAACACTTCAGGAGCCCATCCCTCCTTGCCTCCTGAGGCTGTAACCCAAATCCAACCGGGGTATTCATCATCGCGTTGGCCAAGGGATACCTGTTCACCCACCTCAAATGAAACTGGATTGGGGTAGGGTGTGGTGTAAGCCTCTATGACTCTTACCTTTACAGGTGAATTCATCACAGTTTGGGGCAGCTTTCGTCAATGTCGGCGTCATCCTACCATGCGTCAAGGGGGTTGTTGGGCGTGTTTTCGTCAACAACCAGAGAAAACCGGGTTAAGCTATTGAGCAAATCGGCAGTTGTTCACTGTTTGCTGAACCTGATGCAGCCTAACATTCGCGACTTTTATCAAGCGGTTAACCCTAGCGAGACGCTCAATGTAGCCAACGAAGCGGATCGGAAGCTTTACATTGACTTCTCGTCGGTGCGTGGGGGCGAAATTATTGAGGAGTTGCGGGACAACATTACCTACTATTCGCCGGATGAACCGACCTGTGCGCTGTTTACCGGGCACATTGGCTGTGGCAAATCGACAGAGTTGTTGCGGTTGAAGAAAGACCTGGAAGCTGATGGATTCCATGTGGTCTACTTCGAGTCGAGCGAAGACCTGGATATGGCGGATGTGGATATTGGCGATGTGTTGCTGGCGATCGCCCAACGGGTTGGTAATAGCATCGAAGCCTTGAAGCTCGCGCAGCCCAATATCTTCCGCGAGCTACTGCAAAAGGCGGAGCGGTTACTGCTCACCGAGATCGATATTCCCGAGGCAGAGGTGAATGTGCCCCATGTGGGGGCAGTGGGCTACAAGCTGGACGATGGCGTTTCCCTGGCCCTGGGCATTGGCAAAATCACCGTCCGTGCCAAGAACGACTCCATGCTGCGCGATCGCCTCAATGCCTTTTTAGGCCCGCAAAAGAATCGCCTGCTGGAAGCCATTAACAAAGAGCTATTGGAGCCCGCGATCGCCCAACTGAAGCAGCAGGGCAAAAAAGGGCTGGTAGTGATCATGGACAACCTGGATCGGGTGGACAACCGCCCCAAATCCCACGGTCGTCCGCAGCAGGAATATTTGTTCATTGACCAGAGCGACTGCTTCACTGGGCTGCGCTGCCACACCCTCTACACCATGCCGTTGGCGCTCAAGTTTTCGGGGGAATATGGGCACCTAACCCAGCGCTACACGGAAGACCCACGGGTGCTGTCGATGGTTCCGGTGCAGCGGGAAGATGGCAGCGAAAGCGAGGAAGGGATGGCGCTGTTGCAGCAGATGGTGCTGGCGCGGGCGTTTCCCGATTTGGCAGAGGGCGATCGCCTTGCCTATCTCACCCAAGTATTCGAGTCCGAAGCCGTGATGGATCGACTGTGCCGTGCGAGCGGTGGCCATGTGCGCGATCTACTGCGGCTGCTCAGCGGCTGGATCAAGAAGAGTCGCCGCCAGTTGCCCCTCACCGCCGAAGCACTGGAGCAGGTCATTCGGGAACGGCGCAACGAGATGAGTCTGCAAATTTCGCCCAAAGAATGGGAACTGCTGCGACAGGTGCGCGAAACCAAGCGGGTGGGCGGCGATGAGGGCTACAAAATCCTCGTCCACAGTCGGCTGGTGTTTGAGTATCGCGACCAGGGAATGTCCTGGTTTGATGTAAATCCGCTGTTGCTGGAGGCGAAGGAGCTACAGCCATGAGCGACCCGACCCGCCATACCAGCGACCCCAACCGCGCTGCCCTGGAAGAATTGGCGGATGCGTTGGATCTGGGGGCGGGGCAGTTTTCGCTGCATTTGGTGCGCTGCCGCTATCGGCAGGTGCAGGAACAGTTGGCGACGCAGTTGCAAGACATTTGCCGCGACAGCTATGACCTGGAACTGGAACGTATCACCCTGGAGGCCTCGGCACAGAACCTCTACACCAGCATCCAGCAGGCTGTGGGCGATCGCCATCCCCAAGCGCTGATGGTGCTGGGCATCGAGCAAGTCGCCAACCTAGATGAGGTGCTGGGGGCAACGGAAAATGCGCGGGAGGAGTTTCGCAAGAACTTCCACTTTCCCCTGGTGCTGTGGCTGGATGACGATCGCTACATCCACTTCACCCGACAGGCTCCCAATATCGCCAGTTGGTCGCCGGGAACCACCGATTTGGCGATCGCCCCTGATGCACTGCAAGCGACGCTGCACCAATCCGCTGAGCAGGTATCGGAGGCACTGCTAGAACAGACGACACTTCCCCTCGCTCCCATTCTGCAGCAGTTGCCCCGTTGGGGCATGTTTCGGCCAGTGGAATTGCCACTTGCTCTGGAAGACTTTCAGCGCCAGGAGCTGTCCCTAGAACCTAAGGCAGAAGCGATGCTGCGGTTGGCGATCGCCTTTCAGCAAGGCGACATTCGCCCACCGGATCTAGAGGCAGCGCAACAGAATTTTCAGCATAGTGTCGATTTTTGGGCGCAGCATTTGGTAACGGGCACCGTTCAACCGGGGGATAACCTCCGGGCTGGACTGGCGCACTTTTTTTTAGGGCGGCACCTGGAATGGGTGTGCGACCAGCAGCGCCGCCGGGGAAACGACATCAGCAGCGACCAGTGGACAGAAGCGCGGCGACCGCTCGAAGAGGCCATTCGCCTGTTTGAATTGGGCGATCGCCCCGACTTGGCAGCCAAGTGCCTGACACCCTTTCAGCGAGTGTTGACGCGGGTGGGAGACTGGGACACCCTGGAAGCCCAGACCCAGCGCGCCCTGGAACTGCATCACATCCACAACGATCCGCTCAAGCTGGCCTACGACTATGGCTTTTTGTCGCGAGTGCATTTGGAGCGGGAGCAATGGGCAGAAACCCAACAGTTTGCCACCCAAGCCCTCGGCCTGCTGGACAACCTACCGCCCAACAAAGCCTGGTTGCAAGGACTCTATCGGCTGCACCTGGCGGAGGCGGAACGCGCGTTGGGCAATCCCCAACGGGCGATCGCCCTACTGCAAGAGGCACAACGGTGGGGCGATCGGCGACATCCCCTCACCTATTGCCGCATCCTCAACACCCTGCGCGACTTGTACTGGGAGCAGGGACGATATCTGGAGGCGTTCAAAACCAAGCAGAAACGGCTAGAAGTTGAGAAAGATGCCGGGATTCGCGCCTTTGTGGGAGCCGGACGCCTGGGACGCACCGTGCAAACTATTGACGACCTCTATGGCGTCGCCCCCGAAATCGAAGCTTCGGGGCGGAAGCGTGACCTCGAACGCTTGCTCGAACGCATTGGCCGCAATGACTACAAGCTGGTGGTCATCCACGGCTCCTCTGGGGTGGGCAAAAGCTCCCTGGTCAATGCGGGGCTGATTCCGGCGCTGAAACAGCAACCCATCGGCACCAAGGACAACCTCACCCTGGTATTCCGGCAATACACCAGTTGGATGGAGGAGTTTTGGGCACAACTGGCGCAGGAGCTAGAACGGCTGAAGGAACCCCTGGTCGAACGACCAACGGATGAACAGACGCAGCCCACCCTCGAACATATCCTCGCCTACTTTCAGCAGCGCTATCACAATCCAAGTGAGGTCATCCGCTTCCGCAGCGTCCTCATCTTCGACCAGTTTGAGGAATTCTTCTTCGCCTACCCCGATCGCCTGCAATGGCGGAAATTCTTCCAGTTCCTTGGCACCTGCCTCGATATCCCCAATGTCAAGGTGGTGCTGTCGCTGCGGGAAGACTACATCCACTATCTGCTGGAGGCGAACCGCTCGAACTATATGGGGGCGATCGGGCATGACATCCTAGGACGGCAGGTGCTCTATCCCCTCGGCAACCTCTCCCTCACCGACGCCCGCGCCACCATCCAAGACCTCACCCGCCGCTCTCGCTTCAGCCTCGCCCCTGACCTGATCGATCGCCTGGTCGAAGACCTGGGCGGCTCTCTAAAAGAAGTGCGACCCATCGAAATGCAGGTCGTCGGTGCCCAGCTCCAGACGGAGAGCATTTCTACCCTGGAAGCCTACCAAGCCCTGGGAGAACGACCGCCCGAAGTGCTAGTGGAACGCTATCTGGAGGAGGTCTATAGGGATTGCGCCGAACATAGCCAATTGGCCAGTCTCGTCCTCTTCCTGCTGACGGATGAGCGCGGTACCCGCCCTCTGAAGACGCGATCGGAGCTAGAAAAGGAACTCGCGACGCTGCTTCCCACAGAGGCGTTTGCAGAACCCACTTCCCCCCTTAGCAAAGGGGAACTGAGGGGGGATCTTCAAGGGACTCAATCCTCGGACGATCCCCCTAAATCCCCCTTGATAAGGGGGACTTTGACAACCAATGCAGCGCCTACCACCCCCCTTATTAAGGGGGGATCAAGGGGGGATCTTCCCCAGCCTTCAAACCCAAACGATCCCCCTAAATCCCCCTTATCAAGGGGGACTTTGAGTGCTACCGACATCGCTGAAGCTGAACCCCTCGCCCCCCTCGACCTGGTACTGCGCGTCATCTGCGGCTCCGGTATCGGCGTCTTCCTCCCCGAAGAACCCGAAGGGCGCTACCAACTCGTCCACGACTACATCGCCGAATTCGTTCGCAAAAAAAATGCCCCTGACACCGCCGCCGAACTTGCTGCCGAACGCGAAAAAAGAATTGCCGCAGAATCCTTGCTGACCGTGGCGCGTGGGAAAAATAAGAAAGCTCAACGCCGCTTAGTCTTGGCTTCCGGTGTGCTAGCAGCTGCTCTACTGGCTGTGGGGTTAGCCGTGCCAGTAGCGATCGTGGCTAATGGACAGGTACGAGATGCTAAAGAAAATAGGGCAACAGCTGAACAAGAAAGGGATGCAGCTCAGCAAGAAAGGGATGCAGCTCAGCAAGAGCGTCAAACAGCAATTCAAGAACGACAACAGGCGCAAACTGAAGCAGATCGGCTGACAGAAGAAAACCAAACAGCTCAAGAGCAATTAGAGGGAGCCGAACAACGCTTCATTTTAGCGCAACAAGCTGAAGCTGAGGCTCAACAAGCCCTGGAGGAAACCCAAATCCTACGCCAACAGGCAGAAGCTGAATTACGCGACGCTAAACAGGCTGCCCAAACTGCTGAGCAGGAACGTATTCTGGCGCAGGAAGAGACAGAAATTGCCAGAGCTGGAACCCGTTTAGAACGGGCGGGAGTATCAGCCCTGCGTCGCTTTGAATTTCAACAAACGGAGATGTTAATTGCTTCACTGCGAGCAGCAGTGGAATTGGATCAACTCAACCAAAAGCAAGGAATTCAAACTTTAGAAAATTACCCAGCCGCTAGTCCACTGTTGGCCTTACAGAGTAGTCTCGACAATATCCGAGAAACTCGGATTGATGAAGGTCATCAGGAACGCTTCAGCCAGGTAGTTTTCAGTCCCGATGGCAACCGCATTGCTACGCGCGGCTACGATGGCACCGCGCGGTTATGGGGGCTCGATGGTACCCCAATGGCCGTCTTGGGAGACCAGCAGGAACGCATCAGCCAAATAGTTTTCAGTCCTGATGGCAACCACATTGCCACGCGCGACGATGATGGCACCGTGCAGATATGGGGACTCGATGGTACCCCAATGGCCGCCTTGGAAAACCAGCAGGAACGTGTCTGGGATGTAGTTTTCAGTCCTAATGGCAACCGCATTGCCACGCGCGACGATGATGGCACCGTGCGGTTATGGGAACTCGATGGTACCCTACTAGCCGTCTTGGAAGGCCATCAGGGAGGCGTCTCGGATGTAGTTTTTAGTCCTAATGGCAACTACATTGCTACGCGCGGTTATCGTACCGCGCAGCTATGGGGGCTCGATGGTACCTCACTGGCTGTCTTGGGAGAGCATCAGGCATACCTCACGGATGTAGTTTTCAGTCCCGATAGCAACCGCATTGCTACAGGCGATAACGATGGCACCGTGCGGCTATGGGGGCTTGATGGTACCCCACTGACTGTCTTGGGAGAGCATCAGGGATCCCTCAGGGATTTAGTTTTCAGTCCTAACGGCAACCACATTGCCACGCGCGACTTTTATAATGATACCGCCCGGCTATGGGGGCTTGATGGTATCCAACTGGGCGACTTGGAAGGCCATCAGGGAAGCCTCAGCCAGGTAGTTTTCAGTCCTCCCGATAGCAACTACATTGCAACAATCAGCGACGATAATACCGTGCGGCTATGGGAGCTCAATGGCACCCAACTGGCCATCTTGGAAGGCCATCAGGGAGAGGTCAACCAGGTAGTTTTCAGTCCCGATGGCGACTACATTGCCACAGGCGGTAGCGATGGCACCTTACGGCTATGGGGGCTTGATGGTACCCAACTGGATGTCTTGGAAGGTCATCAAGGAATTGTCTTGGATGTAGTTTTTAGTCCCGATGGCAACCGCATTGCTACGCGCGGCTACGATGACACCGTGCGGCTATGGGAGCTCGATGGCACCCAACTGGCCGTCTTGGGAGACCCGCAGGAAAGCGTCTGGGAGGTAGTCTTCAGTCCCGATGGCAACCGCATTGCAACGGACGGCAATGATGGCACCGTGCGGATATGGGGGCTCGATG
>JBCBSJ010000109.1:0-14365 GCA_039819245.1 Cyanobacteria bacterium J06638_20
AAGCAAAGAAGGTTGCATTGGTTGCCTGTATGCATAAACTGCTTCGCATTCTTAACGCCATGATTCGAGATAGGACCTCGTGGAAGATGCCTCCTGTTACAGATTTAGTCCCTCAAACTTGACAATCAAGATAATCGCTCTTCTGTCACTCTGGGAATAGGAAAAATGAACGCCCTATTCTCTCGTTTTGGCACACCCGGAAAGTATGCGTTTCACGAACGCAATTTATATCAATTCTACGAAAACCAAAACCAGATTATTTTTTGAAAGCTGCGCGCCGCGCAGCTTTCAAAAAATAATCTGTAGTGGGTTCTTAGCGAATTGGTATTAAGCATTACAGATTTCATCTAGCGAGAGTGACAGAAGGGTGACCGCAAAGAGGACATTCCATAATTCGGGGAAAAGAATTCAACTTTCCTTAGGTTTAGCAAACCCACACGTAATTGATGCACGACCGAAATCCTCCTGGAGTTACTCTCCTCACAGGGGCGATCGCACCCATGCCCTTGGCCAAACCATCGCGTCAGGCATCCCCTATGCCAGCCCTCAAGATGATTGGTATCCCTTGTGCATCCTCAACCCTCAGCGAGTGCTAATTTCAAGCCAAACCGCCTGCCCTGACAACACTGAATTTGCTGTGTCTGGATTACCGCTATTGCTAAGCGATGGGCAAGTGGCTCTGCCAGAGGATTTTGGTCGAAATGCACTTGAATCCTACGCCCGCCTCGTTGCAGCTACCAACGCCACCGGAACCGAACTTTGGCTAATTGCAATTGATGGCAAACAACCTCTTTACAGCGAAGGCATGACGTTACCTGAAGTCATCGAACTGCTTCAAAGCTTAGGGGCAACCGATGCTCTGAATTTAGATGGCGGCGATTCTACAACCCTGGTGCAGGCAACCCCAAATGGCTCCAAAGTCCTCAACGCCCCCATCCATACGAAAGTGCCCATGCGAGAACGACCCTTTGCCAATCATCTGGGAATCTATGCTCAGCCATTAGAGTAATACCCCACAGCCATGAGAATTGGCTGGACGTGGATTTCAGGTTCAGCTGTCATCAACGGTCGAGGATTGGTCTAGACTGATGGCTGAGATCTATACGTTCATTGTTCATCGAGAAGGAATCCCTGGTCATGCGACTGTCGCAAATGCTGTTTGTTACCCTGCGCGAAGATCCGGCAGAGGCGGAAATTCCTAGCCACAAGCTGTTGTTACGGGCGGGTTACATTCGGCGAATCGCGAGTGGTATCTATGCATACCTGCCGTTTATGTGGCGGGTCTTGCAAAAGGTATCGCAGATTGTGCGCGAAGAGATGAATGCGACCGGGGCACAGGAATGTTTGTTGCCGCAGATGCAACCTGCAGAGTTGTGGCAAGAGTCGGGGCGGTGGGAGACCTACACCAAAGCCGAAGGCATTATGTTTGCCCTGACGGATCGGCAGCAGCGTGAAGTGGCGCTAGGACCAACCCATGAGGAAGTCATTACGGCGATCGCCCGCGACATGATCCGCTCTTACCGACAATTGCCATTGCATCTGTATCAGCTTCAGACCAAGTTTCGCGACGAGATTCGCCCTCGGTTCGGATTGATGCGGGGGCGCGAGTTCATCATGAAAGACGGCTACTCTTTCCATATGGATGAGGCGAGCTTGAAAGAAACCTATGCCGATATGGATGTGGCCTATCGCAACATGTTCCGGCGCTGTGGGCTGCGCTTTTTACCCGTGGAGGCAGATTCAGGGGCGATCGGTGGGTCTGGCTCTCAGGAATTTATGGTGCTAGCGGATGCCGGGGAAGATGAGGTGCTATTTACTGAGGATGGTAACTACTCTGCCAATGTGGAAAAGGCCGTATCGCTGCCGCCTGACGCTGAGCCCTCGTCTTACACAAAATATGAAAAGCTCGACACTCCCAATACTCCAACAATCGACTCCCTGGTGAAATTTCTCGATTGTTCGCCGACACAAATCCTGAAGAATGTGCTGTATCAAGCCGTGCTCGACAACGGGCTGACGGTGTTGGTGCTAGTTAGCATTCGCGGTGACCAGGATGTTAATGATGTCAAGTTGACCAACGAATTGACGAAGCTGGCAAGCGACTTTGAAGCAACGACGGTGTTGGCACTGGCAGTCCCCGATGCAGAAGCTCAGGCAAAATGGGCTACGAAGCCACTCCCCCTGGGCTACATCAATGCTGGCATCGAAGATGACTACATCGCCAAAGTGGACAAGGTTCATCCCAAATTTCTGCGGATGGTCGACCAAACGGCAGTGGATTTGCAGAACTTCATAACTGGGTCGAACGAGTCGGGTTGCCACGTCGTTGGAGCCAATTGGGATGTGCAGTATCCCAAACCAAAGCTAGTGGTGGATGTGCGGACGGCAACGATCGGCGATCGCTCTCTGCATGATCCCAAGCAAACGCTGCAAAGCGCCCGTGGCATCGAGGTGGGCCATATCTTCCAGCTCGGCTCCAAGTATTCCAAAAAGCTAGGCGCAACCTACACCAACGAACAGGGTGAAGAAGTGCCTCTGGTGATGGGCTGCTACGGCGTCGGCGTCTCTCGACTCGCCCAGTCAGCAGTGGAGCAAAACCACGATGAAAACGGCATTGTGTGGCCTGTGGCGATCGCCCCTTACCACGCCATCGTCGTCGTTCCTAATATCAAAGATGAGAAGCAGATGGCTGCAGCGGAAAAGCTCTACACCGAACTGAATGCGGCGGGTGTTGAGACGTTACTGGATGATCGAGATGAACGTGCCGGGGTAAAGTTCAAAGACTCCGAACTGGTGGGCATCCCATTCCGAGTCGTGACTGGGCGATCGCTCAAAGATGGCAAAGTCGAGGTAGTGAAACGTGCCACGAAAGGCTCCCAGGATATTGCCCTGGGCGATGTTGTTTCGACCCTGAAGCAATGGGTGGATGAGGCGATCGAACAGTAGAATGCAGATGAACGCGGATGAAGATCTGCTGAGTGCTTACAGCAAAGTGTATGCAGCCTCCCTTTGTGCTCTCTGTGCTTCTGTGGTTCCATTTCCATCACCAATAAAAAACCTGTGTGGAAATCTTCCTATCCACACAGGCAATTCGAACATTTGGTTTAGAGAATTATTGCTGGAAGCTAAGAGCCGATCGTGGTTGACGACCCTCTACAAGAGTTTCGGCACCTTTAAACATGCGCCTCAAATTTGTGGGCATAGGCTTGCAACAGGGTGCTGACCTGGCTCAACACTTCGTCGTTGGAGTTTTTGCCCAATACTTGGCGATCGGGGAAGAACTCTGGCTGGTCGAGGCCGCGGGCAATGCCTTCGCTCACCTTTTGAGCAATCATGCTGCTCAACTCTTCTTTGGCGCGGCCACGCTGGTACTCTGCCCCTTCTTCCGTGGTGGCATAGAGGGGCGGTAGCCGGTTCAGTGCGTAGGCAGCAATGTCCCCCAGATCCAAGGTGCAGTCGCTCGTCGCTTCGATTTCGGCGACACGGGCGATCGCCTCAGTCAGTACAAGTTCTTCCATTACGTTGATAAACTGCTTCCGGGGAACAGCAACAACTTCCCCTGTTAGCAAAGCACCCATCAAGCGATCCAGTGCCATGTACTCTTCAATGGAAAGTTCAGAAGCCGTATCACAAATGCGCCCGACCTCTGCCTCCATTGCTGGCGTCAGATAGCCGTCTTGCAGGGCTTGTTCTACAATTCGTTCAATACTCATATGTTATTTTTGCTCCATCGCAGGTAGCAACACGGTGGTGCCTGCATTGTCCTAGCCTATCTTTCCCACAAAATACAGGACTGTACCACTCCCTATCTAACCGTGTCTAGAGAGGCTTCTCAGCAAGTCGGATGAAAGCAGCCTTGGCAATCTTCTCATCAAAAGTTCAAGTATTGCCGATTTTAGATACGGTAAGGCTATGTGAGCATTGAGCTTTAGCTTTCGGACTTCCTTCCTCCATCATATGCAGAAATGAGGCTGGTATTATTGTCCCAGAGCTGAATCTCCAACGCGCCTTATTCAAAACCTTGGTTGCGCCAGGGAACGGGATCGACAGCCTTTCCATTAACGTAGAGACCCCAGTGGACACTTGGCCCAGTTGCGAGTCCAGTGGCACCGATGCCCCCAATTACCTGACCTTGCTGGACGCGATCGCCCTCTGCCACATCAATACGGCTGAGGTGAATTAAAACGCTGCCAACGCCTTGGCCATGATCGATCGCCACTGTATTGCCATTCACCCGAAATCCATCAGAGACGCGCCCAACGACGACAACTTCCCCCGCGGCTGGAGCGTAGACGGAGGCACCCGTTCCTCCGGCATAATCGACGCCTCGGTGGTAGTAGTTTTCGGCGAAGACGCCGTTGTAGTAACGGCGAACGCCATATTCGGAGGTGACGCGCCCATCAGCGGGACGAGCAAGGGGACCATTCCAAAACTTATCTGGAGTAGCAGTTTCTCGGAACTCACGCAGGCGCTGGATTTCATGATCGGTGGCGCTGGTACTGGTGCCGCTGCCAACCCGAATATGCTGGGTGCTGAAGGAGCGATTGCGTAGCTCAACAGCAAACCGACGATCTTCACCATTCAAAGTAAAACGAATTTCCTTGCGTCCCGGTTGGTCGAGCGGGGTTGTCGGTAGGAGGGCGCGGTAGCGGTTTTCGCCTATTTCATAGCTGGGATAAGTTGCCCCGTCATACTCAATGCTGGACGCTTTGCCATCTTCGGTTTGCAGCGTGACAGAGATGGTGTCACCTAGATGGGGGCTACTGGGAGTGATGATGACGTTCTGAGCCTGGGCTGGGGTGAGGAGAGTAAGGGTAAAGGTGATCGCGCCGATCAGGCTTGCCATCCACCAACGTCTCCGGAGCCTCCGTTGCAAAGCATATTCAAATCGTTGCCAGACATGATGAACCAAAGCGCTTTGACGATTCATAAGGCAAGAGTAGAAAACGGGACAGTTGGCAAAACCCTATCATTTTTTTCTAAAAACCGCCTCTTATTTCAGGACTTATCCCCATTTCTCAGAAACCACCTCAAATATTTTTGGAACCCTTTTACAGCAAGGATTTCATGCAAATGTATCTCTATCCTCCAATGTGAAGACTGCCCGTGTCGCCATCTAGGAGAGCGGGAATGCCAACGGGAAGGGCAGCATTGGCTCCGTCATGGCCGAAGGGCATATCAACAACCAGGGGAATGCCAAGGTCAGCAAGGCGATCGCGCAATACTCCTTCCACCGAGAAGCTGGGAATACCTTCGGGCGAGTCGCACTGGCTAAAGCGCCCCAGAGCAATGCCTTTGACCTTCGAAAGTGCGCCGCTAAGTCGCCATTGGGTCAGCATACGATCGATGCGATAGGGCGCTTCGGTGACATCTTCAAGCGCCAGAATAACGCCCTCCAAGCCCGGTTGAATGGGGGTGTGCAGCAGGTGGGTGGCCAGAGTGAGGTTGGCAGGAAGTAAAAGCCCCTGCGCCTTTCCACTGACCCAAGACTTGCCCTGCAAGGGAGGTAGTGCCTTACCCTGCACCCAATCAAACAGGCGTTGGCGAGACCACTCGGGTTCGGCCGCAAGGGTCGTCAAGACAGCCGCATGAACTCCAGACACTCCGCATAGACTGAGGCTCCAGAGCAAGCTGGTGATGTCGGAGAAGCCAATTAGCCATTTGTTAGGATTCTTGCCCCAGTCCCAGTCCTCTAGCAGGCGCATCCCGCCATAGCCGCCCCGAGCACAAAGGATGCCCCGACAGTCCGGATTGTCCCAGGCAGCTCGGAGCTGGGCACGGCGATCGTCATCTGAGCCTGCCAGATAGCCCCAACGCTGATCGTAATTTTTGGGCAGATCTACCAAGAAACCTTGGGATCGCCAGCATTCAATCCCCTGGTGAAACCGCTCCGCTTCTCGTAAGGCTCCACTGGGAACGACGACATGCAGGCGATCGCCTGGCTGCAGTGGACTTGGCGGATGGCAACGTTGCATAGGAAATTCACGAACAGTGCACAAGGAGACAGTCAGGTAGCCGAATCCCAAGGGAACAAGCATGAAGCAAAGGGCAGGAAGCTGAGCACTCAGTAACGCTCATGACTCACCCCTTCAAACCTTGGCCATTATCTATCAAATGTGAGTCCCCCAATGGGATGGTGATGCACCACATCCACTACCAGAAAAACAGAAAGAACCTTTATTGATTAGGAGTTCGCGCTAAGTAATTCCTTAGCCTGCGACAGTAAACTTCACTCTTATAGCCGCGCCTTGACTTCAATCGCTAGGGCATTACTTTCATTATCCAACGGGTTGTTTTATAGCCTGGACAACACCCACAGCGATCGCCCGCGCCATTTGACTTTGAAACGTGGTGTTAACGAGTCTGGCAGCATCCTGTGCCCCCGTGATAAATCCCGTTTCCACCAGCACAGAAGGCATAGAGGTATTACGGAGCACAAAGAAATTGGCTGTTCTGACACCCCGATTCGTAACCTGAAGCGACTGAACAATGCTGTTTTGGATCGCGGTAGCGATGGTCTCACTCGCTTCGGAACCCGGATAGTAGTAAGTTTCGGTGCCGTTGACGTTGGGTCGCGCCACTCCTGCTGAATTTGCATGAATGCTGACGAAAACGGCTGCATTGACCTGCTCGGCGATCGCCACCCGATCTTCAAGGGAAAGGGTGCGGTCGTCGTTACGCGTGAGGACGACACGGAGATTGAGGCTCCCCAATATCCGAACGGTTTCCAGGGCGATCGCCAGATTCACGTCCGCTTCCTTTAGGCTATTGATGCCGATAGCTCCCGGATCACGCCCTCCATGCCCGGGGTCGATGACGATCAGCGGCGTGGTTTCAGGCGATGCGCCACCAGGCGAGGCATTTGTCGGGTTACTACCGGGGCTGACGATATAGGGAGACGGCAGAGATGGTGATCGCCCCCAATACACAAGGGATTGGTAGACCATGGCTGATACATCAGCCCGAGTCGCGGGGTTGATCGGGTTGAGGCGGTTCAAATCAGGATAGTTGACCACCAAACGGTTGAGGGTGGCACTGGCAACGGCAGGGCGGGCAACAGACGGGATGCTGGCGCGATCGCTGTAACGGTTCACCATCTCCGGATCCCCAGGGGGCAAGTTCAAGCCATTGACCAACGAGAGCAGTACTTCGATGCGCAGAATATTTTGGTCTGGACGAAACGTGCCATCCACATTGCCAGAGAGCAGCCCACCCCGATAAGCACGCTGAATCGCATCCGCCGCCCAGTGATTGTCAGGGACATCCCGGAATGTAGTGGGCGGGCGCTTGGGCAGGGGCATGAAGGTGTTGACCAGAAGCGCTGCGTACTGGGCACGGCTAATGAAATTGTCGGGACGGAAGCGCCCATCCAGAAACCCACTAATGAACTCTTGCCCAGCCAATCCTCGAATGAACCCTTCGGCCCAGTGTCCCGTAATATCCGAGAACGACACAGCAGCAGCAGGTGGCATGACGATGTAGGGGGAGGCAAGCGCCCGTGCTTGTCCTGTCACTACCAAGCTCTGGTAAACCATGACGGTGATTTCCGCACGGGAGACGGGCAGATTTGGCTCAAACCGACTGATATCGGGATGATTGGCGACGATGCGCTTCTGGGTCGCGATCGCCACAGGGACAGAGGCATAGGTAGGAATTTCGGCGCGATCGCGATAAACCGCCAACACTTCGGGGATTCCACCAATCAAAGCTAGTCCATTCACCAACGACACCACCGTTTGCACCCGCGAGAGGGTATCTGCTGGGCGAAAGCTGCCATCGGGGAACCCAGCGATGAAGCCCATCCGCTCAGCGCGGGCGATCGCCCCTGCCGCCCAAAATTCCGCTGGCACATCGACAAACCCCGATGCAGAACGGCGATCGGGCAGGTCAAATGCTTGGGAAATTAACGCGGCATATTGGGCCCGGTTGATCGTGTCTTCTGGGCGAAAACTGCCGTCAGGATAGCCGCTGATAATATCGCGGGCGACCAAGGCACGAATGAAGGGTTCAGCCCAGTGCCCCTGGATATCGCTTAAGCCTTGGCCATCGGGGCCATCAGGTGGAGGGGTGGGGGTCGGCGTCGGAGGTGGGCTGGGATCTGGAGTGGGATCCGGTGGCGCAGGCTGAGGGCGGGGGATAGCCGTCTGAATCTGCGTGTTAACCGTTGTGGCGCGAAACTCAACGCCCCGACTACCTGAGGTTCCATTCACATCCACACGGGTGGGGTTCAGTTCGTTGCCCACCGAGATGAGAGGTGCAGCACTGGTGTTGCGGGTATCGGACTCGCCGTTGCGCCGGAACATATTGCCACCGGGATCCTGAGATTGTCCCAGGTCAGGGACGGCATTGTTCATCACCACCAGGCCATCAGCAGTGTTGCTTTCCACCAAGTTGTTCCGCAAGACTGGACGGGCAGCTCCAGAAATAACAATTCCGGCTCGATTGTTGAGTACGCGATTCTCGGTCAGCAAGGGAGCGGCGTTGTCGCTAATGACAATGCCATATCCCGTTTGTTGGAACAAGCTGCGGCGGATTTCTCCCTTAGTATTGCGGGTGAGGGAGACGCCGCTGGCAGCGTTTTGAATAAAGCTACTATCGGTGATTTGAGGGTTGGCGTTGCCTGTGGTGAGGATGCCTTCCCGGCCACAGTTGCGAAAGGTGCAGTGGGCGATCGCCGGAGCTGTCGATTCAATCCACACTCCGGTTCCCCGTTGGTTGCGGTTGATCACCGTTATCCCTTGCAAACCCGATCCATCTTCCATTTGCATGGCAATGTTCTGTCGGGCGAAGGTGGGACTCATGTAGTTGCCGCCCCCTTCCAGCACCACAGCTTTACCGCGCTCGGCTTGCTGCCCTTGCACCCACACTCCCTCTGGAACGACTAGGGGAAAGCGCTCGCCGTTCTGGGTGGTATAGCGTCCCTCGGCCAGTTGGATCACGGCTCCTGCTGAAGCTCGACGCAGGGCACGGGTGAGACTGCGAAACGGGCGTGTGGCATCCCCAGGGTTCCGATCGTTGCCATTTATAGGATGCACATAGAAGGTTTGGGTTGCGATCGCCTGAACCATAACGGAATCATGCTAAGTAGGTAGGAGCGAAACGAGATCTAGAGATATTTCCCTCTGGAATGATGGCACACCCTTACTGAGTTGAAGCTGCTTTTTGCAGTTTGTATTGCGCGTCTGTAGTTTACTGCCACTATATGTTTGTGATTTTGCTTACAACTGCAATTAGAAGCCTGTATGACGTATACAGAGTCTATGTAAGGGTACAAGGTTGGTGGGATAAAGATTATGGGTTCTTGATTTGAACTGGACTTGGGGGCGCGTCGCCCCCCAAACCCCCTGACTGGAGGAACGAGGCTCGTTCCCCCAGACCCCCTTCAGCAAGGGATGTTGCATGGGGGGCGTTAAGCCGCTTCGCATCGGTGGAGAGCATCCGGTTGATGCACTTCCGGTTTGAGGAACCCGGTCCCTTTGTCCTATCCTCAATGTTGCAGTCATTGCTGCAGTGACCGGGTTCCTGAAGGTGCGCGTAAGGGGGTAAGGAAAGGCTTTGGGGTTGGTAGTTATCGTGTTGCTGATTAATGGGGGGCTTGCTTTCGCTTGCTTTTATGGGGCGTGGCGCTTGTGGCAATGGCACGGTGGCTTGGTGCAGCTGAGGAGTCGCATCGACGCTGCCGAGCTTCAGCTTCAGCAGGCGTTGGCGAAGGTGCCTTTATTGCTCTTGCAGAGCCAATTGGAACTTGTGACCGTGCGGCAACGCTATGTGTTGCCTTGGCAGGTGCGGTGGCAACAAACACGACGGGCGATCGCCCTTGCCAGTTTTGTTCTGTCTCTGTGGCGAAGAACACAGCGCAGCAGCAGAGACACTAAACGTCGCCCTAGCGATCGCGTCTGAGACAGCGTCGGTCATCAAAAGACAGTCAATGCTAAGCTTAAATCGCAGATCTCTCAAAGACGTGAGTCAGGCATGGCAGATAATCGTTCGGGCAATACCGGAGTCTTTTTCGCAGGCATGTTGTTGGGAGCGACGGCTGGTGCAGTTGCGGGGCTGTTGCTGACCCCTCGCACTGGGCGTGAAACGCGACGCCTCATCAAGAAGGCCGCCGATGCATTGCCGGAGCTGGCCGAAGATCTTTCAACCACGGTTCAAATTCAGGCGAATCGCGTTTCCGACAAAGCGGCGCAAAATTGGGATGGTACTCTTGATCGCCTGAAGCTAGCGATCGCCGCCGGACTCGAAGCTAGCCAGCGCGATCGCGAACCCCAAGAAGACCCCTCTCCTGTTGCTTCCTCCCGTGATTCTGCTTGAATTGCCCGATGCCCTCTCCAATCCATTGCTGTGGTTGGCGTTTTCCTGCTTCCTGCTGGCGATCGCGCTAACGGCAGTGCTGATGGCAGCATTGCCTACCTTGCTTGAGCTAGCGCGAGTGTCTCGCAGTGCTGAGAAGCTACTCGACACCCTCAACCGTGAACTTCCCCAAACCCTTGAAGCTTTGAAAATGACGGGTTCCGAACTCAGCGAACTGACGGAGGAGGTGAGTGAAGGAGTTCAGAGCGCTAGCCGTACTGTGCAGCGCATGGATCAAGGCGTCGCCTCTGTACAAAAGCAAGCCCAAACTGTGGGCCGAGCAACGCGCAGCGCGTTTGTCGGATTCAAAGCCGCCTGGAAAACCCTGCTGCAACCGCCTGCGGACGAGGATGTTGGCGACGATATTGAAGAAGAAGCCATTGAGGCACCAGAGCAACCCCTTGACTCCAGCGATGCTGAGGAGAAGAGGGGAAGTAGTGGGATGAATGGAGATGGGGCGATCGCTCCAGTCACTTCTCCCCAGTCACCATCCTCAATCCCCCTGCAACCGCCAGACGCCCTAGCGGAGAGTGCGCTAGAGGTAGAAAACGCAAACGCTGAAATGTAATTAGCCGCCCTGGATTTTGTATTACTGATCCCGTTGTTGAATATGCTCGATCGCCACGATGAGCGCGTCGAGCATGGCTTCATAGCTTTGATCTGGTGAGCGACTCAAGGTCATTAGTTCTTGTTGCTCTCGGGAAATAAAGCCATAAATGGCGGCATTCACCATTCGCATGGCGTCGATCAATGCAGCATCGCTGAGGTTATAGAGTTGTAGCGATCGCTGGAAAAGTTGCAGAGAGGTTTGAATGATTTTGGCTTCTTCTGGATCGGTGGGACGTAGTTGGTACTGCATCATCACGGTATAGCGGGAGGGAAAGCGCTGCGCAAAGCTTCGGGTTGCCTGCGCGCCCACGCGGAGCAATGCGCGGGGCTCTGCAATGCCTGCCACCTGATCTTGGCAATCGGCCAAGTAAGTGCGCCAAATATCTAGGGCAACGGCGCGGCGCAGTCCAGCATTGCCATCCAGGTGCTTATAGATAGCGGGTGGCTTCACTCCCAGCTCCCGCGCAACGCGATTGACCCCCAACGCCGTGTCGCCATCCCGATCGAGGCAGGCGATCGCCGCTTGAATGACATCCTGTGGCGTCAAAGACTGCTCTTTGCGTGGACGACCCATAATTAGTTAATGCAATTAACTAAAAGTGAATATAATTAACTTTATCAAGCTCATCGGCCTGACGCGTATGACTAACCTCACCTTTGCTCCTGCGCACCAGTTGGCTCAAATGATTCGCGATCGCCAGGTTTCGGCGGTTGAGGTGTTAGATGCCCACCTCGCCCAAGTTGCCCAGCATAACGCGAAGCTGAATGCGATTTGCACCCTAAACGAAGACGAAGCGCGCGATCGCGCCAAACAAGCGGATGAGGCGAGCGCCCGTGGAGAAACCTGGGGGGCTTTGCACGGCGTTCCCATCACCATCAAAGATATTTTTGAAACGGCAGGGCTGCGCACCACAGCGGGCTACATTCCCCTCAAAAACTACATTCCGCAGCAGGATGCAACGGTGGTAGCGTGGCTTCGGGCAGCGGGAGCCATCGTGATGGGCAAAACCAATATGGCGGAGTTGGCGGGCGACTACCAAAGCACCAATTCCCTTTTCCCACGGGTAAATAATCCCTGGAACCTCGACTACACGCCAGGGGGCAGTTCCGGTGGAAGTGCTGCTGCCGTTGCTGCTGGACTTTCGCCGTTAGACCTGGGCAACGACATCGCCGGATCGGTGCGGCAACCAGCTCATTTTTGTGGTGTTTATGGGTTGAAGCCTACCGATCGGCGCATTTCGACGGCAGGGCAGATCCCAGAGGTTCCGGGAATGCCCCGTTGTCTGCGACAGATGATTACCGTCGGGTGTTTTGCGCGATCGCTCGACGATATTCGACTCTGCTTTTCGCTGATTGCGGGAGCCGATCGCCGCCGCCCGGACGTTCCTCCCGTGCCGCTCGATCAACCAACGCACAAACCATTGACTGCTCTCAAATTGGCCTGGATCGATCAATGGGACGAGGTGCCCGTTGCCACAGAGATTCGCACGGCGATGGAAACGGTGCGACAAACGCTGATTCAAGCTAAGGTGTCGGTCGAGCACTGGCGACCTGAGAACTTTGATCTTTCCAAAATCCTGAACCTTTATGGCCGCTTAGCCGCTTACGTCAACATTTATGCACAGCCTGTCGATCGCTATAACCTCCGTCGTAGCTTAAAACAGATATTTCGCACAGCGACCCAGGGCGATCGCGCGCTCCGCCGTCTGGGCGATTTCAGCCATCTCCTCCCCGACCTCCTAAATCCCACCTTGAAAGGCTACTTCGAGATCCTGACCGAGCGAGAGGACTTCACCGCCGAGCTAGATGCAGCTTTGGATGACTGGGATGCTTGGTTGACGCCCGTTGCAGCAACCCCGGCATTTTCCCATCGCCCCGCCTGGAGTGCCATTGACATCGATGGGCGTTCCTATCCCCATGCGGTAGCCAATGGAGCCTACACGATGCCGTTCAACTTGAGCGGCCATCCAGCCGTTGTGATTCCAATCGGACAAACCACAGCGGGGCTTCCCATTGGGCTACAAATTGTGGGCAAGCGATGGCGAGAAATGGAATTGTTGGCGATCGCCCAAGGCCTCGACCAAGTGGTTGGTCAGTTCCGCCATCCTCCCGGCTATTGAGTCCCTATTGGCCTTTGACTCAGAGGATTGAGCCTAAAGTATGTCAGGCTATAACTTAGGTGTAGCTGAGTGAAGCGGTTCCCTGGCGCAGACCCACTCTGCCACGCCACAAAGCATCCCGTTTGTCCGCGCCTCAGAAACGTGCACTGTGGCAGAGCGGAATGGTGAAGCTTGTAGGATTTTCCTTTGCCCAAATCTGCCTTTGTTGGAGGATTTGCCCATGAATGCGCTCATCCCCTGGTTGGTCGCGATCGCCCTCAACAGCGTCCTAGCCGCGATCGCCGCGATCATCCCCAAAAAGCTGCTGACCCCCGCCGGATTGTTCCATGCCTGGGCACTGGGCATCATCATTTGGGGCACCCTGGGCTGGCGCGGCTATCTAGTGATTTTGTTTTATTTCCTGGTCGGGTCAGCCGTTACGCGCATTGGCATGGCCGAGAAGGAAGCCGCTGGTATTGCCGAAAAGCGGTCTGGAGCCCGTGGACCAGAGAATGTCTGGGGTTCGGCGCTGACAGCTGCCCTCTGTGCCTTGGGAGCCTATGTATTGGCAACCGCCGCCCCCCCCGGATCGCCAGGTATCGCGCTGCTGGGGTTGGGCTATGTCGCCAGTCTCAGCACCAAGCTTTCGGACACCTGCGCCAGTGAAGTCGGCAAAGCCTACGGTAAGCGCACCTTCCTCATCACCACCTTGAAACCCGTGCCAGCCGGAACAGAAGGAGCCGTCAGCTTGGAAGGCACATTGGCAGGTGTGGCAGGTAGCATTGCGATCGCCCTCGTCGCTTGGGGCGTTGGTATGATTCCAGCCATTCATCTCCTGACCTGCGCGATCGCCGCCTTCATCGCGACCAACCTGGAAAGCCTCATCGGCGCGACGATCCAAGAGCGCTATCGCTGGCTCACGAATGAGATGGTCAATATCGTCAACACGACCCTGGGGGCGATCGCCGCCATCCTCATCGCCTTAATTCTTCCTCTATAAGCTGATCGCTGGGCACTTTGCCCATTCAGGACGAAGGAGATTTTCTAGAGAAGGATCTTCCCTGTGACATCAACTTGAGTGCAGGACAAAAAACAGAGAACCCTTAATTTTGGGTCGTGGGGGGGGGGGGCGGCCCCCCCCCCAAAAAAAAAAAAAATAATTTTTTTTGGGGGGTTTTTTTTTTTTATTTTTAGAGGGGGGCCAAAAAAAAAAAAAAAAAAAAATATAAAAAAAAGGAAAATAAAAAAAATTAAAAATTAATATAATAAAGAAGATTAGAAAAAAAAAAAAAAAAAAAAAAAAA
>JBCBSJ010000110.1:0-14226 GCA_039819245.1 Cyanobacteria bacterium J06638_20
GATGAACAAGTCGCAATCCTACCTAAAAATGGATGGCTCTCTGACCACTACAATACTTATTGTGAAAATGTGAAAGGGTCGCAATCCTACCTAAAAATGAATTACGCCAACTTACATCTGGGAAAGGTCAGAGAGCTATCCATTTTTAGGTAGGATTGCGACCCTTTCACATTTTCACAATAAGTATTGTAGTGGTCAGAGAGCCATCCATTTTTAGGTAGGATTGCGACTTGTTCATCCGGACGAAGTAGTCATAATGTGTGTCAGAGAGCCATCCATTTTTAGGTAGGATTGCGACACAAAAGATGACTATGTCCCCCTTCATATTGCGTCAGAGAGCTATCCATTTTTAGGTAGGATTGCGATCTTGTGTCTCTTATTTGTGCATGTGTCATTTCAGGTCAGAGAGCTTTCTATTTTCAGGTAGGGTTGCGACCGGTTATTGGGTCCAAGCACGGTACCATGCCCAGTTGCTGCAAGTTCATGGCTTCCAGTCCCTCAGGCCCGTGCCTTTTCCAGTTGCTCGATCACCCGCTCCAACGCCCACGCCCCGTACCCGTCCCGCAACCGTTCAAACAGCCCCTCCTTCCCGTACACCTGCCGGAACATGTTCCTCGAATACCACTTCATGCTGGTCGCATTTTTCCGCACCCGCACGGCCCTGCCGCCGAGCAGCACCTTGCGGTTGAGCTGCCGGGCGGAGGCCTTCCGGCGGTTCATGTCGAGGATGCGGCCGTAGTCCCGGAAGGTGAGGTCGTAGCGGACCCCGGCCGCCGCCTCCTTCACTATTTTATAGGAAATGGAGCGGAGCAGCTGCTCCGTTAGCACGAGGCCCTTTTTTACCACCTGCATCTGCAGGAGCAGCTGCGTCTCAATGGCCCATTGGGCAATGGTCGCCTCGATGAATTTTTGCTGGGAGGTCATCGCCGCAGGATGAGGGTACGGCCATCGGTGGTCTTTCCCCGGTAACCGGTAAAACTATTAAACTGGGTGAGCTGCATCTCGACATCTTCGCCATCGTAGTTCCGGAGGAGAAATTTCTGGGAGTGGATCGGTTTGATGTTCCAGGCACCAGAGCCACCGGTGTTCCGCAAACGCAACAAGGTTGAGTTGGAACTGTGTGCCGCGATGGCCACGTTCGTTTTTGAGCTGCTGCCGTTCCGCTCGATGAGTGTCCAGTTGCCGTCAAGGGCCACCAGCAGTTTGGTGGCCAGGAGGCTATCGTAATCAACCTGCAAGGAATCGGCCAGGTATTTCCGCAACTGGTTCACGTCCTGCTGGGCGATGGACTGGGCTTTCGCCAACTGGTCGATCCGGACCAGGTTGTTGAGGTTCCGGTCGACGATGAGATTGGCAAAGGCCTCCAGGGAATACGGGACCTGTTCCGTGACAGTCCTGCCATCTGCGTAAACGGTGACATTCTCTTGCACGAAAGTAGAGTCGGAGGTACGGGTGATGGAGGTGGTGGTTTCCTGGGCGGAAAGAACGAAGAACGGAAAATGAAAAATGAAAAATAACAGGTATTTCATAACAGAGGTTTTAATTGTTGGAAATTTTGGTCCAGCTGCCGTCCACCACTCCCCAGAAACCTGGGCTGGTAAAGGTGGCATCGGTGGAATTGACGTAGACGATGCGGCCGTTGTTCATGGATAAAGCAGAAGCGGTCGAAGCGGCAATGTTCTCGACCAGGATGGAATTGGTGTAGGTCCGGAACTCCTCGGCGGTCATCACCACCACGACACTCTCGGTGCCGTAGGGCTGGAGGGCAGAGTGGCCGATGGTAAATGAGCCGCCCGGATCGCGCCGTAACTGCCAGCTGTCGCTGTCATCCGCTTCGTTCTCGAAAGTGATCCGGGAGGAAAGGGAACCGTTGGTCGAACGGAGGATTTCGTAGGCACCGACGTCCTCGACATGGATGCCCGCCTCCGGGCTGGAGGTCCCCACCCCCAGCAGCCCCTCCACGATCAGTCCGTTGGCAGGGGCGATGGCAGTGCCGGAATAGCCAGCGCCTATGGCAGCCCCGCCTTCCACGTCCAGCCTGTTGGCATGCAGGACCGTACCGACCGAGGTGCCGGTGGCGCTGATGTCCAGGTCTGTACTGCCCACTTCTGCATTGAAGGAGATCTTGTTGCCGGCACCGGTGACAAAGGCCAGGTTGCCGGCGATGTCGTTGTTGATGTAGTTGGCGCTGCCCCCGAACTGGACCTGGCCGGAGGTGCGGATGTCCCCGGTGACATCAAGTTCTACAGCGGGCGATTGGTTGAGTATCCCGACATTCCCGGTCGGGCCGTCGATCCTCATCCGTTCGTCGTTCCCGTCCAGCCTGAAAACTATGCCCGCACCGGGCCTCTCGACATCAAAGAACATACTTGAATCGGCCACGGTGTTCCCCCACTGCGAGGCCAGGACCCCGTTGGCGTAGTACAGTTCTATGAACGGCTGGACCGAGGTCGTCTGTATCTGGAGGACGGCCTCCCCGGCCGGGACCCTGTTGATCCCGATATCGCCGGTGTGCGAATAGATGTCCGAGTCTTCCAGCCCGTCGCCGGCAGCATTCGACCTGGGGACCAGGTTGTCCGAAAGCCCAGAGATGCTTTTGCCGTCCACATAGCCTTTGGTGGCCGCGTCCTGAGGGCCGGCCGGGTCCGTGAGGCCGGTGATCCTGGCACCGGCGCTGTTGCCCTCGGCGAGCACCTGTGCCAGGGTCTGCAGCTCGTTGGCGGGGTCGCCGTCCACCTCTGTCTCAAGGTAGGTGCGGTCGAGCATGGACGGGGTGACGACGCCAGCATCGATGGTCCAGGTAGCGCCGTTTCCGGAGACGGTGATGTCGCCCTTGTCACCGTCCTCCACGGCGGCGGAGTTGGTGGCCACCTGCACCCAGGCGGAACCGTCGAAGGTGTAGAGGTTGCCGCCAGAGCTGTCGTACCAGAGGTCGTTCTCGTGCAGGGTGCCGCCCGGTGTGGCGGGCTGGTCGTAGAAATTGTTCCAGTCGGTGATGGACCTGCCGTTGAGGTCAATCTTCACCTTTACCCGCAGGTTGTCGGTGACGGTGGTCCTTTGTGCCTGCACCCTGGGAATGCAGGCTGCTGAAAAAAGGCAGACCAGGATCACGGTGATCGATAGTTTCATCGTTCAAAATATTTAATGGTGATAGGATTGGTGCAGGTGACGGTCAGTGTCCTGGCGCCGTCTGCGAGATAGTTGCATAGGAAAAGTTGCCGCTGGCCGGCACTGAAGGACGTGAGCGGGACGATGTCTTCTGCTCCCGGAGCACTCTCGATCTTCACGTCCTGGGCAGTGGTACTGAGGATTTCTACCTTGATCCATTCTTTGCCGTTGGCGAGGTTGAAGGTCTGACCGTTGGTTTTGCTGGTCGTCTGGCCAAGCACGGCGTTTTGCAGGGCCGTGATTTTGTTGAGCTCCGTCTGCAGGTTGGTGACTTCGCTAATTGGGATGGAATCGTCCTTGTGGCGCATGGAAAACCAGCTGTCCTCGTACTGCTGCTGGGTCGGCACGGCACCGGTCTGGAAATAGAGGAATATGGTCGAGAGGACCCTTTTGATTGCCATTAGCCAACGGTGTTTGTGGAGCCGACCGACATGACGCCCACTCCGCTTCCGGGCGTAAACCCGGACACAGTGGACACCGCTGTCCCGGCGCCCGATCCGACGCTGTACAGCTCGCAGCGGGCCAGGCCCAGGCCGTTCATGGTGACGGCAATGTTGATCTTTCCGATGAGGTAGTTGATGTTCCCGATGCGGACCTTCCGGGTGAAGTCGAGGTTGAAAATATCGGCGGCGGTCAGCCGGAGCTGCCGCTTCACCTTGCGGGTGCTGCCCAGGAATCCCAGCCAGCGCTTCCAGCATTTTTCATACAGCCCGCGGGGGCCTTCCCAGCGCAGGGAATGGGTGCCGGTGAGCGCTCCCCTGGTATCGTACTCGTCCGGGGTGGCAAACGGGTAGCGGGGGCCCGGGTAGACCGTTTCGTCCAGCCCCCGGTAGATAAGGAGGCGGATGCTCCCGTCATCTTCCACCGGAACCTGATTAATACCATCGGCACCATTTCCCGTAAGGGGTATCTGACTGGTGGGGAGCGGGACGCGCTGGTCATGGTAGAACAGCTCGACGCTGTGGGCATTGGCAGTGATCTTGGCATTCCCCTCCCCTATTTCCAGCTCTTCCATTTTGCGGTAGCTGAACCGGCGCCAGACCGGGCTTGGATTTAAAAACTCATAGACCAGGTACATCCAATACTGCCGGGTGGCCGGGTCGTAGTAGACGCCGTTGACCTGGGGACTGGCCAGGCCGAAGGGGTCGTCCCCGTCGTAGTCTGCGAAGAAGTAGTTGTAACGTTTCCAGACGCCATTGTCGGCATAATAAAAGGTGTGCGGTTCTTCCACCCAGACGGTCCGGTACTGGTTGGAGGATGGCCAGCTGGGGTCGAGGTCGAGCAATTCTTCATAACTCCCGACAGTCTGCCGGTTGTCCCAGATGTAGACCGAGTTGCCGGTCATGAGGAGCTTGAAACCTTCCTCGTAGACCACCTCGTGGAAATTGTCGATATCGCTCCAGGAGAAAATCAATTTGAAGCCCTCCGGATCAAATGGCTCGACGTTGTAATTGCTGTCCGCCTTCCTGGTCCATTCCACCACTGCCCCATCAAGGAGCGACTGCAGGGGACGCAGCCCGATGGTTTTTCGGCGGTTGTCCGGGAAGAGTTTGAGGTTAAACAGGCTGGCAATGTTTTTCAAAAAAACAGACACATCAATGTCGGGCACCGTTTTCTGCAGGTCGAGCGTGAAGGTATTGTCCTCCGGGTTGAAGGTGACGTGGCGGTGGTGGTAGAGGGTCAGCTGCCGAAGGTCCGCAGTCGTGAAAAATCGGTCCTGGAAGCGGTAGCCAAAATGCGTGAATATTTGACGGTAGATGAATTGCAGGTAAGGATGTGGAACAACCTCCCGGTAGCTCGCATCGAAAGAACCGTTTTCATATTTGTTTTGCAGCAAAAATCCCTGTGAGGGATAAAAAGCAAAATCATCGCTCCCCGGCACTACCCTATCATTCATAAAATCATCAACCTCAAAAATGGGAATGGAGTAAATCGGTCCGAAATCGACACTCCTTAGTTTTTGGTCCTTCACCACATCTGCAAATGAATCCATGACGATGAACACCCGCAGGCTTTCCCGGCCCACCGGGAAGGTCAATTTTAAAATACCGTCCATCAGGGCAAGTCCCAGAATGGAAATTTTGGCTGGCAGGCTCACCTGTAGCACTTCCCTTTTTTGGAGGTCGTAGGCATGGCCGGTCAGGCGGTGGTTCCTCGGAGTGCCGGGCAAAGTGAACGGGTAGCCGAAGGATCCATCTTCCCCGGCGGCATGGAAGGCCGGGCTGAGGAATTCCAGCTCGATGCTCGTATTGGCATAGAGGTCCAGCTGTTCACCTTTTACTTCGATGGAGATCATGGGACAAAATTGGCCGACAGCCCGCGGCGGACGGTGGAAGCGAGGTTTTGGCAGCCTGCCCAGAATACACTTCGGGGGTGAACGGTGAACGGTTAGATTAAATGAGTGGTGTGGCGGTCCCGGTGGGGGCTGGCTTTTTTAAGGGCAAAGGAGAAGCCGTAGAGGTGGATTCGGTCCTTGGAATAGGTGACCTCTTTTGAGGTGAGGACCATGGGGACCAGGCCTTCTCCGGAGGGCATCAGGATGTTCTCGCTCATCATGAACTGGCGGGCGTAATAATCGGCCTCCTGTCCGGTGAAGACCCAGCCGGTGTGCATGTCCCAGGTGTCGTCACCTTGGTGGTTGAAGGTATGGGACTCTCGCGTCTGTTGGGTGTAGTTGGCGGGAAGGATGCGGTCGTGCATGTCAGCTTTGAAGGATCCTTTTTTGGCCTTGGCCCCGGTGACGGGCAGGCTCTCGTAGCCGCCCAGGGCATTGCGGAACAGCAGGTAGGTACTGTGCGGCGGGCACTGGTCAATGATGTTGACGGTGTAGGTCCTCGATGTGCCGGCCCCGTACTCGAAGTAGATGTCGTACCTGACAGTGCCTGCCGGGACCGAAAGCTGGGCCGGGCCGGCCGGGACCTTGACAACACTTTCCCTCGCGCCGGAGGGGACCGGCAAAAAGTATGGCGGGAAGGCCGTGCCGTCATCCCTGAAAGGTGTGACGGCAATGGTCAGCAGTGCCGGATCGGTCCGCAGGTAGAGGTAGCCGGACTGGCCGTGCCACATGTTCGATACCAATGGCCGGCCGGTCAGGAAGGTGTCGGAGAATGAATTGTTGCTGGTGCCGGCGGCTTCGTGCTCTTTTCTTCCCTGGAAACAGTAATATGGGCCGCTTTCGCTGGTTGCCCTTGGCTCGATGGGCGAGCCGAATGCCTCGTTGTACCGGAATTTGTATTTCCGGACAGGCAGGACCGTGAGCAGGACCACGCCGGCAGCCTGTGGCGGCGGGTCGTCCCCGACATAGCCGTCGAGGATGGCGCTGAGGTCAAAAATAAAAAACCCGGAGGCGCCCTGGGTGGCGGTCAGCTTTGCTACCGGAATGTTACCAAAATCGTTGCTGCCCCTCGGCTCCTCGATGTAGAGGTCGAGCCAGGCCTGGAAGTTTTCGAGGGTGGCCGGGTCCTCTCCGGGTGTTTCCGAAACCAAGCTGAACCCGCTCCAGGAGCTTCCCGTGCTGTCGATATTGTATGCAGTCCCGGGAGCCTTTGCGGTGAGCTGTACCCGGTTGGCGGACGGGGAGCTGATGGTGAAATTTTCCGAAAGGAAATAGTTTTGCTGCAGGTCGCTGGCCAGGGTGATGCCGGAGGTGGTCCCTGATGTGAACTGGCTGCCGGAGCTGTCCGGGCCTGCCTTCGCCGTGAGGGTGACGGTAATGCCGTTGAAGATAAAAACCCAGGTCTCATCGATGGCTGCAGCAGTGTCGATCTGGAAGACTGCCCCGTGTACCGTTCCGGACGGGCCGGTCACCTGGTCGGTGCTGAACTGGACCAGGATTGGGCGGCGGGTGCCGGCCATGGCGGGCGGTGGGGAGGCGATGGTCAGCATTTAACGGTGAACGGTCAGTGGTGAACGTTGAACGGTCATGTGAACTGGGTTTTTCGGATCCTGACGGTGATGGGGTTTGGGCTGGTGAAGTAGAGGGTGAGCGGGGCGTTGTTGGCGAAGAAGTCCTCGGCATGGATGAAATGGCCGTTGGCGGCGACCGGTTGGTTGTCGACCACCTGGGTGCCGCCGGGGGCGGTGCCGATGCTGACGTCCTGCGCAGTGGCCGAGCTGACGATGATGCGGTCGATGAACCCGCCGGCAGACAGGACGGCAGACGCGCCACCTGCCGGTACGTTCAACAGGACGCCGAGCTCCGATTTGTGGACATAGCTGTCGTGCCAGTCGTCGATGGCGGTCTTTTTGATTTTTCCACCGGTCACGAATTCGCCCTTTAGTTCTTGTCTTGGTTTAATTGCCATTTTGGTTACGGTTGAATGGTGAAATTTTCGAACACATCAAAATCGATCCCGGTGTAGTCGGTGCCGGCATAGTCCAGCCCTACCCAAACCTCCTCCTCAAAACAGACATTCCATTGGTGCCTGGCCATGGTGAACTCGATCCGCCAGCCGTAAAGGTCGTCGGCCATGACGGTGGCCAGCGGCTCGGCGGTGATGGGGAAACCGAGGTCGAAATGGTTGAGGTCGGCATCCCGCTTGAGCCGGGCGATGACCTGGGCAATGATCTGCTGGCATTCCTGCAGGCGGTTGTCCTGGCCCTCCCAGTCGTCCTTCGCCACGCCCCCGACGATGCTCAGGGCGCAGCGGACCTCCGGCAGGACGGTGTCACCGTCGTTGCCCAGGCCATGTTTCAGCTCGGGGTACTCGAGCCACATGGCCGGGTAGCGGATGCTGCCCCGCATCTTCCCGATGATCCGCCAGCTGTCACCTATGCAGATGGACCCGTCGAGGCCGCAGTGCTGGTGGGCCATGGCGGTGAAGTAGTGGAGGTAGGATGAGAAGTCCTTGATGGGGATGGGAGGGTTCATTGATCGTCAATGGTGAATGAAAAACGGTGTGCGGACGACATTGACCGCACACCGTCCAGGACAAAAACAAACACTGGTTCCTTAGCCTTCCACGAGCGCCTGTCCCGAGGCGGCACTCACCGCATAAATGGTGAAGATGCTCTTCACCCCGTTCACGATGGCGTAGGCCAGCATGGGTTTTACCCCTGCACCGGAAAGCTGCACGTAGTAAGGGGAGAACAGTTCATCGATGGCCTCGGGGCTGGCGGCGGTCGCTTCGCCCCGGAAGTTGGAGGCAAAGCCCTCGATGCCCTTTCTCCACATCTCGGCCTCGTCGACGAATGCCAGGATGTCGGTCACCTGGGCACCGTCCCTGAAGGAGGTCACGCCCTGGGCGAGGGTGCCGAAAAAGGCTTCCAGGAACTCGCCCGTCTGTGGTAAATTTTGCATGGATCTATGGTTTGTCATTCCCAGAAGGTCTCTTTTTCACCTCCTCGAAATAGGTTTTGAAGGTATCCGGGTGCTGCTGCCGGAGCTGCTCCACCAGGGCGTCCGTGAGGTGCCGGCGGTGGAGGGTGAGCTCCGGGAGGATCAGTTTCCGGAATTCGGTCTTGACTTTGAATTTTTGCATGGCGGTTGGCTTTTGGCGGGCGTGCCAGGGATGTCATTTTTTGGAAAAATGACATCTCTGGGAGTTGCCTTTACTCGGCAATGGCCCCGGTGTAAAATGGCGGGCTCCCCTCGCTGGCGGAGGCGGTCCGCATGAACTCCAGGTCCCAGCCGCCCTTGCTGGCCGTGAAGTCGGCCTTGGTAAGCAGGACCCGGTTCTCGAGGGTGCCCCAGAGGATCCGCTTGCCGTCGCCGTTCTTGAAGCTGACAAAGCCCTCCCAGCCGGCGACCATGCCGAGCTTGTACATGGCCTCCTCGTCGCTCTCGGGGTAGAAGGCGGTGAGCTTCTGCTCCTTGTACTGGTTGGAGTCCTGCTCGCCCTTGCCCTCCAGGACAAAGTCGGCGCTCCGCTGGCGGAACTCCAGTGGCTGCCATTTGTCGCCGTCGGCGAGGCCCGCTTTGAGGGTGACATCGCTCTGGACGGTATTGTAGATGCCGTTGCCCTCATCGGTGGTCGCCGGTGGGACCAGCTCCATTTTATCGTGGTCGAGCACGTGGAGGTAGACCGGGACGGGGTCGTTGGGGCAGGGCTTTTTTCTGATGGATTTGAACTGGCACATGTTCTAATGGTCAACGGTTAGTGGTTAATGGTCAATGGACTGCCCGGCTGGGTTCCATGTGTGGGGGGTGGCCGGGCAGTTTCTCATGAAAAAAACGAGTTCTTCGGTATCGGTGGCCTGGACGGTGGCGGGCTGGCCATATTGACCATTGGCCATTATCCATTGACCATCAAAAATTATGGGGTGGCGTCATAGCCATAGGCAATGTTGCGGGGATCGGCGACCTGGACACCGATCTGGCAGTCGAACATGACGTCAAGGCCGCGGCGGTTCTTCTCGAAGGTGATCTGGTTGACGTCGCTCTCCAGGTCCATGCCCACGAATAGGTTGGTGGGTTCGGAGATCAGGATCTTGCCGCTGCTCATCCCGACCGTCCGGACAATCTCGGAATTGGTCCCGTTGATGCGGGCCTTGTTGAAGTCGGTGTTGAACGGGGCGGCGCCGATGGTGGCGGTGTAGTCGTCGTTGTAGCTGTCGGCCACGTTCCAGGTCATGAAGGCCTTGGTCATGCGGCCGCGGAGCTTCTCCGGCAGTGCCCTGGCCACCTGGAGGGCCTGGTCGTAGGCATTGGCGGACGTGATCGTGCCGACATCCACCACCTGGGCGGCGGGCACGTCGAATTCCCCGGCAGCGGCGATGCTGTCCTCGACGATCTTCTCCAGTCCGTCGCAGACATCCTTCGGGGATTCCCCGTCAGGGTCGTGCACGCCCTTCCAGATGATGTCCAGCTGGATCTCTTCTGCGACCTCTTTGGCGAGGTGCATCAGGATCCACTGTTCGAAGGGCATGTAGTGCTGGTCGGCGGAGCCGGCCCGGCGGTTGTAGCCGAGCCAGGTCTTCCAGTGGGCAGCCGGGATGAACTCCAGGTCGAACTTTGCAGGGCGGACCTTGAGCATCCGGGGCTTCATCTTCACCTTGTCGCTCCCGGGGTTCCAGGCGTTGTCGTACTTCTGCGGGCGGAGCAGTTTGCCCGTCCTGATATTGGTGATCGGCATTTCGTCCCGGGTCTCCACAACGGTCACATGCTGCAGGGTCTGCAGTTCGTTGTAGACCATGTCGACGAAGATGCCGGGGTTCTCGCGGACATGGGCGCCGAGGGCGGCGTTGAGTTCTGTCAGGTTTATGGCAGGCATCGATTATTTGTTTGGGTTAGGAATGGTATGCTCGGTATCTGGCACTGGCCAAAAAGGAAAACCTATCTGTTGCGGGCCAGGCGCCTGCCCCGTTCGTGGGCTTTTTTCCCGGCCTCGTTGAAGCTGTACCCGCCCTTGTTTCCGGACCGGGAAAAATCCTGCTCACCGTCCACAACGGTGTGGGCAGTGGCGGGGCGCTTGCGGAGCTTCGCATTTTCCGCTTTCAGCTGTCTGACCTCGTCCTGCAGGGCGGACATACTGACCTCGCCGGGGGTCGGGTCGCCCGGTTGGTCAATGGCGCTGTCATCTGCCGGGTCGGTGATGTCGGCGATGCGGCCCCCGGCCACGGTGATGGCCCGGCCTTCCAGTTCGCCGTCGGCTACGACGTAGTTGCCGGCGGCGGCGGGTTCGGTCTCGCCGGATTCGTTCACCACGGTGACCTCGTCGCCCACTGCCGGCTCCTCGCTTTCGGTGACGATGCTCAGGGCATTTCCTTCGGTATCGGTGACGGAAATGTCGAAGGTCCCGCCCGTCGTGAATGCTTTGTAAAGGCGTTGGGAAAAATTGGTCTTCTTCATTTTTGGCTTGGTTGGTTCTTGACTGCCGGCTGCCAACTGTGGACTGCCGGCTTTGGACCGGCCCTTGCGCTGCAGATAGGCCTCGTATTTTTGAAAAAAGGGTTGGAGCCTGTCCGGGTGCCGTTCGATGAAACCGAAGATTTCCGGGTGGGCATCGAGGAAAGCGGTGGCCTGCACGGCGAAGGCCTGGCTGTTGGCACTGGCGGAAAAGAGACCGTCCGTGGCGGCCGGGTCATCTACCAGGTCGGAGGCATGGAGGGCGGCGGGCAGGACATAGACTTCCTCGCTGTACTCCTCCGTGTCGTAATCCACCAGTCCGTCCCCCTCTTCCACTTGGATGGTATGGTCCCAGCCGTTGGACCGGAAACAGAGCTTCTTCTTTTCACCGTCCCTGTCCTTCACGTAGAGGTTGCCGTCGTCGCTGAAGGCGATGGAGTTGCCGAAGTGGCCGGGCTCGTTCTCGGCCATGTCCAGCACGTAGGTATGGAGGTCGCCGTTGGGCGAGCTCTTCGCCGTTGGGCTGAGGTGCAGGTCGGCGTAAACGGCGGTACCGTTCACCTTAAAATTATAGAACTTGCCGATCATGGTCCCGAAGGCCCCGGCCGACATGTTGGGGTGGTTGAACCGGGACTTGGTCCCGATCCTGGATGCATTGCCGAGCTCGGCGATCCCGGCAATGAAGTCGCTGTCGAGGTGGACGCCGTGGCCCTTGGCCTCGCCTTCCCGCACGATCTGCACACCGTGGATGATGCCCTGCTCCCGGTCGACCCGGCCCGTGGGCCGGCCGTATTCGGGGGCGGAGCGGAACTGCTGGCGGTCCTTGCGCCGTCGGAGTATGTCTGGGATGGCGACCATGGGGCAAAGGTGGGGCGAGTTATAAGGTCAAGAGTGGAAGGGAGGTGTGGAAAAATGAACGGACGTCAGTAGAACCAAGGCCAGGTTTTTGCTGTTCCTGCAATGCACCCCGGACATACCGTCCAAATTTCTCTGCAATGAACATTGATGCATGGGCCGAAAAGGTCCGGCTCCTCTATCCGACAGGCTGTGCCATTTTTATTGGGAAATGGTACAGGGTACATTCTTTTGAAGATGAGCGTGACAGGCTTGAAAAATCACTCCGGGCCTGCGGTTTTGTTCTGGATATTTTAAGGAAGGATGAAAGGTTTGCTTACCGGCTGAGATCGGACCATTTTAGGATACAGTCCGAATATTTTTCGAACTATGAGGGGGCTTTGTACGATGCCATTGAGATGGCACTGAGGGTCATGGAGCAGCGGACGAGGAAAATGGGATCAAGGCAGAAGGGAAAGAATTTTTTTTCCGGGAACCGGAAAAGGGAGAAGGTTGTGGAGTTGTCCTGGTATCAACAGGTCAAAGGGAAGCAATGAGATATTTGCAGGTATTAAGATCAGGATTGTGCAGCAGGCTCACTGTGTTTTTTATTCGCTCCACGATTTCTTTCATCTTCAATTTCCTTGTAGCGTTGCTCAATGCGGTTCACGGTATCATGAAATGGGCTGTTCTCCTTGGTATGGAGATAGGCTGCTATCAGCCCTCCCAAGAGAAAAAGAATGCCGAGCACAATGAAGACACCTTTGGTCACATCATCCGGGAAGTTGGTAACCAGTAATGAAAGCAAGGTAGGAATCGATAAAGAGAATAGCGCAATGGCGATGTTCAGCTTAGAGTCGCTGGGACCTCGCTTGATGATATTCATTTCTTCTCTCGTCATTTCGTGGATGATGATTTCAGAGATCGGTACACGGGTAACCTCTGTAATTTCCTTTGCTGGCATAACTTTTCGCTCCATAATGGATGAAGTTTGAAATCTGCCATAATCGTAGGAAAATGTTTTTTGATGAGGTTGGTCCTATAACTTTTCCCTACAATTATTGGCCAGATAAATAAAATGAATAGAACATATTCCCAAGTCAATTTGAACTTGAGATGTTATAGTTCATTTCGTTTAGCTTTTAACTGTAGGGAAAGAAATCCTAAAAATATATCTATATTATCGAATTAGCATGTCGACGAGTTTGTTTATAATCCTTCTTAATATCACTTATATTGAATTAGTTTATTTACGGAGGATTATCTTTCCCAATGCACCAATTACCGACATGCCATCTGGTGCAAATTAAGTTATAAACATTAAAGATTTAGAATAGTTCTAAGCCAACAAAAATAAATTCTGGATATGCCACGGTTTCCAAAACAATCATTGGCTTTTCACAACCTCCAAAAAACTTTCATGCCTATACTGAATGGTAACGGTCAGTTTCTCATCCAGCTCCCGGAGGACGATCGACCCCATGTTCTCGACGAGCCAGCCGGCTTTTTGATTTTTCAATATGACCTCTTTTAATTGCTTTTCCTGATCGAATAGATAAGTTTCTGATTTCTTGACTACTTGCATAATATATAAAGGATGGTGCTGTGCCGATGTGAAATCGGCACAGCAAGGTTAAATAATTTCTTGATGTATGTCAGGCGGTACAGGTACGGGGCTCGTAGCCCTGGTCGAAGAACTTGACGAAGCTTTTCCATTTACCGGTGCGGATCAGGTACTGCTTCATGGCGGTGTTCTCGATGTGGAGCTGGCCGATGTTGAGGAGCAGGTCATTGACCTCCTCAAGGATGACATCGGGGACGGAGCTGCTGTAGGTGTCGGTGGTGATGAATATCGGTAGGGCCTTGGGCGGCAGGGCGTGGTGGAATTTTTTCTTTGTCATATGGCGGTGATAGATTTTAAATACAGGTTCAGGCTCTCCCTATCACCGCCAAGCGATACCAACTGAAACCCGAAGGTAGGTTGGAAGAGAGCCGTCCCCATATCTTGAATAAACAAACTTGTTTTCAGATACGAGGGTTCCAGTCTTGTAATATCGTGGCGGTGATAATAGTTCAAAGGTATGACTTTTTGAAAAAAGTTGGTGACTTTTTGAAAAAGTGGGGGTGTTGTGAGTATTTTGGTGGTGAGGAAGGGGATGATATTACTTGTATATTTATGTTCGTTTATGATTGTTTTGAGCTGTCCCCTTTTTTGTATTATAAATATTTATAGGTATTTACTTATTTATCATTTGCTTCTTGTTCATGGCTTTGAGAGTTGGAATGTCAGGTGGTGTTGTGTTTATGTATAAGTTCTCATCAAATAAAAAACAAAAAAGAATTATGTCCCAACAACTGAAAAATGCAAAAAATAAATTAGTAAGACTTCAAAAAGAAAAATTGAATTTGAATAAACAGAAATTGAATGAGAATAAAAA
>JBCBSJ010000111.1:0-14147 GCA_039819245.1 Cyanobacteria bacterium J06638_20
ATTGATTCGTACAGCAGAGCCAGATTATTCAGACTCGTAGCGGTAGCGGGATAATCGGGGCCGAGCTGCGCTTCGATGATTTCTAACGACCGGGCGTAGAGGGGTTCGGCTTCACCGTAGCGACCCATTGATCGATACAGCAGCGCCAGATTATTCAGACTCGTGGCGGTACGGGGATGGTTGGGGCCGAGCTGCGCTTCGCTGATAGCTAGGTCGCGAAGTTGGAGGGGTTCGGCTTCACCGTAGCGACCCATTGATTGATACAGCAGCGCCAGATTATTCAAACTCGTGGCAGTGGAGGGATGATCGGGGCCGAGCTGCGCTTCGCGCAACTGTACGGCTTGTTCGTAGGCTTGAGCCGCTTCAGCATACCGTACAGCCGTTTTATAGGCTGCGCCTAACTCCATGTACAAACTGGCTAGCAAGGGCGACTCGGCATCCTGGGCTTTGAGGTCGGCAATTTGCGTTGCGATATCCTCAGGATCAGCTCGTGAGGCGTCTGATTCCTGTTCCGTGAAGCTGGATGTTTGCCTATCGGGTCGATGGGACAACGTCCAGGTAATGGGCTGGGAAAACTCAAACACGCCCCCGCGCCAGCTCCAAAAATCCGGTGCCAGCTGCGCCAACTGCCCGGCAATGGGCGGCGTCAGCCACAGCACAATGGGAAACCGATACTGGCGGAAGGCTTCCCGTGTCCATTGCAGAGAGAAAAAGAATTGCTCCTGGGACGATTTGTTGTTTTGGGGTAAGCGCACTCCCAAAAGCTCATCGGCTCCCAGCACCGTGACGACGGCCCGATCGCTTTGCCAATCAGTTTCCTTTTCAGTCAGTTCTTGCAGGCATTGCTTTAGGCTCGGCTGCTGGTGATCAATGCGCACGCGATAGCAGCGTGTCCCCTTAGCCTGAAGTTCGGTTTCGTAGCGCTGGATAAGCTCATCCCGATATTTCCAGTTGTCCGACAGGGCCATCAGCAGATTCAACTCACCGTAGCTGGCTTCGATTGAGAACATCAGTCGCCGCCATTGGCGTTCATTTTCCCTCGCTCGATCCGGTGCGTCGTCGGCTACGGTGTTCACGCCGCCCCCTGCACAAGCTGCTTTTGCTGAAGTAGCTGCACCACAATCGGATGCACGTCATACCAGATGGAATCATTTTCATACTCCAACACCATCAAACCGTGCAGCAGTTTGACAAAGTCGGCGTTGGCCACATCCGGGGTGGCAGCCGTTTCGTAGACCGTCACCAGTAACTGATACAAATCACTCCCTAACTGGCGATCGAAGTCATTTCGCAGGTTGCGGATAGCCGTGGCCAGAATGGTGTCGTTGATCGTCACAGCGGTGTTATCTGGCTCAATATCCAACTGAACCATGCACTCCAAACAGCACTCACGGGCTAACCGCACCGTTTCCCGAACCACCCCCCCACTCATCAGCACAATTTGCCGCGCGGTTTCCGGTTTTAGCAAGTCCTCGGGAATGCGCTTGTGCAACAACGCCATGAAGGTCTGGAGATAGGTCGCGTCTGGCTCAGCGGTGGCATCGTGAGACGCGCCTTTGGGAAAAAACTTAGCCACCGGAAACAGGCGGGGCCGCACAATTCCGGCTGAATTTAACGCGCCCAGGATGACCGTTTCGCGGACAGCAGCGATGGGAATGGTAAACAGGATGCGAAATCCAGGTGAAAACAGCGACTTCACATTGTCCCGAAAGATGGATTCCACCAGTGGCAAATCTAGCTTGTCCAGATCGTCAATAATGACTAAAACGGGTTGTTTTTTGGTCGTTTGGATGGCGGCAGCGAGGCGATCGCACTTCTGCACCAATTCCGAAATTTTCTTGCCAAACGTCGTTTCCACCTCGTCCCGAAAGCTTTTCTCCTGCTGCATCATCAGGGAAACGAGCTCAAACCACTTCCCACCCAGGCCAACCGTGCCTTTAGTCGCTTCGCTGGCGATTTGTTTACGGACAGTCGTATTCCAACCCAGCAGGGTCTCCCGGATATCGTCACCCACGGGAATCCGCTGTTTGCTGGCATAGCTCAATAACCGAATGGCAATGGCATACAAAATATTGGTGTGGGTGACCGCCGATAACTCAATCTGATCCGCAATGGAGAAAAACAGCACTGCATGGTTGGGCTGCAATTCCACCGCTAGCTGCTTCAGCAAAGTAGATTTACCACAGCCCCGGTGGCCCGCAAAGATAAACTTGCCGTCAGTCGCCGATGCCTCAATCTCGCTCCGCAGCCTAACGCGCACGGGCCTGCCGTAGTCTACGCGAAACTTTTCAATATCCTCCGCTTCGATCAGAGGAAACAAATCCAAGTCCTTGTAGGCTTGTTGAAATCTTGCCAGCAGTGCCTCGTTCATACCGTTAGCGCCATTATCGACAGCGTTCCAGTGCTATAAGGTATAGCATTCTGGGGATATCGGTGTTGTTTTTATCCGTTATCTTGCGCAATAGAGAAAAAGGAAGAATTTAGGAGTCAGTAGTCGGGAGTGGGGAATGGGAGAAGGGAATAGGGAGTTGGGAATAGGGAGTTGGGAATAGGGAGTTGGGAATAGGGAGAAGGGAAGAAATACTACTGACTCCCCACATCGCCAGCTGCCTCACGTCTCCTGAATGCGATCGCTAAACCCCGTCAAAGCATCTTCAGCAAAGTCCCAAAACAGCCTGGATTCGCTACCTGCTTGCAGAATGAGCTGATGTCCATCGGTCACCTGCCCGATCACAGCACAAGCTAAACCCTCGGATTCAAATACCCCTTGCACGGTGCGCAAATTCGCGGAGGGCAGGCTCAACAAAAAGCCGTAGCTGGGAAAGCTCAACAGCCACTGATCGAAGGCGACGGTCTCAGGGCGGGGAATTGCGTTGATATCCAGCACGGCTCCACAGCCGGAGGTTTCCAACAGCATCAGGGTGGTGCCCATGATGCCTCCCATGCTGACATCCTTACCCGCTTTACAGAGTCCTTTTGCTGCGATTTGAGGTAAGAGATTGAAATGGCGCTGGAGGACTTCGGGTGAAGTCATGGTAGCCGCATCCCAAAAGGGATACTTGGGATGGGGTTTGCCGTTTAAGTTCGTCACCAGCACCAACACATCGCCCGGTTGGGCGTCAAAGCTAGTGATCAGGTGGGTGGCGCGGCCTAAAATCGCCACTGACAGGGCAGCATAGGGACTATGGCAGTTCGTATGTCCCCCTACAATCGGCACGTTGAACGCTTGGGAAGCCGCCATCATGCCCTGCCACAACGGTTCGGCCTGGGCTTCTGATTGACTCCACAGTGTATCCACCACCGCTAAGGGGCGTCCCCCCATGGCATAAATATCACTGACATTTACCAGCACCGCGCACCAGCCCGCAAACCAGGGCTCCGCTTCGACCAATGGGGGCCACAATCCTTCGGCAGCTAAGAGGAGATATCCCTCGCCATCCGGAATTGCCGCACAGTCATCCCCCAACGCGATCGCTGCGTCACTCGTAGCATGGGGAACATAGCGCCCGAGCTGCGATGCTGCTGTTTGAATATCGCGTTTGTGGAGAATGCCAAGGGCTGAGTGCAGGGTGGCGACTAACTCCGTCAGCATTAGGAAACCCTGCGGGCATCGTTGAATAGAACCGGACGAGGCTCATGGCCAGGGGGATAGAAGTTCAAATCAGCCTCCATTAGATGATGGGGGCGATCGCAGACAGCCATTTCCTCCAGGGATTCCCAGTGTTGACGCCGAAAGAAGCGGACATTTTGCAGCTGCACCGTCGCAAGGAAGCGATCGCACCCCCAAGTATTGGCCGTGGTAACCGCTTTGTGAATGAGTCCCTTCCCAATGCGACCCACGCGCCGATAGTGGGGATGCACGCCCAGTCGTCCCCCGTACCAAAGCCGAGGCGCTGTTTCATAAATGCGCACCACACCCACCACTTGCTTGCCTGCAATCACATTGTTTTCCACCGCAATGATGGGATAGGAGACCGCATCCGTCTCGTCTTCATCATTACCGCTAAACAGTCCCTGTTCCTCACAGAAGATCGCCTGTCGTAGCCGATAGTAAGCGCGGAGATCTTGGGGCGATCGCGCCAATTCAAAGGTGTAGCGTCGGGTCGTCATGGGATACCTCGTGGTCGGGGAGACTAAGTGGGTGGGCATGGCTTAATGGCGGGATGATTTCGGGGACCATGCAAAATTTGTGGAGCTAGCCCATTCATCCTTTATTCAGCAGCGCTCTTCTCAAAGGTGGAGAGTGCCGAGCATGCACCACATTTGGCACACCCGGCATCCATATCGGCTGACGACATGCCGGCGGCTTTCAGTAGGGCACCCACTTTTTGGTACAGCGCGAACATGAAGTCAGTACTGGGGGCCGGATGATGGGCGAGGGGGGTGTCGGTGATGGGAACAAACGGGACCACAAAGGGATACACGCCAAGGTTGATGAGGCGATCGCTGGCTTCGACCAGGGTTTCTAGACTGTCGCCTAAGCCTGCGAGTAGATAGGTACTCACCTGCCCCCAGCCAAACACTTGCACCGCTGCTTCAAAGGCTTGGAAATAATGGGATAAAGGCACCTCCGCCTTGCCCGGCATAATGCGAGCCCGTACGTCAGGGTCAACGGCTTCTAAGTGCATACCCAAGCTGTTAACCCCGGCTGTGTGCATGCGCTCAAACCAAGCAAAGTCATCTGGGGGCTCACACTGGGCTTGAATCGGCAGGTTCACACGCCCTTTGATCGCTTTCGCACATTCCGTCAGATAGGCGGCTCCGCGATCGCTGGTATTAGGTGTCCCCGTGGTCATCACCATATTTTTAACGCCGTCTAACCGCACCGCCGCTTCAGCCACTTCGGCGAGCTGTTCGGGTGTTTTGCGGGCAATGGTGCGATCGGCATTGAGCGATTTCTCAATCGCACAGAATTGGCAGGCGGTGGCTTCATCGCGATAGCGCATACAGGTCTGCTGCACCGTTGTGGCTAGCACGTCATGACTATGGAGCAGCGCAATCTTCCAGTAAGGGGTGCCGTCAGCGGTCGTCAGGCTATAAAACTGAGGCTGCTTGGGAAACGCGATCGGAGCGATTTCATGGCTATTATGAGCCAGCATGCCGTCATCCATGCTCCCCGCCTTGATGGAATAGGGCGATTCGCTGGCCGTGCTCGTGTAGATGGGCACCATGACGGTGGTATCCTCAACGGTAATGGCCTTGTGATCAGAAGGGCCTGCGCCCCCTTTCCGACCCGCTGCACCGACATCGGCATCAACGAGCTTGAGTCCGTGGGTCTGGAGTTCCGTAATCAGGCGTTGCTTATTCATAGTCGGTGCGGTTAGAAGAAGTGTTTACATGAGGGACATGACAATCCCCCATCGCTACTCGATTGAGGGTGTGGTGGTAGGCAGCTCCGGCGCATTCGTGTCTTCAGTTGCATTGAGCGGTGGTGATGCCTGAGGCGCAGATGGAGAAGCTATCCCTGTGGTTTGCATGACCGACCAAGCCTGCTGATTCAGTTGGAGTTGCAGTAAATCAGGGCGTGAGTAATGGCCTACCGAGTCCATCATGCGCTTACGCTTGGTGATGAGGGTAAAGTCCAAATCGGCGATCGCCAGACCTTCCCCTTCCACCACCGGTTCGCAAAGGGGAACACCTTCAGGGCTAATGATGGCGGTGTAACAGCCGCCGCTCAGCACCTTCTGCATCTTCTCATCAGCCGTAATTTGCCCCTTTTGCTCAGGGGTCAACCAGCCGGTGGCATTCACCACAAAGCAGCCTGCCTCCAAGGCATGGTGACGCATTGTCACTTCGATTTGGTCGCCAAAGATTTGCCCCACCATCGAGCCGGGAAACTGGCCACAGTGGATTTGTTCGTGCTGCGCCATCAAGGCAAACCGGGCGAGAGGATTGTAATGCTCCCAGCAGGCCAAAGAGCCAACACGCCCTACAGCCGTATCCAGGGCAGTCAAACCCGCGCCATCGCCTTGGCCCCACACCATCCGCTCATGGTAAGTCGGCGTGATTTTGCGCCGCTTCAGCAGCAGGGTGCCGTCAGCATCAAAAATCAGTTGGGTGTTGTAAAGGGAGCCTCCCTCGCGCTCGTTGACCCCCAGCACAACCACCATGCTGTAAGAGCGAGCGGCCCGGCTTACAGCGTCAGCGACTGGCCCTGGTACTGTGACGGCCTGATCGTACAGGGCCAGATGGGCCTTCCCCATCAATACTGGGGGCTGCACAAAAGAAAAATAGGGATAGTAAGGAATAAAAGTTTCCGGAAAGACGATTAGCTGCACGCCTTCTTTAGCAGCCGTGGCGATCGCTTCAAGAACTTTTTCTGTGGTACCTTCACGACTGAAGAGTACGGGACTAATCTGCACGGCAGCTGCCCGCACTGTTTGGGAATAATCCATAGCTAGCATCCAAAGGAGCTTATGAATAAGTTGGGATAAAGCACAAGAATGACTAAACCCCGATAGGGACTTAGCTAGCATCCTCGTGCTGCACCCAATGCCAAGCAATCAAGAGCGATTCGCTCAAAGATCCAGCAAGATGACTGACTTGGAATGCTGGATTTCGATCTCGGACTTTCAAGCTTTGACTTCAATGCTTACATTGTCCAGGTATCTAAAATGAAGGCCCCTTCTTTACGGTGAACCAAAAGGATATCCAGCACATCAAGCGGGTTAATGGGGGTAATACCTGGAATGAGGGAAGGCTCACCATGGCCGTAGAGTGCCTGCAAAGCAAAACGACAAGCGTATACCTTGCCACCTTCTTCCATGACTTTGACAAGCTGATTATTCATGGCTAAATGCCCAGGAAACGCTTCATCGCCCAACTTAGGAAATCCGCGCTGAACGCCTAGGGTTACGCCAGGGCCATACAACAAAACTGAGGTCTCAAAACCCTTACGAATTAAGCGAGTAGCCTGCAACAAATTAACCAAGCCAATCGATCCTTCAAAGGCAACTGTGTGGAAAGCAACCAGCGCTTTTTCACCAGGTTCGGCCTGAACATCAGGAAAAACCTTCTCTTCATAATCAACAAAAAAGTCACCCGCCTGATGAGCAGGAGTAGTTACTTGAGGCATGGGTAAATTCCTAAGAAAATTTCAACGACGCAGTCGTCCTAACAGCGTTAGTCAGAACGTTAAGCGTCTCCATGAAGACTACTTGTATCAGGCTTTACAAAATTCCAAGACCTATTGCAAAGAATAGTCGATAACCAATAAAGGGAATTTTCTGAGTGCAAATAAAAATATCGACCTATTACTTTCGACAGGGTTTTGTGTCGATGATCTTGAAATGTTCAAACTAAACTAAACCAGATTCAGAACTAGAGTTCTCTGTTTCGGAAAACCTTACCGCCTGCGGCCCCTCTCCTTGGTAAGGAGAGGCTTATAGAGCTTGCCGGTGCCTCTACTTGGCAAGGAGAGGCTAGTTGAGGTTCCTCAGCAGCCACATAAAACTACAGTTCTCAAAGTGGCAGGGGTTTCAACCAACCCAGCCGGTATGGGGTGATGGAGTGACAGGGTTTTGGGGTGATAGGTTCGAGCAACCCCTTAAGAACTTACTCATCTACTCCCCCACTCATTCACTCCCCTATCGATAGCCATAGACTCACGCAAAATGTATTGATTTTTACAAGTTCTGCTTTAGTCACCTCCTATCGTGCCTTTAACGATTTGACCGTAGACCGTTGCTGATTTGATTTATAGGGATCAATCCATCTGGCGAAAGTGCTTTGTGGCAGCATCTTGCCCATAAAGTCGTGTCGAGCATTAGCAACGCTAACTTTATTTCAGCTACGTCAAGAAGTCGCACTCGATATCTATTCTTAGGACAAGAATTTCATGGAAATGCACTATCCAGTCATTATTGTGGGTGGCGGTCAGGCGGGGCTTTCAATTAGCTATTGTCTACGGCAGCGCAAGATTGAACACATTATTTTTGAGAAGTATCGTATTGCTCATTCTTGGGCGGAGAAACGATGGGATTCCTTTTGTTTGGTGACTCCCAACTGGCAGTGTCAATTGCCGGGATATGCCTACGCGGGTAACGATCCAGATGGGTTTATGGCTAAAGACGCTATTGTGCAATACGTGCGGGACTATGCTCAAAGCTTCGCCGCTCCGGTGAAAGAGGGGGTAGAGGTCAAACGAGTATATCAGCTTGGCAGCGATCGCTTCGCTGTTTCCACCAGCATTGGCGACTACACGGCTGATCAGGTCATCATTGCCACTGGCGGCTATCATACGCCGTGCATTCCTCGGCTGGCCGAGCGCTTACCCAGCACCGTCACGCAAATTCACTCCTCGGCATATCGTAATCCCGATCAGTTACCAGCTGGGGGCGTAATGGTTGTGGGCACGGGGCAGTCTGGCTGCCAGATTGCGGAGGACTTGCATTTAGCGGGTCGCCCGGTTCACCTCTGTGTTGGTGGGGCTCCCCGTTCACCGCGTCAATATCGCGGCAAAGATGTGGTCGATTGGTTGGATCAGATGGGCTACTACGATATGTCCATTGATGAACACCCTCAAAAAGAAACGATTCGCCATCGCACCAATCACTACGTGACGGGGCGGGACGGTGGACGGGAAATCGATTTACGCAAATTTGCCACTGAGGGGATGCAGCTTTACGGTCGCTTGCAGGATGTGCAGGGCGATCGCCTCATTTTTCAAGACGATTTGGCGCAGAACTTAGACGCTGCCGATGCTGTGGCTGAGAGCATCAAGCAAACGATTGATAAGTTCATTGCGAAGAATGGTTTGGATGCTCCCGAGGCGAAACCCTACCAGCCCCTCTGGCATCCAGCTGAACCGGTGTTGGAGTTACCGGATGTGAGTCGCCATATCAGTTCCGTGATTTGGTCTACTGGATTTGACACCGACTTTAGCTGGGTTGAAATTCCGGTCTTTGATGGCAGGGGATACCCTAGCCACGATCGCGGTGTCACACCCATCAGAGGACTGTACTTTTTGGGCTTACCCTGGCTCTACACGTGGGGGTCGGGCCGCTTTTCTGGTGTGGCCCGCGATGCCTTGTACCTAGCAGATCAAATCGTAGCCAAGCGCAAAATTCAATCGCCGCTTCTGGAACTCATCAACGAAGCTGCTTTAGGCTCCTGAAACGGGAGCATGTCACTTTCGAACCCTCACCCTAAATCCCTCTCCCAAGCTTGGGAGAGGGACTTCAAAATACTTGCTCCCCTTCTCCCAATATTGGGAGAAGGGGTTGGGGGATGAGGGCTATTCAGGAATTTGCAAACCTGACATGTTCCCCCTGAAACTCCATTGACCTCATGCTTTATGGAAACGTCTGAAAGAGACCCGTGAGTTTTGCAATTCCAGGCGATATTACTGACATTGAAGTTATTGCCGTGGGCAATTCTATCCGTGAAGTTAAACACCTACGCAAAACCTATGGTTCAGGACGTTGGCGAAAGTTCAAGGACTTTGCCACTATCAGTCTCGATGCTGGCTCAATTTGTCAGGCAGAACTACATTGATATAAAGCCCATGGTATCGGTAAAATTGATCCAACCTATGACGCTGGCCGATCCCTTTATCAACTATCTCAACTACAGCGTGCCGCTAGCACTGGCAATTAATACGGAGAAGGCGCGATCAGCAATGATTATTGCGCCGATGTTAGTTGAGGTGAAACGCCTACTTCATGATCAGGTGAGTCTTTTTTCAGGCATTGAGTTCAATGTTGATCCTGAACAAGATCTGACTGGATTTTGCGACTTTATCATCAGCCTCTCGCGCCAGCAGCTCTACATCAGTGCGCCAGCTTTTATTGGCGTGGAAGCTAAGAACGAAAATATTAAAGGCGGTCTAGGCCAGTGCTTAGCGGCAATGGTGGCAGCCCGATTATTTGATGAGCGTGAGGGCCAAGCTATTGAGCCAGTTTATGGGGCCGTCACGACAGGCAATCAGTGGAAGTTTTTAAGTCTTCAAGACAATGTCGCTTATATTGACCGGAAGGACTATTACATCGACCGCGTAGCAGACATTATGGGAGTCTTGGTCGGCATGGTGCAGCCGCCATTAGCCGTGAACGGAATCAGCAGTTGAGATTCAGTCGAGTCGGTTCATCCAAGCCCACTACTGTTAGTCATTAACGGTTAGGCATTGTGGTAAATCGGCAGCCTAACCTTGAAGTGACTCCCGACGCTCGGTTGACTATCAACGCTAATACGTCCCCCGCAGTAGAGCAACAGCTGCTGCACAATGGTCAATCCAAGTCCAGCTCCTTCCTCATATTGAGAGGTCTGTCGCCCCCGATAGAAATGCTCAAAGATATGAGGCAATTCATTGGCTGGGATACCGGCGCCGGTATCTTTCAGGTTCAGAATCAGCGTGTCTTCATCTTCCTCCTGCACAGTAACCCACACTTCGCCGCCTGATTCGGTGTAGCGAATGCTGTTGTTGAGGAGATGAATCACAATCTGGCGCACCCAACTTTCGGGGCAGCTCACTGACGGGAGGTTGTTGGGAACAGTGTAGGCAAGCCGAATGCCTTTTTCCTGGGCGATGGGTTGATAGGTACTGACGACCCCCGGCACGATGTCAAATAGTTTGACCGCTTCAGGGGTTGCGATGGACAAACTACGTTCTAATTGCAGAAGATCCAACACGCCATTGATGAGGCTGCTTTGGCGATCGCACTCCCGGCTAATCATGTCGAGATAGCGCTGACGTTGCGGGGGTTTCAAATTGGGCGAAGCCAGCAGCGGTAGGGCTGTTTTGATGGTGGATAAAGGGGTTCGCAGCTCTTGACCGACAGTGTTGAGAAAATCATCCTTCAGCCGCAATGTGTTGAGCAACGCTTCATTTTGCGTCGTGAGGCTAGAGGCCGTCATGGCCTCACGGCGATACTGCCTAGCCTGGTTGCGCACCCGTTCTTGGTGCTTCGCCTGTTGCATAAACAGCATATTGAGCAGAGCTGGACTCGTATAGTCTGGAACCTGCAGCTGCTCGTCCCAGTGGGTGACCAATTCGCTCAATGCTGTATTTTCTGGATTGTCTCGCAAACTCGCTTGAAAAATAGTTTGAAACTGACTGAGTTTCCGTTGCATAGATGCCGTTTCCAGGCTGATGCTGAACTCTACCTTAGGGAGAGTTTCCGTTGCATCGGCGGTTTCTCCAGCCGTATCAACCACCGAAATCAATTGATCGACCCGATGCCCTGACAGCATCAGACCCACAGCATCAGCGACGACAACAAGTTCGTATTCACCCTGCATGGGGTGGTCAGTCGGCAGCAAAACAGGCGTGAACCAGTCTGCGGATCGAGGCAGGGTGCGGTTCAACAGGTAAATGCGAGGCTGTGGTTGGCAAGACTGAGCATACTGTCTTAAATCTTCTACCCAGCTGCTGCCACGGGGCAACTTCGCCAGAATAGTGGCTGAAATTCCCTGCGCCATCAGCGCTTTCATCACGATCTCTACGTTGGCCTTGAAACCCCGAGGTGAAACTTGTGTCGAGATATTTGGAGCATAGGACGGGGTTTCTTTCCGCTGAACCATGACAACAGCAACCTGTAGTAACGACTGTGCTCTGATAGCAAATGGGCAATGAGGTCAATCAATCGTTTGGCAAAGAGAAGTCCTGCGCTGAACCCAATGACTGACCTTAAGGCTATCTGGGTTGTTCAAATGCAAAGCACTGACTTTCAGAAATGCGGGAAAAGATCTTGCCAAACCTACAGGGAGTACCAGCGAACGTGGGAGATTTTTTAATTATGCAGAGTCTACACCTGTTCGGTTAAAAATTTCTACTAATGACCGAGTTATCGTGCCTTCGGCGTTGTGTGATAAGCAACCTTAAGGCTACTAGGTGTCCTTGAAAAGATAGCTTCATCTATTTTCCCAAGGATAGGTACTCAAAGTTTATGCAAAGGACGCTCGATTTTCCTCGTTATTGAATTCTGAGAATACGTCTCTCAATAAGAATCGCCACTCGATCAGATTTGGTTGATGGGATCATGCTGAGGTTTCAGCAACCGTCGATTTTCAAGCTATTGACGCTGAGCCAGTGCTAAACGGGCCTGTTCACGGTCATCAAAATGTATTTTTTCTGTCCCCAAAATCTGATAGTCTTCATGACCTTTCCCAGCAATTAGAACACAATCGCCAGGTTGCGCTTGTTGGATTGCTTGCTGAATCGCGGTTGCTCGATCGCTCATGACCTGTTCGGGGGGAAGTGCCGCTGGAATACCCGCAACAATATCCGTCAAAATCTGTTGAGGGTTTTCTGTGCGGGGGTTGTCTGATGTGACAATGGCGAGATCAGCTAGGTCATAGGCGATGCCACCCATTTGGGGGCGTTTGGTGCGATCGCGATCGCCCCCGCACCCGAAGACGCAAATAAGCCGTCCTGGGACAAAAGGCCGCGCCGCCGTCAATGCATTTTGCAGGCTGTCAGGGGTATGGGCATAGTCCACAATGACACTGATATTTTGCTCCGGGGACACCACAACGCGTTCCATTCGACCAGGGACGCCCCCAAACTCAGCTAAACGCTTGGTGATGGCATCGAGAGAGCCCCCCAAGTGTAGAGCCGCTCCGACCGCTGCCAGCATATTAGATAAGTTAAATTGCCCAACTAGCGGCAGGGTAAAGGCCGTTTCGCCTAAGGGTGTATGCAGCAGCCCTTGCACCCCACTGGCCCCATACACTAAGTCACGAGTATGGAGGTCAGCCCGGGTATTGGTGACGCTATAGCTCCAGGCCCGTGTGGCCCCTACCGTTGCCAGAAGGCGCTGACCATAGGCGTCGTCAGCATTAATAATGGCTCGCTCCTGGAGATAGGCTTCACTAAAAAGCAAAGCTTTGGCCTGAAAGTAGTCTTCCATGGTGGGATGGAAATCCAGGTGATCCTGGGTCAGGTTCGTGAAGACGGCTACCTCGAAGGGACAGCCCCAGACGCGCTTCTGTGCCAGCGCATGGGAACTGACTTCCATCGCTAACGCATCACAGCCTGCATCGCGAGCAGCGGCCAAGTCAGCTTGTAGGTCCACTGCAAAAGGCGTCGTATGGGTCGCCGTGGCCTCGTATCCTGGCCAGCGGCTGTAGAGCGTGCCCAGTAAACCGGTGGTTTGCCCGGCGGCCTGCAACAGAGCCTCAACCAAGTGAGTCGTGGTGGTTTTGCCGTTGGTGCCCGTCACGCCCACCAGCTTCATGGCTTGAGCCGGTGAGTCATGGAAAATGGCGGCAACGGTGGCGCAAGCGATCGCCATGTCAGGCAAAGGAATTACCAGAGCATCTGGGTTGTGGTCGGCGGGGGGGCGATTTTGCCAGGCCGTCGGTGAGACCAGCGCCGCGATCGCGCCGGCGGCGATCGCGCCAGGCCAAAAGTCCCCTCCATCGACCCGCGTGCCCGGCATACCGATGAACAAGTCCCCCGGCTGGCAAGCTTGCGAGTTGGTACATAAACGCTTGACAGGCTGTGACAACGCCGGATGCTGACCTGCTGCTGCCAAAGCCGTGCCTAACCAATCTTGGGGTAGTTGTGATAGCAATCCCTGCAAATCCATGTCAGCAACCTCTCACAAAAATCGGGTTGCGATTATTTTGCCGTATCTGGGTTCAGATATGTCTGTAACATTTGCTCCACCCTGGCAACGGGAGCCCGTGGCGACAGCCGGGGTAAAGCTTCTTCCTTAACGCCAGCATCCGTTGGAATCACCCGACACAACACCGGAATTTCATACTGGTAAGCGGCAAACCAGTCCGATTGGGTTGTAATGTCGCGAACTTCTAGCGTGAAATCGAGATGGGCGAGGGCATCCAACTTCATTTGGAGCCCCTCACAGAGATGACAACCGGGCTTGCTGTACAACACTAACTGCATGGATACGATCCTTCGAAAATGCTCTGCTTATCGGGTCTAACGCACCAGGATACGTGCGCTATCCGCTTTAGCATACAGGGGGAGTGATGTTCTTGGCGGCTAGGGGCTGTCATCATTTAGAGCCTGAATCCTCATGCTGAAAGCGGTTCAGCCCCTAGCTAGTTTTCCAAAGCGGGCGCGGCAATGCTGATACCGCAAGGCTTTCGAGTTTAATTGATGACAGCCCCTAGCCGCCAAGAACATCACTCCCCCTGTATGCTAAAGCGGATAGCGCACGTATCCTGGTGCGTTAGACCCGATA
>JBCBSJ010000112.1:0-14011 GCA_039819245.1 Cyanobacteria bacterium J06638_20
CGCGCCGCTAAGCGGCGCGAACAAAACATATTTGGGTTCTTTAAGCGGATTTGATATTACTTTCCAAATCCATAGAAGTGGCCTCTTTCAAAAAAGATGGTGCGAGCACTACCCGCACCACCCAAAATCAAGAGTGTTCTAGTTTTTGTTCTGTACTTCGAGGGATGATAGACGGGTTATTTGGGGGCTATTTACAGATGTGTAAAAGCCCCATCAGAACCCTTGATTCAAAGAAGCCTTGATACGCGCTAGGAAAACAAGATTGAAAGGAGGAATGTCCATTCTGATTGATTCTGCAGTTGCAGTAAAGGAAGAATCAACAGCAGTTACGGTTCCAACCATACCTTCAGTTGATAAATAAAAATGCTTGCCCGTCATTCATAGGAAATCTAGACAAGCCAAAACTGGTAATGAGAGTTCTTTGCAGTGAAGAAATGAGGGTTAGGACGAAGGTCTGGAAGCTTGCATTCAAGCTGGCTGATACCATAGTCGCAAGACCCTGATGGAACAGAGCCTCTTCTCACTAGGAAGCCTTGTTCGTCCTAGATTTATACTCGCCCTAACCTATTCGCTCAGGCAAGATCGGACAGAAGCACTGAGCGGTCTGGCTTCCCGACTTATTGTGCCTGATCCACTAGGTTATCCAACATATCTTCAACGAAGCCAACATAACTGCTATCGTTGATAGCGGCGGCTGACAGATCGCCACCTTCGATAGCTGCTTCGATCACGTCTTCAGCATCCAGGCTATTGGAAGAAAGTCGAGAGACAAGTGTGCTGTAGCCAGGAATATCATAAGAACGCAGGCGTCCTTGATATGCAAAGAAGGTCAGCTCGAACGGGTCCAGACCGTACATATTACGGAACTCCATTGCCTCCATTGGAGGCATCGCTTCGGCAGCGGGGGCCGATGCCACGAATGCTAAAGAAGCCGCAACGATTGAAAGGCCGATTTTTCGCATAGTTTTTGATTTTCTCTACTTGTTCAGATGTTACGACCGAGCTATTTACGCTCCTCAAAGGAGTCAAGGAACTGAAAGCTCAAATCATTACAGTCAGTGAGACTGTCCTTCAGGTGAAATCACCGTTGGCCAGCAACACATGTACAGGTCATAAGATAGATTGCTTTGTCTGTGCTGTCTGCCTGAAAAAATCGCATGGCTTTGCGCAATTTTGAAGAGAAGAGGGCGTGTCAAAAAGCCTAATCCTTTATGATTCGATGCTAGATCACTTTTCACTTTCTAAAGACTGACGAATTTTGTAAAAACGAGGTTTTAAGTAAGGAAGACGACGACGATCGCCCCCTAACCACCAAGAAAAAACATAGCTGTACCTCTCAAGACTAGGACAGACATCAAACAGTACATCAAACGGTCATTCCCGCGCAGGCGGGAATCCAGAAAGGCTCAGGACAGGAACCGATCAGCATTTGATGGATGCCCATGAAAATGGGCATGGCGGAACCCTAGCGATGACTCAAACTACGACATTGGGAAGTAGATATTACTTCCACAAACGATTTTTCCCAACATTCATAATCCTGATGCCGATCGCCACCTGATTTTTTGGGGCAGACAGACGATAAGAGTTTCCCTATGATTGGCAGTGAATTTTCTCCTTGCCGATGTCGGCACTCTGAGTCGATGGCTATTATCGGTGCTTCACTAGTTATGAGTTTGGCTCTGCTGCATGTGTTTGCAGACCGCTTTGTTTGGCTCGATTTGTTGCCACGCCGGAGCTGGATATCCCTGGCAGGGGGGATTTCAATCGCTTACATTTTTCTCGATGTTTTGCCGGAGTTGAGCCATGCCCAAGCAGAGGTGACTCATAGTGAAGTCATTCTGCTGGATTACTTGGAAAATCACATTTACCTGGTGGCTCTGGTGGGGTTAGTCGCATTCTACGGGTTAGAGCAACTGGCATTGCGATCGCGCCTACGAAACAAAAATGAGCATGGCCGAGACTTTACCCGAATAGGAATTTTCTGGGTTCACATCGTATCCTTCGCGCTGTATAACGCCCTGTTGGGTTATCTACTGCGAGAGTCTGAGAACCACGGGTTGCTGGCTTGCATGCTGTTGTTTCTGGTTTTGGCACTGCATTTCATTGTGAATGATCGGGGGTTACGCACCCACCACAAGCACCTGTATGACCAGTGGGGACGCTGGATTTTGACCGCCTCGATCATTGCTGGGTGGAGCATTGGGCAGGCCGTGATGGTGAATGAGGTGGCGATCGCCACCCTCTGGGCCTTTGTGGCAGGCGGCATCATCCTGAACGTACTGAAAGAGGAACTGCCCGACCACCAGGAAAGTAGTTTTCAATCCTTTGTGGTCGGTGCTGGCGTCTACGGTGCCATTTTGTTGTGGGTCTAGTTTTGGTAGGTCTGAGTTTGGATGGATTTGATTCTTTAGGGAGCTAAGTCGATGAATCCAACCGCTATTGCATTCGTCGAATGGAGCATTAATCTGGCTCGGGCTTACCTTATCGCGGGCTTCATCTTTGCCCTCCTTTTCGTGGTGTTTTGGGTGCAACGGGTCGATCCGGCTGCTCGGGGCCGGGCCATTGGATTTCGGATTTTGATTATTCCTGGCGTAACGGCTCTGTGGCCGTTGTTTGCCACCCGATTGCTCCGGGGCAAACGCCACCCCACCGAACAGAATGCTCATCGTGTTCTGACTCGTCGTGCTCAATCCACTCTTGGAGGCTGACATGATCCTTTCCCGTCGCAAAGTTCATCTAGGGGCATTCATCGCTCTGGGCATTTTACTGCCCCTAGTTTTCCTCTTTGGGCTTTGGCTGTGCCCGGTATACCCCAATGCGGGGGATGAAGTGGCTCCATTGTTTGAGTTACTTGGCGCATTACTAGTGCGTTGGTGAATACATCGGTCAATCGATTCATAGTTAGCAGAACCTCGCCCTAGGTTCTACGCGCAGCATGCTCTTTATGCCCCTCATCTAGAGTCGAACATGAGTGTTGGTTATAAGTCCGTTCAATGGAATCGCCAGAAGCTAATTTACGACGCCATCTTGCTGGGGTCGGTGGGAATGTATTTGTGGATCTTCATGACCGTCGCTGCCCAGTTTGAACCCAGTCTCGATCTGCGGGGCATTCGGATTCGCGCCTTTGGTTCAGCCGCGTTTATCTTGCTCCATGTGATTCTTTCCATTGGGCCACTGACGCGCCTTACCCCAAAACTCTATCCATTGTTGTTTAACCGCCGACACATGGGCGTCACCATGTTTTTATTGGCGGCCTACCACTTTCGCATTGCCCTCACCTGGTACCACGACTTTGGCAACCTTGATCCGTTGGTAAGTCTGTTTGTTGGCAATACCCACTACGCCGATTTCATTCGGTTTCCCTTTGAAATTCTTGGGTTTCTTTCCCTAGTCATTCTGTTTCTGATGGCGGCTACCAGTCATGACTTTTGGCTGGCAAATTTGACAGCTCCAGTGTGGAAAGCGCTGCACATGGGAGTTTATGCAGCCTATGGCTTGTTGGTTGGCCATGTTGTTCTGGGAGCACTGGAAACAAATAAGCATCCGCTGATGACAGGACTGGTGGGGTTAGGGGGGCTATGGCTCATCAGCCTGCACTTGATTACTGGGGTGTGTGAAGCGGGGCGCGATCGCGAAGTTCCCCATTCCGCTACAGAGGATTTTGTGGATGTCGGTCGCCTCAGCGAGATTTCTGAAAACCGCGCCAAAGTCGTCACCTTGGCTGGAGAACGCGTTGCCATCTTTAAGTACGACGGCAAGGTCGCGGCCATTTCCAACGTGTGCCAACACCAGAACGGACCGTTGGGGGAAGGCAAAGTCATCGACGGCTGCATTACCTGTCCCTGGCATGGCTACCAATACCGCCCCGAAGACGGCGCGTCTCCTCCCCCCTTTACAGAAAAAGTCCCCATCTTTGAGGTGAAGTTGCAGGGCGACCAGATTTGGGTTAAGACCACTCCCTATCCACCGGGAACTCCTGTTGCGCCTGCGGTGATCAGGTGAGGCCAATCTCGATCCAGCGGCTAGATCGAGATTGACAGGAAGAGGTTAATTCCGTGGATGGTTTGCGATCGCCCACTCGTCACTCATAGGCAGTTGGATTCCGAAGATAGCGTTTCCATTACCTTCCTCCTTATTCCAAAACCATTTATATCAACGTCCCTTTTCCACCCATGACTCCTTCTCCACCGTCCGACGATTTTTACATTGGCTATGCGCCGATTCCTCTCAGTGTTCGACGCTTCCTATTGATATTTATTCCTGCTCTGGTTATTGTCGTTTTGACCTTAGCCGCGCTACTGCCCCTGGTTCATTTTGAGCAGTTCAACGCCGGAGAAGTACGCGGAAGCCAGGACTTTGAGGGACTGTTGGTCGGCTCGCCTGCCCCCCATTTGCTGGTACCACAGCCGGAGGATGCTTCTGGAACTTTTCCCTTTGCGGTGTATCTGCTGACGGGGCCGGGTAAAACCGCACCCAGGGAAGACGTATTGGCGCAGCTTGGACAATGGGTGACTTTAACAGGGACGTTGGTGAGTCGCGATCGCCTCAATGTGATTGCTGCCCGTTCCGCAGAGCCCATCCCACCGCCCGCCGCCCATGGCGTGGAAACCGAAACAAGCCGCTCTCTAGGGCAGTTTTCGTTAGTCGGGGAGATTGTCGATAGCAAGTGCTATCCCGGCGTGATGAAACCTGGTCGGACAAAGACCCATCGCGCCTGTGCCATTCGCTGCATCAGCGGTGGCGTTCCACCCGTTTTTCTGGTTCACAACCAGGATGGCAACAGCCTGTATTTCATGCTGGCTGACGAAGCCGGAGAGGCAGTGGGCGATCGCGTCCTACCCGTCGTAGCTGATCCACTGCGCATTACCGGAGAAGTCATGCAGTACGGCGACGGCTTCATTCTCAAAGCGAATCCAGATACCTACGAGCGCATCGGATGACTCAGACATTTTTGTCCACTTCAAATCCAAAACTATTGCTGGTCATATCGCGCGCCTTAGCCGCTTTGCGACCCGCGTTGATTGCATTTTTGGTGACCAATGCCACCCGACTCAGTGGCGGTATGGAATCGCCCATTTCCTTTTGCAATGTTTTGTTTGTGGGCAATCTCTGTGCAGCTTTTGCCGTGATGGTTTGGTTTGGGCTACCCGCCATTGTGCGCGAGATCCGCACTCATCCTCCCAAGCTCATACTGGGGCTGTTTCTCAATGGTTGCCTTGCCGCTTTGCTGTCGTCGTTGATCTTCACTGGGCTACAAGATACATCCGTTACCAATGCCGTACTGATCGGACGACTCGGCCCTGTCATCTATGCCTTGGTGGGCACGTTGCTTCTGGGGCGACGGCTACGAGCAGCTGAGTGGTTGGGCTTTGGCCTGATCATTGCGGGCATTGCGGCGATTGTGCTGAAAACGAGCGAATTCCAGATCAACCGGGGCGATCTGCTGATTCTCGGTTCAGCCTTTGTCTATGCAACCAGTTCGTTGTTGGGCAAAGTCATGCTGACGGGATCCACTAGCCTTTCCACCGTCGTCTTTAGTCGCAATTTTGTTTCTGCCGTTGTCTTTTTCATTGTTGTTAGTGTCCTGTTTGAGCCGGTTCACTTCATTGAGGTGTTTTCAGGACAGTTGTGGATTGTGATGTCCATCTACGCCTTAGTAATCATCGTGCTGGCGCAGTTTCTCTGGTATGCCGCCCTGGAGAAACTGGACTCGAAAACGGTCGGCAAATGGACCGTGCTATCCCCCGTCTTTGGGGTGCTGTTTGCATTCTTGCTGAATGGGGAACGCCCTTCACTGACTCAGGCGATCGCCTTTGTCGTGATCATGACCGGGATTTGCATTACCAATTTTGGCCGCCAAGTAACTCCTGTCGTTCCCAAGGAAATGGCAGGCGGGGCAGAAAGCTGCGCGTCGGCGTCATAAGGAGAATGGGACGATGCGATTACTCGCCATTTGTGACACAACCCAATACGCCCGCCCGCCCCTGGATGTGCCCAGCTTCTATCGGGCGGCAGCGCAAGACCCACGCATCGCGTTTTACCATGTGCCCACCCAGCAAGTGCTGGCCATGGCAGCCTCGACTACGGAGAGGGTTCCGACGGTTCAGACTGCACCTGTCCATGCCCCCTTGCCCTATGCAGATTTCTTGCAATTGAGCCGGGGAGCGCATCAGCCACTTTCGCTGGATGGTGTGGATTGTGTATTCTGCCGCACCCTCAAACCCTTTCCAGCAGGATACCTGGCGCAACTCCAGCGATGGGAATCCCACACCCAGTTCGTCAATCGCCCCAGTGGTATTGCCCAACAAATTCAGCCCGATTTTTTATCCCAAGTCGCCACACCGTTTTTGCCAGAAACCCTAGTCACCACGGATGAGCCAACCGCCCAGGCATTTTTGGAGCGCCATCGCGTGGTGGTGGCAAAGCAGGCCAATAGCTGCGGCGGTCGCGGCGTATTCAAGGTTTGGCAAGAGGATGGGCAAGTGCAAACCGATCATCTGCTGGCGGGTCGGCGCACCTTCGCGAGTCTGTCCCAGGCCATGGTTTACCTGCGTGGCACAACGCAGCAACCCCTCCAGTTTGTGCGCTATCTCCGGCGGGTGCATGAAGGGGATAAGCGCATTGTGGTGGTTGATGATGAAATTTACGGAGCCTATCTGCGGCGATCTAAGCAGGGGCATTGGGTCAACAATGTCAGCGGTGGCGGCGAATGCACCCTGGCCACCGTCAGCGACGACGAACGTTGGGCAATCCAGCAGACGGCTCTGGCCTACCGTCGACTGAGCATCACCACCCTGGGATACGACTTCTTGATGGATGACGATGGTACCTGGCGGATTAGCGAAATCAATGCGGGCAATATTGGCGGCTTTGCCCGGTTGGAATTATTGACAGGTCAGCCTGTAATGCAACGGTTTATCGATTGGCTAGTGAACACTTTCGGGGCCAGGTCAGACAACACGTTACAGCCAACAGGCGATCGCCAACTCCCATCAGCTGTCATCCCCACTCCAACCACTGTTCCCTCCCAACCAACCACCAGGATGCCGTTGGAATCCAACGCTTCAGCAGGCACAACTGGATTCAACCGTTCCAAAACACCCGTTCGTTAGGCTGCTCAGCCATTGGTTCCACATAAACTCCCCCTAACCGCCCCCGAAAGTCATGCTTGCTCTCACTTCCCCCACGTCTCTAGCTATCCGCTTTTGCCAGCACTCGGACTTTAGCGCGATCGCCCATATCTATAACGAGTCGGTAGCACTGGGCGATCGCACGATGGACACCCACTCCTACACAGTGGCGGAGATCGCGGCAATGGTGAAACGGTTTAACGACCGGGAATGCATCCTTGTGGCACAACAAGCGGAGCAGATTCTGGGATGGGGAATTATCAAGCGCTACAGCGATCGCCCAGGCTATCACTTTTGCTGCGAAACCTCGATTTATCTCTGTTTAGGTGCAACGGGTAATGGCTATGGCACCCATCTCCAACGGGCGCTCTTGAGCCAAGTGGCGCTGTTCGGCTACCACCATATCGTCGTCAAGATTCTGGCAGCAAATACGGGTAGCATTCGCTTTCACCAACGGTTTGGCTTTGAAATGGTCGGCATCCAAACGGAAATCGGATACCTCAACGGATGCTGGCACGATGTGGTGATTCTGCAACGGCTGTTGCCGCAGGACGGGGAGTGATCCAATGGAGCCGCAAGACATTGCGCTCCGAGGAGCAGTTGGTTACGGCAACGATTGAACCGATTAGGAGGATAAATGTCATGACGCAAGCGGCACTGCTTCCGGATCAACGCTTCGAGTCCCTACCTATCAAGCTTCGAGAGTTGGTCAACTATCTTGAATATGCCAATATCATCACCCCAATCAACCTGACTCGCTATCTCCAGGGAACGGCGATTCAAACTGAGGATTTGCTTCCCTGGGCCGATTGGAAACATCCGATTCGTGATAGCTATGGGCGTCGTCTGGTTTATCGCAGCGATCGCTTTGAAGTGATGGTGATGTCCTGGTTACCGGGGGATTACAGCGCCATCCACGATCATGGTGCCACCCAATGGGGAGCCGTGTTGTTTTTGGGAACCGCCGATCACATCACCTATCAATTCGAGGGCGGTGTCCTCAAAACGGCTGCTCAGCAATCGTTTACTCCCGGCAGTGTGAATGGCGTCGATCAAAAACTGATCCACCAGATGGGTAATCCCAGCGATGAACCGTTCTTGAGTCTGCATGTCTACGGCTGTCACCAAGCTTGCGATGCCATCACCGGGAACGCGCGCCTGTTCGACCTACATGAAGGCACGATTCAATACACCGATGGCGGTGTCTTTTTCTGCTTGCCAGAATCTGAGATCAAAGCCCGCACCTATGGCATTTGCGGAGACCGCTCCACAACCCTAAGACACCATCAACAAATGGGCGATCGCATCCACCGCATCCTTGCCCAGGAAACTGATCCAGCTCTGACATCGAAGCTAACCCAACTCCGCCGCCAAATTGAGCGTCTCAAGGCTACAACCGTACCCGCCCAATCTCACCAAGGCTAGAGGAGGTAGGGGACGAAACGATCGTCCCCTCAAAATCCCCGTCATAGATACCGTAGATACTCTGTTATCAACTCCGATTGAAGAACCCAAATTATCGTTTCCTTTGCACCATAAAATACTCTCGGGTTTTCTCATCCGCAGGGAAATAGCATTCGATGCGTATCTCCTGTAGCGTAATATCAAGGGGAATTCCAAGCGTCGCAATCGTTGAAAATAGGCTTAACTCTACATCATCTTTTTTGATATCAATGGTCAAAATAGGAGCCTGCCATTGACCTGGCTGATACGTCACCCAATCTTCCGAGACGCCGTCACATGCTTGTAACTCCTGCAATAATTCCTGCAAATCTTGAGGATTGTTGTGCGCAAAAATCTCGTCTCGGAGCCGTCGAAGAAAATAGGGCGCAATTTCAGTCCAATTGGCAATATGGTCACGGTAGCCACCCGAGTGAAATAGACCGCGAAGTAAATTCCCCGCAATCGGCGGTAACTCGTTTGGCTGTGCAACGTCAAACAGCATCATCTGTAGATTTAATGCGCTGTGATTGGCACGAACCACATTGAACATTCGGTCAATGACCATTGCTGGGAACGGTTCCTGTTGTGTCAGCATCATTGTCAATGCCTTGTCAACAGCCGCCAGCTCAGGTTCATTCAACTTGCTTTCCTGATACTCAGGAGCATATCCAGCCGCTAATAAAAGCACATTGCGATCTCTGAGTGGAATGTTTAGTGCTTCGCAAAAATCCAAGACCATCGATCGGCTCGGCACAGCCTTTGCCAATTCCACAAAACTGATGTGCCGTTGTGAAACATTGCAGCGCAGCGACAGCTCTAACTGGCTCACTTGAGACTTTGCGCGCCAGGATTTGAGGAGGTGTGGAAAGGTGTATGGCTTTACATTCATAAGCCCAATTTCTCATTCTCAGGGCGGTGTGAAAACTACCTCTCAGGTAGTTGATGCCAGTATTAACCTGTTCAACAATACGTTTGCAAGAACTCGTCTCATCGACTACGGGATGATTTACCATGCAACTTCATCAAACCAATGATGCTACGCTACGCACTGCATTGACGATCAATGGTTTCTTTTCGGCTGTTTCAGGTCTTGTCTGCATCCTCAAGCCTGCACGGCTGGCTGACTTATTACTTCAGCAACCCCTCTCCATTTTGAGACTATCAATGCCTGAGCTCATCTTTGGACTCGGCATCGGACTGCTCCTCTTCGCCGTGTTGGTTTTATTGACAGCGCGACAGAAAATCACAAACCGACAGCGGGTTCAGTTTATTACGGCACTTGATGGGGTTTGGGTTTTGGGCAGTGGTGTTTTGCTCACTGCTTTTGCCCACTATTTTTCAGGGCTGGGTATGGCGATCATTATGGGGATTGCGATCGCCGTTGCTTTCTTTGCGGTTGGGCAGCTTATCGGGCTAGCCCTTATGTATCAAGGGAAAAACGAGATTACTGTGGTGAGACAGGGCGCACGCTTGAAATTAACTGCACGTACCTTGACCCACGCTACCCCTGAAACAGTCTGGCAGATTATGAACGATCAAGAGGGGTATGCCATAGTTGCCGATAACCTTAGCAAGGTCGAAATTATCAGTGGCCAAGGCTACGGGATGGTTCGTCAGTGTACCAACAATGACGGTCAATCCTGGCGTGAAACCTGCACTCGTTGGGATGAGGGTCGTGCCTTTGCTTTTCGCATAGATACTGAAGCTAAAGACTACCCCTATCCGATTGGTGCACTGACGGGAGAATGGGCCTTAATTCCAAAACCTGACCATACCCAAATTTGCATGACCTTCAATATCAGCGCGAAAGCTGGTCTCTTGAATCGTTTACGCCTCACGCTGATGATCGCGCCGTTCGCCCAAGTCTGCGATCGCCTACTCAACAACTGGGTCGCACTAATGGAGGACAGCGCTACGTCTAGGCCTCCACTTACAACCCTCAAATCATCTAATTTCTGAGAAGTTTCAGTCCATTCAGTGTCACCAATAGCGTCGAGCCTTCGTGGCCTAAAACTCCAACAGGTAGGGTGAGTTCGCCGAGGAAGTTGGCGACCATCAGCAGAGCGATGGAGGTGAGGGCGATCGCAATGTTTTGCCGAATGATGCGTTGTGAATTCTTGCCGATGCGAATGGCCTGCTCCAGCTTCTCGAGGTGGTCGGCCATGAGCACAATGTCGGCGGTTTCTAGAGCAACGTCGCTACCAGCTCCTCCCATCGCAATACCGACTGAAGCCTGAGCTAGAGCTGGAGCGTCATTGATCCCATCGCCAACCATCGCAACGGTGCGGTACTGCCGTTGCAGTTGTTGAATGGCGGTGACTTTGTCTTCGGGTAAGAGATTGGCATAAACGGTGTCGACTCCGACAGATTGGGCGACGGTTTGCGCGGTGACCTCATTGTCGCCAGTAAGCATCACTGTAGCGTCGATGCCCAGTTGCCGGAGGGTATTGAGCAAGCGGGGGGCTGTCGGGCGCACCTGGTCGGCAACGGCAAGCAAGCCCAGTACCTGTTGCTGCTGACTAACCCAAATGACGGTCTTACCTGCCCGCTCAAGTCGTTGGCTTGCCTGATGTAGGGCGGATGGGAGTGCTCTTTCTTCCTTTAAGACTTTCGCTGCGGTAGTGGCAACAGTCGCTACGGCTGCATCAGCTATAACGAATGCAGGTTTCCCCAGGCGCACGGTAACGCCTTCCAGGGTACCGGAGACACCCTGACCAACGTCTGCTTGTACCGCCTGGGTCGAGAGCAAGGGTAAATTTTGCCTTTGGGCCGCCTGCACTACGGCCTTTGCAATAGGGTGCTCTGAATAGGCTTCTAAAGAGGCCGCGATTTGCAGCACTCGATTAGCATCAACGCTAGGGGCGGGAATCAAATCACTGACCTGGAGGATGCCGGTGGTGAGGGTGCCGGTTTTGTCAAAGGCGATCGCCTGCACCTCTGCCATCGTTTCTAATTGCGCCCCATCTTTGAACAAGATGCCTTGGCGCGCCCCTCGGGCAATGCCTGACAGTAGCGTTGGCATAATCGCTGCCATCAAGGCGCAGGGCGAAGCCACCACCAGAAAAATCAGTGCTCGGTAGATCGTTGCCTCCCAACTCCATTGCAACAGCAGCGGTGGTAAGAACGCTAATAGCAGCCCTACTCCCACAACGATCTTGGCATAGCCTCGCTCAAAGGTTTCTAGAAACCGTTGGGATGGTGGCGCTGAAGCTTTGGCCTGCTCCACCATCCGAATCACTCGCTGAATCAGGCTGCTCTCCGGTGGTTTGTGCAGCTCTACGGTCAAAGCCCCATTACCGTTGATGGTGCCCGCAAACACTTCGTCACCGATTACCTTCTCTATTGGAACTGATTCTCCTGTGATGGACGCTTGATTCACAGCGCTGTGACCGTCCTGAATCAGCCCATCCGTTGGCACAAATTCCCCTGGTTTAATCAGAATGCGATCGCCCACTCGTAATTGCTGCGTCGCAACCATCTTCTCCTGGCCCCGCACCATTACCCTGGCTTGATCAGGCGCGAGTTGCATCAAACTGCGGATATTTCGCTCCGTTCGATGCATGGCAATACTTTCGAGTGCTCCACTAATGGCGAAGATCAAAATCAACACGGCTCCATCAACCAGCAGGTAGTACTCCTGCTGCCACAGACCGAGGATGGCCGCCCCCACTGCCGCTACGATCATCAGCAGGTCAACATCCAGTTCTCGCTCTTGCCACAGGGTCGTCCATCCTTCTCGGGCACTATCAAACCCGCCGATGACATAAGCCGCTAATAAAATCCAGATACCAATGCCAATCCAATTACCTCCCAGCGCCAACCAGCCCAGCAGCGTCAGCAGTCCACAAACAACTGCGGCGATCGCCTCCGGATATATCTGCAACCAATTCTGAAAGCGCTGCTGCCAGGGAGTAAAAAGACTGTGAGCCATGTCAACTGAAATCCATTGTGTCACGGGCACCAGAATAAACCTTGACATTGATGTTAAGGTCAAGGCTATGCTCACAATTAAAGAACTCACTCAAACCGTTGGCCATGGCATTACGCCTCGTATGGTGCGGCACTACCACCAGATTGGGCTACTGCCGCAGCCGGAGCGCTCCCATGGCAACTATCGACTGTATAGCGATACCGATGTGCAACGACTACAGCGCGTTGTAGCGCTAAAGCAGCAAGGGTTTCAGCTTTCCCATATTAAGCAGATGTTGACCGAACAGGCTGAATCTAACGGGACGGATTCGTTGTTACCTCAGCTTCAGCAACAGTATCAAACCATCTTGCAGCGACTCATCAAATTGCGGCAAACGGCAACCGCTTTGGAAGGTTTACTGGGGCGCGATCATGGCTGTCAGTTGATTCAGACAGAAGCGATCACTCAACTTCGGTTCCTGGAAGCCGAAACCCAAAGTGCCCAATCCCTCAACGAAGACCTTTGGCGCCATCTCGATGCTGCCGCATCCGACCATCCTGAAAACTTTCGCGAAGCCCTCCAGCAATTGCTCCCCGATCTGTCTCAACGTCCTGAAATTGAGGTGGATGTCTTGTCTCACCTGGTTTTGGCCTGTGGTGATGTGAGCCTGGCGGCGTTTGTCCGCTTTAGCCAAGATGCTATTAAAACAGCCCGTGAGTCTATGCACAAGGGCTGCACCATTATCAGCGATGTACCAGCAGTGACCAACGCTCTGGATCAAACCCGATTAGCCCATTTAGGCTGCCAATGGACAACATTGCTTGAAAATCCCCACATCAGTAGCGTTGCCGATGCAGAACAAACCATCTGGCAAGAAACAGACTGCCAGGAACGACTCTGCCAGCTAATTGACGGCAATATTTGGGTCATCGGCTATGCGCCTTCAGTATTGATAAAGCTGTGTAAGGCGATTTCCCAACACCATCGTCACCCTGCACTCATTATTGGTTTTCCTATCGGCTTTAGCCATGCCCCAGCTGCCAAACGTCAACTTATGCGGCTCGATATTCCCTACATCACCGTGGAGGGAACATTGGGAGGTGGGCTATTGGCAGCAGTCGCCTTGAATCGTCTTGCTGCATCTCTAATTGAAAAGCCAGATTGTCATTGCTATCTGACCGGTTGATGGCAGGTGGAAAGATGAATGTTAAGCCAAGTGGTGCTATCCAACGACTGCTTGCTCAAAAGTAGCGATCGCCCATCCAAGATAACCTTGCACATAACAAGTTAGGACTTTTTCTAAAGGCTGCATCAACACAATCCCGAAAAGTATCAAATTGCTGAGTACAGGACAAAAAAATCAAACCCCAGCTAAAACCCTTGATTTTGGGTAGCGCGGGCACCGCTCGCGCTACCCAAAATCAAGGGTTTTAGCTGGGGTTTGATTTTTTTGTCCTGTACTCAGCAATTTGATACTTTTCGGGATTGTGTTGATGCAGCCTTTAGAAAAAGTCCTAACTTGTTA
>JBCBSJ010000113.1:0-13916 GCA_039819245.1 Cyanobacteria bacterium J06638_20
ATTGCTCCGCTCTAAGCGTTGGGTGTTTTCCTTGCCAATCACATGGGTGACCTCAGGCGGCAAAATCCGCTCATAACCGCCCCAATCGTCGGTGTACCAAAGCCTCGCCTCGGTCTTTCCCTCAGTACTCACCACCAGTTCTTCTAAGAAGGCATCAGTGTGCTTGCCCACCCGGGCACTGATAATCAATCCACTCTCTCGAGCGAGACTTACGCCAATCCAACAATCTCCCTTCTCTAACTCCTCGGGTAAGCAGTATTTTTGTTTTTTTGCACAAATGACCACATCTCATCAGCCACAATGTCGTCCGTATCCACCGATTGGACACCCTGGTTGTGAGCCAACTGCGATTTTTCACTCGTGGCTCGAAGGAGACTGACCACCGTCCCATAAGCGCGGTGACTCACTCGTGCCACCCCACGTAGACTGGTGCCTTCGGCATGGCTCTGGAGGATCGTCTCGACTTCCTCAACGCTGACCTGCCGTCGATAATAAATCGTGTCAATGCTCTCAGTGAAGGTCTTTCCACATTGAGGACATTTGAAGCGTTGATTTCCTTTGCTCGTTCGGTCGTGCTTGTGGGCTTTCGGGTGGTCGCAGTAGGGACATTGCATCATGCATCACCTGATTCATCAGATTCTAATGACGAATCCCACGTTTGTTTAGTGCACGACCGAAATTACAAGGGAAGTGATAGTTGTTGAACAATTCCAGCTGTGTTTGTCTCAAGAGTGAACTCTTGTCCCCTATTGTCTAGCGTGTCTATCAAACACTTTCCTACATGGTATGCCAGATTTACTGGTACAGCATTTCCAATTTGCTTGTACTGAGAGGCTACAGATCCTAAAAATCCCCATTCATCAGGAAAAGATTGTATTCTTGCATATTCTCTAATGCTTAAGGGACGAGTTTCGGAAGGATGACATCGTTCAGTTTGCTTCTGAGCAGGGCTACAGGTTAATGTTAGAGAAGGTTCATCCCAAGATAAACGTCTTGCCATGCCTGTTTTCCCCCCACTCAAGTGAAAACTGCCCTTCATATACTCTTTCTGCAGGTCAAGAGGAAGATCCTTCCAATATCCTCCTTCCGGTACACAACTCAAAATTTCTCGCTTTCTCTTTGGATATTGAGCGCAAGGAGAATTAGGACAATTCTTGAACGCTTCTCTTAGCGAAATAATATGGTTCTGCTCTTGAGGAAATAAGATATCTAGATCAAGATCCTGGCGAACTCCGATAATAATTAATCGCTCACGCTTTTGTGGAACATCTAGAAATTGTGATCTCAAAAGCTTATAGGCTACTTTATAACCAATATCCTCTAAGACTTGAATCATAGTTTCTAAAGTTCTACCTGAATCATGTCTTAGCAAACCTCTGACATTTTCAGCTAATGCAAGTTTGGGCTTTACTTCTTGAACACATCGAGCAAAACTAAAAAAAAGTGTTCCTCGCGTATCTTCAAATCCACGGCTATGACCTGCATAGCTGAAAGCTTGACAAGGGAATCCCCCAGCAACAATATCAACCGTGCCTGAATAATCCGTAAAAGCTACATCTCGGATATCGTTATGTATGACGTTCCAATCTGGACGATTATGGCGTAATGTCGATACACAATCTTTATCAATTTCAACAAGAAGTTGAGTTGTAAGTCCAGCATTTTCAAAGCCTAAAGCCATACCGCCAGAGCCAGAGAAAAGTTCAATGACAGTATATTGACTTCTCTCATCAGTTCTTAAAATCTGGAATGTAGCGCTCGTTGATTTATTTCCTGAACGAAGAGATTCTAGATCTTTGAGTCTAAAAAGACGATTTCCTGTTTTCTCACGAATGGTCAGCAGTAAACCTTTTTTTTCCCACCTTCGAATATGAGCAGGGGACAAGTTTAGTATCTTAGCTGCAGTGTAGAGGTCTACAAGCTTATTTTGTTGACTCCACGGAGAATTTTCTCTTGCAATAAATTTTTGCATTTCGGTTTAAACACACTATCCATAGAATTTGATTATTTACCATACACCATATGTAATGCACGGCAAATTAGGTAGAACGCATGATCTTCCAGGTGATGATATCAGCTAATCATCGCTTAACGTATGAGACTTATGGCCTAAATTCATCAGCCAAGGAGAGCATTCGTCACACCTCTTCTTTTGCACTTTGCAGCCACAGTTAACATCCGAGTGCAATACCCTAAAAGACAGCGTGTGTCGCGAGGGTTGAGGGATGACGATGCCAATAGGGTGGGCTGTGGTGGTGTTGCTGGTGGTGTGCCCGATTGTGGGAGGTTTCCCATTGGTAGCATGGTTGACCCGTGGGTTGAGTGGAAAGCGCTTGCGGGACTTAGGAACCGGTAATATCAGCGTATCGGCGGCGTTTTATCACGGGGGCAACATTGTCGGGATTTTGGCGGTTTTGTCGGAAGCGCTGAAGGGAATTGGGGTGGTTTTGTTGGCGCGATCGCTCTTCCCCGCTGCACCTGCGGTCGAGCTAGTGGCCTTAATGTTGCTGGTGGCAGGGCGCTATGGATTTGGGCGGGGTGCTGGTACGACCAACGTCGTTTGGGGGTTTCTGGCTCATGACATGCAAACGGCGTTACTGGTGGCGTTGATTGGTGGGGTAGGTTTTACCCTGGTGCGGGAGCGGCAGGCGGGGAAGTTTGGCATCCTGGTACTCTTGCCTGTCATCGTGGCCTTGCGGCATCCTCAAGATGGACCGAGGGTGATGGCGACAGTACTGCTCAGCTTGCTGATAGCCTGGGTCTATCGCCAAATCCCTGACGACCTCGATTTGCCTGCGGAGTCTGCCCAAACCGAGTCACGTACTATGTTTAAGTTTTTTCGGGGCGATCGCGCCCTCCTCTCTCTCGATCAGCGGCTGGATGTCAAGCAAGTGGGTGGTAAAGCCGCGACCTTGGCGCAACTCAAGGAATGGCGCTATCCTGTGCCACCGGGTTGGGTGGTGCCGCCGGGGGATGACCCAGCACCGCTGCTGCAAACGGTCAAGCCCACCGAAGAGAAGCCGATGGTGGTGCGGTCTTCGGCCATTGGGGAGGATGGAACGATCGCCTCTGCTGCCGGACAGTATGACTCCTTCCTCGACATCACCAACCCGACCATCCTGGCGGAGACGGTACTGCGCTGTCAGGCGTCGTACAATCTGCCTCGTGCCGTGCAATATCGTCAGCGCCAGGGGATTACCGATGGTGGCATGGCCGTTCTGGTGCAACGGCAGGTGCAGGGCGTGTTCTCTGGCGTGGCCTTTAGCCGCGAACCGGTGTCACGTCAGGGCAATGCGGTGATTGTGGAAGCACTGCCGGGAGCGGCTACCCGCGTGGTGTCGGGGCGATTTACCCCCGACCGCTATCGTGTCGCTGTCTCTGATACGGAACTGGGAGAAGACTGGCGCTTGCCCGATGACCAAACCCTTGCGGTGGACGGGGAAGGGGATGTCCCCAACCGACTGGTGCAACAGGTCGCCTATCTGGCGCGGCATTTAGAAAACCAGTTCCACGGCATTCCTCAGGATATTGAGTGGAGCTTTGATGGCCAGCAACTGTGGCTGCTGCAATCCCGCCCGATCACCACGCTGCAACCGATCTGGACACGGAAAATTGCTGCTGAAGTGATTCCCGGCTTCATCCATCCGCTCACCTGGTCGATCAATCGTCCACTAACCTGTGGCGTGTGGGGCGAGATTTTCACCATTGTGCTGGGCGATCGCGCTCTTGGCCTGGACTTCACCGAAACCGCTACCCTGCACAATTCCGCTGCCTATTTCAACGCCACTCTGCTGGGGGATGTGTTCTCTCGCATGGGCTTACCGCCGGAAAGCCTGGAATTTCTCACCCGTGGCGCGAAGTTCAGCAAGCCACCGCTACAATCGACCCTGCGCAACATGCCAGGGCTGCTGCGCCTGGTGCAACAGGAAATCAACCTGCCCAATGCCTTTGCCAAAGACGATCACACTCACTTCCAACCCCTACTTTACGATCTCACTACTGAACCTGCCGAGAGCCTGGGAACCAAGGCCATTCTCCAGCGCATCGATCGCATCTTGGATGTACTCAAACGCACCACCTACTACAACATCCTCGCGCCCCTGGGATTCGCTGCTCGTAAAGCCATCGGTCGCGTTGATCTAGGACAGCTCGACAGCCGCAGCACTCCCGAAGTTGCCGCCACGCGATCGCTCCAAGCTATGGCCACTGAAGCTCTTCCGCTCCTAGGAGACTCTCTGCCAACAGACACCCAACAACTCTTCGATCGCTTGAACGAAACTGCCGCCGGACAAAAGATTCTCCAAAAATTCGACGACTTTTTGGCAGACTACGGCTACCTCAGCTCTGTCGCCACCGACATCTCCGTTCCTTGCTGGCGAGAAGATCCCCAACCCGTGCAAGTGCTTCTCCTGCAATTCCTCAAAGCGCCGACAGCTGACAGCGAAGCGTCCCGCAAATCCAACCGCATCCAACGCCGCCTGGATTTGAAAGGGCAGGTTGCTGAAGTCTATAATCGCTTGCTCGCCGAGCTGCGTTGGAGCTTTCTAGCACTAGAGAAACGCTGGCTCAGCGAAGGATTGCTGCATTCTGCTGGCGATATCTTTTTCCTGGAATTTGACGAAATTCGCCAGCTGGTCGAAGGCAATGCTGCTGAGCTGAAGGCCACCCTGCACGATCGCATCACCACTCGCCAAAAACGCCTGACGAGCGATCGCGCCCAACCCAGCGTCCCCAATCTTGTCTACGGCAATGACCCACCCGAATTTTTCCCAACACCCATCGTCTCCCTACCCGCCAGCCAGCTACGCGGCATTGGAGCCAGCCCCGGCCAAATGGAAGGCACTGTTAGGGTCGTCACTAACCTCAACACCATCCCCGACGTGGATCGCAACACCGTGCTGGTCGTCCCCTTCACCGATGCGGGTTGGTCGCCGCTCCTCGCTCAGGTGGGCGGGCTGATCGCCGAGGTTGGAGGGCAGTTGTCCCATGGGGCGATCGTTGCTCGGGAGTATGGCATTCCCGCCGTGATGAATGTTGAAGATGCTACCCAAATCTTCCGTAATGGGCAGCGCGTCCGCATCAACGGCAGCACTGGAGAGATCGATCGCCTGGAGTGATTGAATTCTTCAGATCTAAGTGAGCAAGCTATAACCTCCCCTGACTCTTTCCAGAGACAGGCGATCGCCCCATCAAAAGTCCCATTCTTCAAAGAGATCGGCGATCGCCATTGAGAACCCTGGTACAACGGCCTCTCCATCCAGTGTGTCGTCTGCCCGCAAGAAGCGATCGGGTTCTGGGGCGTGGTAGACCAGTACATATCGCTCATCAGGATGAATCACCCATACCAAGCGAGTTTCGCTCTCGAAATATTCCACAATCTTGGCGTGGATTTCTTCAACAGTGTTGTTCGGCGAAAGGATTTCAACGGCTAAATCAGGAGAGCCTTGAAAGAAACCACGGGGCGGACGTTTCAGCCCTGTGAGCCGTTCTTTACTCACAAAGGACACATCCGGAGAGCGTTTATTGCCATTTTTGAGGGTGAACGCCGTACTGGAGTCGCACACGGCTCCCAGCTTGTTTTGTTGCACAAATGCTGTCAAACGGGCAACTAAGATGCAGGCAACATAGCCATGTTCCATTCCTGAATTGCCCATGTCGATTGGCTCTCCGTCTACCAATTCGTAGCGATGTCCATCTTTGGAAAGTGCCATGAAGTCTGCATCGGTCCAGACTTGTTGTTCGGTTGAGATCGTCATAGCTTTGTTCTCGTGGGCATTGTATTTCCCTGCTTCCAGTGTGACATGGGGGACTCAAAGGCGGAGGATGAATCTAGCAAGCGGCTCAGGCTTGAAGTTTGAGTGACGAAGAGCTTTGGGGTTGGCGATCGCCCCTCCACATATTCTGTCTAATCGCCCGCTAGCAAATTCCACTATGATGAGACTCGGACTGGGCTGATAGAAACGACCCCAATGAAGTACTACGACTGGCAAGGTTATAACTGTGCATACGATCGCATTGATCCGCCGATGGGGGACTCCAGTGGGTCGCCTTTGCTGTTGATTCATCCCATCGGGGTTGGCCTATCCCGGTGGTTTTGGATGCGCTTCATCAACGCTTGGCATGAATCGGGGCAGCGCAATGTGATTTACAATCCCGACTTGCTCGGCTGTGGGGAGAGCGACCTGCCCCGTGTAGCCTACTATCCTGATGACTGGGGACGGCAGCTCCAACAGCTTGTGACTGACGTTATTCAAGAGCCCGTGGTGATTGTGTCGCAGGGAGCCTTGTTTCCTGTGGCATTATCTTGTGCTGATTTGTTTCCCGAGCAGGTGAAGGCGATCGCCCTCTCTGGCCCACCAGCTTGGCGTTTGATGACCAACCCAACCCAGTCACAGCAGCAAAAAATCGCGTGGAATTTGTTTGATACGCCCTTGGGTGTAGCATTTTATCAATATGCTCGGCGGCGTAAGTTTCTCTCCTCATTTTCGGAACGGCAGTTGTTTGGCGACCCAGCAGATATTGACGACAACTGGCTCGATCGCCTCCAATCTGATTCTGGAAAAGCCGCCACGCGCCATGCTGTTTTCGCATTTCTATCAGGATTTTGGCGCCAGGACTATCAATCGGCAATCGAGGCTCTGTCCTGTCCGACGTTGGCAGTCTTTGGTGAAAAAGCGTCTAGCGTCACCAAAGGCTATAGCGAAAGTGCTGAAAAACGCCTTGCCAAGTATCTCGAACACCTGCCTCATGGCGAAGGCTGCCTGATTTCGGGACGCAATGTACTGCCCTATGAATCGACCGATGCTTTTGTGAAGGCTGTTCGTCCGTTTGTTAATGCTTTGGGGTAAACGTCAGTTGCCTTGCCCAAAAGCTTGGATGGTTTCTGGTGCAACGTATGTAGATACAGTACGGCGAGAGAGGAACTGGCGATCGCCCCAACTGCGCAACCATCAAATATCTGACCAAAAAGCAGGGCTCTTGCAAACAAGAACCCTGCTTGGAGATGCAATATGTGAGGGGTTAGATCAGAGGACAACGTTTTTCTTAAAACTGCCTGATGCTTTGGGAACGCGTCTTACAGCTTTTGACGAGAAATAAACTTTTCAAAATTCGCTTGAGTTTCGTGTAGCAAATTCGCGCGACTATCGTTGGCGTGCGTCAGCGTGGGTACAAGCTTTCGGGCTTGAAGAGCCATGTGCAATTGCAGATGGGCAACATACTCGCTGAAATCTTCTCTGACGGGAGATGCTTGGGAAGCGTCGGCGTTGGAGATCATAGAGGTATCGTTCATCTATAAAAAAGGCTGAAATCTTCGCTGAAACCAACACTGATGACCGTATCACGATAGGTTTTTCGGGACGGAGCGATCGCAACGAAGTGTAATGGTTTATGCGACTCCACGTATCATTTTGTAATGTTAGACAACATCCCACCGTTGAAAGCACGGGTGTATCTGGTCTCTGGTTCCTCACAGAGGCGATAGGATAAAGCGACATAGGTTTATGCTCGTTTCGCTCACTCACGAAATCTACTGTTCCTCGAACGAAAAGCTCTGGTCGCGCCATGCAAAATACAAGACTCAACCGCCTGACCGATGATGTGATTGCCCGTCTCACAGGATGGTTGCAAAATCCCTGGCGACGCATTTCCTTGGTTATTCTGGGTTTGCTATTTGGCAACTTCCTGGCAACCGCACTGGCGACCAGCGCTGGGCAAGAAGCCGAGTTGGATATTCTGGCAGCCGCTTTTCTTGTGATTTTGACCGAAGCGGTTAGCTGGTTCGTCTATCGACGCAGCGACCGACAAGCTGTGAATAAAGCGCGATCGCTCTTTGCCGAAACCCTCAACGCTACCAAAATTGGCCTCTCCTATGGGCTGGTCCTAGAAGCCTTCAAGTTGGGGAGTTAGGTCGGAACCAGAAAAACAGAACGCGGATAAATACAGACGCACGCAGATTGGGGCTGGGGCAACAGTGAGAGCAGGAACCGCGAGAGCAGGCATTGCAGATGAAGAAGTTTGCGAATTGATAGCACAAAGGTTTTGAAGGCAGTATTTTTTACAATGAGTTAGTTGAGTTGCAGAAATTAGGAGAATTCCGGAAAAGAAATTACCTTTTAAGCTTTTGTTCTTCGACTGCGCTCAGGACACGCAACAACGAGCTGGCTGAGCGTAGCCGAAGCCAGCGGGCATATCCTTTCCGAGAAATCGCCTTAGCATCCCTGAAATGGTTTCTATAGCAATCTGTTGAAGCCTTTCCTTATCTGCGTCCATCTGCGTTCCTAAGTCTCTACGCCCGTCATCTGCATTCCTATCTTCCCCAGTGCACCCCATGACGATATCCATTCTCCAGGCTGTGCTAGACGGTACGATCGCCCCGACTGATGCGATCGCCCAACTACCACCGGAAACCTCGGCGTTTGACCAATCCCCCACTGCCCAGCAACAGCGACTCGAACGATTGCGGGAATGCCATCCCCAGCTACAGGCATTCTGTAGCGCAACGCTGGGGTGGAACACTGTGAATTTGGAAACCCTGTGGCGGTTATGGTTGCCGCTCGCAGCGCAGATTGCTGACCTGCGGAAAGAGCGCGATCGCCCGATTGTCCAAGGCTTTTTAGGGGGGCAGGGAACCGGGAAGACGACTCTCACGCAAATTCTTAGTTCTTTGCTGGAACAGTGGGGTTATGGAGTCGCGATCCTTTCCATTGACGATATTTACAAAACCTATGGCGATCGCCAGCAGTTGCAGCAAGTTGACCCGCGCCTTCGCTGGCGAGGTCCCCCCGGAACCCACGATATCGCCACGGGTATTCAGGTCTTGCAGCAGGTACGTTCGGGCAGTTCTGATCCGGTGCTGATGCCCCGCTTTGACAAGTCGCTGCATGGGGGGATGGGCGATCGCATCGCGCCCGAACCCGCCTCTAACATCGACATTTTGCTGTTTGAAGGTTGGTTTGTAGGAATGCGTCCCCTAGATGCGGCACAGTTTGATGCCGCCCCTTGGCCGATCGCCAGTGAGGATGACCAGGCATTTGCCCTCGACTGCAACCGTCGTTTGCAAGACTACCTGCCGCTTTGGGATTTGTTGGATGCGTTGGTTATCCTTCATCCTGGGGACTACCGTTTGAGCAAGCAGTGGCGGCAGGAGGCCGAACAGAAAATGAAGCAACAGGGGCGATCGGGCATGAGTGATACCGAAATCGCTGCCTTTGTCGAATACTTCTGGACGGCACTCCATCCAGAGTTATTTTTGCCGCCGCTACTCAAAACAGCGGATTTGGTGATCGAAGTGCAGCCCGACCATACACCTGGACAGGTGCAAAAACCGGGGGTGGCGATCGCCGACTAAGTTCAAGGCTATGACAACCAAAGCTTGAAGACTTGAGGCGTTCTGGATCTGATTTTTCGCCTCACTCCATGGGCGGTGCAATGAATGGGTTTAGGAGATTGTCTGCTTCTTCGGCACTCTCCTCTGAAGGCGGTTCCTCAACTGTTTCAGCACCAGGGGGTTCAACTAGGGAGTCACCTGTGGGTTCGCTGGGTTCAACAGGGGCAGCGTCTGGAAGTGTTAGTGAATCTTCGGCAGGGGTGGGTTCTGGTGCCTCGCTGCGACTCCGCCAATGGGATGCCAGTTGCAAAACCAGCAGAATGAGCAGCGTTGCACCAACCCCAGCGATTACGATGAGCCGCAACAGGTAGGGCGATCGCTCCTCCTCGTCCGTCGCTGAGTGCCCCACATGAAGCATGGTTGTCGAGCGTTTGGCGATCGCAGTTGTCTGTGTAGGAGAGGATTTGGCGTTTGAGGTCTCTTTGGTGTTAGCAGGGTGGGATGGGATAGTTGTTGGAGTCGGTGCAGGAGTCGTTGGCAACGCAGTCGCTTTCACCACAGGCTGACTAGGTGGCGGCGGCACCTCGGACTTTGCAACGGGTTGTGTCGATTGGGGTTGCGGCACTTTAATGCCAGCTTCGGCATCGGGACGTTGTTTCGACTTAGCTTGAGGTGCTGGGGTATTGGTTGCTGGGGGTGGAGGCGGAGGAGTGTGTTGGGTGGGGGAAGGTGTTGGAGTTGGCGGTTCTGCGGCTAGCGCTTCAGCATTGGCTGTCGAGCCATTTTCATTGTTATGACCGTTACCGTTGCTATCGCCATTACCATTGCGCATCTGTGGCCAAAAACGCCCAAGAATAGTGGCTGATGCCGTTTCTATTCCAGATTTTTGCTGTGCCGCGTGGGGCGAATAATACCGTTGATAGTTGTAGTGGGTGGATTTGTAATAGTTCGAGTTGCGGGGGCGCAGCCCGTTGCTAATCATTCCCAGCACGTTAATGGGCGACAAGCGTAACAAGTCTAGCGTCTGGGTAATGTCGTGGCGCTGGGTCTTACCCAAGGCAACAACCATCATCAGGCCATCGGCATGGGCAGCCAGCAGTGGCGTGTCGGCAAAGCCGAGCATGGGCGGCACATCATAGATCACGAGATGGTAGCGCGAGGCCAGATGCTGCATGAGGCTATGCATCCGACGGGAGGATAGCAATGTTGTGGGATCGGGCGGTAATGTCCCTGCCGTCAACACATGTAAATTGGGCGATTCCTCAACGGCTTTGATCAGGGTTTCGACTTCATAGGCTCCGGTTAGGCAATCGCTGAGTCCGCGCAAATTCAATAAGCTGAGGCGTTCATGTAAGATCGGGCAGCGCAGATCAGCATCGACCATCAACACCCGCTGTCCCATAGCTGCTGCTGCTTTTGCAAGGTTGATCGTCACGGTCGATTTACCTTCTGCTGGTGACGGAGAGCTGATGACGAGCGATCGAATGGGGGCATCGGAGCCTAGGAATCGCAGGTTGGTGTAAAGCGAGCGAAATGACTCGATGAACGGGGAGGTGGTGTAGTAGTAGCGGGCACGCGCTGCTGTTTGCGGCGCTGTGGAGTCCCCATTCACCGCTTCGGTGTCACTGTTGGACGTGGTGGGAGTCTCTCCTTGCGCAGCTTGTTCAGGCCGACGATAGGGCACAATTCCCAATAGTGGCAGTGGGGTAAGCGCTTTTAGCTCGTCAACCGTATGAACAACTCGATCGAGTTTGTCCACCAAGATGGCTGCCACGCTTCCGGTGACTAGTCCGGCGATCGCCCCCAGCATTAGGTTCCGTGGCACGTTGGGTGAAATAGGGCTCCCCGACACGTTCGGTGCCGCAATCAGTTCCCAGGGAATCGAGTTTTGTGCGGCTTCAATCTGCAACGTTTCCCGTGTTGCCAGAAATCGATTGAGGCTATCCGTTGCCACCGACAACTCCCGTTGCAGTTCGGTGTATTGCCGCGATAGCGCTGGCACGATCGCAAATTCTTCCTTCAAGCGCTGTTCCACACCAGCGAGCGCTTCGTTTCGGGCTTCCAGTTGGCGCACTTGGTTGGCTGTTTGGATCAGCTCCCGGCTGAGCTCCAGGGCAGTTGGTGTAAGGTTGCCATTGGCAGCCGAGGCCGATCCCCCCACGACGTTCTGCGATAGCCGCTCTGCTTCGGCATCCAGCAGTGGCAACAGGCTATTGCGCCTGTCCTGAAGCACAACGACATTAGGGCTGTCTGGCTGAAATCGAGCCGACTCCGTTGCAATTTCGGTTTCGACTTCGCGCAATTGGTTGAGCAATGACTGGTAGCGGGGCGATTCACTCAGGGTCGAGGCGAGGAGCGCATCGCGATCGCTCAAGCCTAGCTGCCTTTGCAAATTGGTATAGAGCGATCGCGCCTCCACCAAGGCGGTTTGGGTTTCCTGCCGCTGCTGTTCCACGCCGCTGATAAAACCTGATAGCTCCCCGCCGCGCGTCTCGGGATCAAGCAGACTATATTCTTGCCGGAATCGCTCGAGCCGCGATTGCAGGGTGTCGACCCGTTCGCGTAGTTCAGGTAGTTGCTCATCTACAAAGGAAATACCCTGACGTAGATTGACTTGCCGTTGTTCAAAACTGTAATCCAAAAACGATTGCGACAAGGCATCGAGTACGGTTTGAATCCGCTCCGGATCCTGCCCTTCGTAACTCACTGCTAGCACTTTAGTGTCGCGTAGGCGGCTGATTTGCAGATTGGTTAGCAATTCCCCGTAGGTAAAGTCAGGATAGGCTTCCTGCAATTCATCCAGGATCGGGTTGAGCCGTGCCGGACTGCGCAGCACCTCCAGTTGGGTGGCGTAGTCGAAGGAGGATCCACCGACGATCGCTTCGTCTTGCAACAGTTGGCGGGAGGGATCGGATTCGGTGATCGGTTCTACTAGCAGCTGAAAGCTCCCTCGATACACCGGTGTTCGGGTCAATGTCCAACCGATCAACGATAGGGAAACCGCGATCGCTACCCCACCAAACAGCCGCATGCGACGACGGATAATTTGCACAAATTCCGCCAGCTCATTGTCTTCGGAGGCGACAACCGGAGTTGGGCTAACCGAGCCGTTGACGGCTGCATGACCGTTAGTTTGGTAGAGGTGTGGATTAGATTCGACGGGCATAGGTGTCCCCAGCGGTTGCGGTCGGCTTGCCGTTGCCTCCTTTTAATCGACAGACTGAAAAAATAACGGAAAGGGTTGATTTCTCCTGCACATATCGCAGGAAATGTCACCGTTTCAAACGATATTTCAACCAGGTGAATAGGCAAAAGAAGGGAACAGCGCCGAGAAACTGTTCAGCACTACTGCTACTACTTACGGCGCTGAACATGTTGACCCGTACAGTTTCGCGAAAGGTTTTTGGAGATTTATTTCTGTCCAGGGCTTTTAACGATGCTAGGTGCCCCGGCAGAAGCCTTATGCTGGATAGTAAAGACGACAGTTTAGGAAAACTAATATGAGTAAACCTCACTATTCTTCTCCCCCCCGTCCGCTCACCATTGCTGTCGTGGGCGATGTTCACGATCTGTGGGATACCGATGATGAGCGTGCCTTGAAGCATCTGGGGGTAGATTTGGTGTTGCTCGTCGGCGATTTTGGAAATGAGGCGCTATCAGTAGTGGAATCAATCGCCCAACTCTCTATTCCAAATGCTGTCGTATTGGGCAACCATGATGCCTGGTACACCGCCACCGACTGGGGGCGAAAAAAGTGCCCTGACGATCGCCGCGTCGAAAATCGCTTCCTACGTCAACTGGAACTACTCGGCGATGCCCATGTCAGCTATGGTACTCGCGAATTTCCTGACCTGGGCTTGACGGTTGTGGGTGGACGTCCCTGCTCCTGGGGCGGCCCAGAGTGGAAGTTTGCGGACTTCTATGAGGAGTATTTCAGTGTCAGCAGCATGGCGGAGTCTGCGGATCGCATCATTGCCGCTGCCGATCGCGCCCAACACAATACCTTGGTCTTCATTGGGCATACCGGACCCTTGGGTATGGGCGGTGCTCCTGAAGATCCCTGCGGTCGTGATTGGAAGCCTATCGGCGGCGACTATGGGGATCCCGACCTCGCAGCAGCGATCACCCATGCCCGCACCCAAGGCAAATCTGTGCCCCTCGTTGCCTTTGGTCATATGCACCACCAGTTACGGCATCGGCGCGATCGCCTCCGGCGCTCTATCCATCGCGACCATCGCACCTTCTACCTCAATGCTGCCGCGGTTCCCCGCATCGTACGCACAGACGACAACTGTCTTCGCAACTTCTCCCTCGCCACCCTGGAACACGGTACCGTTACGGAAGCCTTCCTCGTTTGGCTAAATGAGGATTTCAGCATCCACTCCAAGGATGTCTTGTATGTTGCAGAAGCTCCTTTAGTGGGAGCCGAATCGTAACTTGCGAAGAATTCGGTGTTCCAGATAGACATGCCGAGGCACTTAAACGTGACGGCATGTCTATCTGGAACACCGAATTCTTCGCAAGTTACGATTCGGCTCCCACTAAAGGAGCTTCTGCAACATACAAGACATCCTTGGAGTGGATGCTG
>JBCBSJ010000114.1:0-13840 GCA_039819245.1 Cyanobacteria bacterium J06638_20
GACCGAACATTCCATGGCGTAACCAGAGAATAAACACTAGCTGTGTGGAACACCTTCAGATGCATAATACCCACAAATACGAAACAATTTATGTCGCTTCAGCATCAAAACTAAACAAAACTAAAGCTTTTCTAAAAGTTCCGTATTTTTTGGTATCACCCCTTCTCTGAATTATTACGAATGAGCATTGCGTGTGCAGGCATAGGAAAATATGCTTGGCTCATCGATTAACCCTCGCAAACGCTTACTAGATAGGGGTTTCATTCACAAACAAACCGTTGGTTCATGGAGTATCCAAAAAAACTTCATCTAACCTTTAAAAAGAAGCCGTCAGCTAAATCATAGCTTTAACTTTCTCACCGAGTTGTATATGCTTTATCCGCGTAGTTTCTCGTTCCATCCCATTTCAACCCACCTAGGTACAGTCGTTGCGTATCGCCCCAGTGAAGCCGAAACTGATGCCCAAGCCATACCTACCGTCGATGGGATAGCAAAAATGCCCCTTGCCTTCTTTCATGGCTTTGGGGGCGGGTCATCTGCCTACGAATGGTCGCAGATCTATCCAGCCTTCACCGCTGACTATTCGGTCGTTGCCTATGACTTACTGGGATGGGGGCGATCGCACCACCTAGATCGCGCCTATCGCCTCAACGACTATCTCTCCAATCTGCAAGAGATCCTCGCCACGCTCAGTCCTGCCCCCATTGTCGTCGCTTCTTCCCTTACGGCGGCAATGATGCTACGGTTGGCAGCACAGAAACCAGAAGCATTCCGGGCGTTGCTGCTCGTTGCACCCTCTGGCCTCTCAGACTTTGGCGAAGACTATAGCCGTAGTCCCTTCGCGCAATTGATCAGCACTCCCGTGCTCGATCGGGTTCTATATATGACGGCGATCGCTACCCAATTTGGCATCCGCTCCTTTTTAGAAACTCGCCAGTTTGCCCAGCGCGATCGCATCAATAACGAAATCATCGAGGCGTACCTTGCTTCAGCCAAACAGCCGAATGCCGAATACAGCGCCCTGTCCTTTGTGCGGGGTGACCTATGTTTTGATCTAGCGGAAGACATCCCGCAACTGACTGTACCCACCGCTATCTTTTGGGGACGACAATCTCAATTCACTTCGGTCGAGCTAGGGCAACGGTTAGCTGCACTCAACCCCCAAGCCATTTGCTCCTTCGACATTATTGAAGAGGCTGGACTGACGCCGCAGCTTGAGCAACCAGCTGTCCTCATCGGCCAGATGCGTCACGCATTACGGGCGTTGGGGCTGTAATCTGCTAAACGGTGCTGCGGCGTTCACCCCAGCGTGACATCGAGGAAGAACATCAACACAAACCCCAGCATGACGCCAATGGTGGCATCTTTCTCATAGCCTAGGCGGTGCGATTCGGGAATAATTTCATCGCTGATGACAAACAACATCGCCCCGGCCGCAAACCCCATCGCCACAGGCAGAAAGGGTTGAAATACAGAAACAGCGGCGGCTCCCAGAATCCCGCCAATGGGTTCCACCAAGCCTGTCAGCAAGCTAATTCCCAGGGATGCGAGCCGGGTGTAGTTCTCTGTTAGAAGGGAGATCGCCACGACTAAGCCTTCTGGAATGTTTTGCAACCCAATCCCGACGGTGAGCGCAGTGCCATTGGCCAGGTTATCGCCCCCAAAGCCGACGCCGACCGCCAGCCCTTCCGGAAAATTGTGAATGGCGATCGCCAAAATAAACAGCCAAACGCGTTTGAGATTGGATGAACTGCCCCCTTCGCGCCCCTTAAAGAAATGCTCGTGGGGGAAATAGCGGTTAGCCGCCCAAAGAAATGCGCCGCCCAGGAGAATGCTTCCCATCAAAATCAGAGCAGCAATGATGCGGTTGTGGTCTGTCATGGCCGCTTCGAGGCCAGGAACAATCAGCGAAAAGGCGGTTGCTGACAGCATGACGCCCGCCCCAAAGCCCAACAATATGCCCTGGGTATTTTGGCTGATTTGGGTGAAGAAGAAAATCGGAACAGCACCCAGCCCTGTACATAACCCTGCCACCCCACTACCCGCGATTCCCAAAAGCACCACCGAAATAGTCTCAAGGTGCAACGACTCAATGAGTGTCGGCAGTACGAGTATCCATAGACTGTCCATAAACACGCCCTCGCCACTGTTTGGGGGTACGAATGGATGAAAGGAAAATGCGCAACACGGCTAATGGATCAGCCAAGGGCGACAGCCAGTAGGCCCAAAATCCTTGTCGGTTTTGGCGATCGTAAGCCGAGAGAATCGCTATCAGGAAGGCAAAGCGTATAGCAACCAATAGGCCGCTCACACAAAAAGCTAGCCACAGCATGGGCGATTGAATCCCCTTAGCGAGCAACCCACCAAACCCCAGGAGCGCCAGGAACGGCAAACCCTGAACAGCTAGCAAGAAGGCTAGATCACCCCATTTCTGAGCAACGGTTGCCGCATCCTTAAGGTCAAGCGATCGCCCCCACCCTTCCCACAGATCAGCCACGCCATCATACATACGCACCTGCAAGAGCTTAGCTCCATCCAGAAAACCTACGCTAGCCCCTTGCCGTGCTGCCTCTCGTGCGAGGGTAACATCGTCGCAGAAGGATTGGCGGGCGCAGTAATAGCCATCGAGTTTCTCTAGGAGCGATCGCCGTATCAAAAAGCACTGACCATTGGCCATCACGCGTTCTGAGTTGTCAGCATCAGCTCCGGCGGCTCCAAACCGATACAGCAGCGTGACCAACAGTGCAGGCTGGAGCCACCATTCCGCTGCACCCTTGAGAATGAACTGGGGAGCAAGCGATACCAGATCGTAACCCCTAGCTTCTGCTGTCTGTACCAGACTGGCAACTAGGGATGGCTGAGGTTGCGTATCGGCATCAATGCCCAAAATCCAACGACTCCGGGCAGAACTGGCCAAATATCCATTATGTAATGCCCAGGGGCGACCCACCCAATCCGCAGGCAGCGGGTCATCGGTCATCAGGCGAAAGCGAGGATCGGTTTGATGTTGAGCTTTGATGCGAGCGCCCGTGCCATCGGTCGAGCGACTGTCAACAACAATGACCTCGCGCACCTCGTAGCTCTGGCGCGTGAGGCCATCTAGGCAAGGTTGAATTCGCTCCGCTTCATTCAGGGTGGGAACCACGACGCTCACCTGACCCACTAAGTCTCCTGTGGAAGGTTGAGGTGTCAGGGATGGCAAACGTCTAGCACCCTTGAGGAGTCGCGCTAATAACAGTGCCAAGGCTGGAATCTGTATAGCGATGAAGAGTAGCGCGATCGCACTACTCCCGAAGGTCATTGCATCCAACAAAACCCAATCGTCCACCAGTTGCCCTTCAGCCCGCCTATTTTGTACCCGCTTGAACAGACGGCGACAGCGTAGCTTTCTGCGCCTCGGCTGTCTGTGCCACTGACGGCACCGTCAAGCGAAGGACAGGCACTTGTCCGGCTTTCCAAAACAAAATGGCAGGAATAGTGCCTGTGAGCATTCCCAACAAGACTGGCACCCAGAAGCCCGCCGCCAAACTCATTACCGTTGCAAAGGCAATGTTACCGAGATAAATGACAAGAGGGAAATGCAAATCGGCCTGACGCACTGCTGGAACTGACTTGCCCCAGAGCACGCTAGCGACCGCCATAAACACAACGCCCGTGCCAAACCAGCCCGCGAAATTTTGGTAAGGCATTCCAAAGAAAGCACCGGGCTGATGCCAGTACCAGAAAGGCAACGCCGTCTGGCTCATGGCCGGATCGAGAACAAAGTCCCAAGAGGTGAGAAGGATGGATCCAAGAGCAATAGCTCCCAATGTCCGCAAAAATCTCTGCCCATGCGCTTCGGTATCAGCACCGAGGCCAGCCCGCGCCAACAGATAGGCGGACAACCCCAAGTAGTACCAGGAAAGGGGAATGGTGAAGGGAACTAAGCCTGCAATCTTATAGCCCAAGCCACTGAGGTAGCTGTAATCTCCGAAGGGAAACCCTGTGCTTGTGCCCGACAGTTCGCTCGCAAGGGAAAGGCCGACAGATGGAATCAGGAAACCGAGCCAGCCGCGCAGTCCCAGTGTCCGCACAGCATAGAGCGAAACGGCGATCGCCCCCAGCAGGATATAAATCACCCCGCCCCCTGCCATGCTCCAGGTATAGAGCTTAGGGCCAAAGGGGACAAACTGTAAAAACTCGGGATGGGGCATGACTAGCAGCAACCCGGCTAAGCCAAACGCCATCGATACCAAATGCCCGTACAAACAGAACCGTTCAACCGATTGCCACTTCCCCATAAAAGACTCCATCCACTGCGTCCTTGAAGAAAACTTGTAACTGCTCAATGCGATAGATTCTGACGATTCCAGCTCCTTGGCCAAAATCAAGCGATCGCCATTCGAGTAGAGCGTTTGCAACGTATCCTCGAACTCTGACGCTTGAGTTATCTCTGGCGGGGTCAACTCTTACAATCATCGCCCCTAACCGCGAGATGCCATTGCATGAGCATGATCGGCCTGCCCATCTAATCGTGGCATTGCGCTCCGAACAATCACGCTCTTAACAAATGTTAAAAAATGCCCGTGACAGAATCCTACCGCAGGATATAAGGTTTGTAAATTTAAACCAGGCAAGACGTTAACTGGGTAAGGAGCGCGAATAAACAAAAACCAGATATTTTTTTGTTTAGCTCAGAGCTCTAAACAGGGTTGCAGTTGTCTCCATCCCCTGCTTCTATAGGGGCTTGAACGCGAACCCAGGATTTCTCCCCAAGCGAGGATGTGAAGTATGCAGAGAGCAACCATCCTGGTTTAATGTCGTGGACTGGGTTTGATTTCGTAACCTTACTTTTGAAATGAGGCGGCGTAGCGGTGGGACTTGGAACAGTTGTAACGGCTTTAGGGGCGATCGCAGGAGTCGGTTGGGCGGCGATCGAGTGGCAATTTCGCCAGCGCGCCGGCAATGCCCTGGAAATGACCACGGGCAAATGGAATCTGGAGGTCTACGAGTCTCATCATTACCAACTGGTGGGCGAATTTGAGATTAAAAATCCAACCCCCAATCTGGAGATTTTTGTCCCGGAGCTAACCGCTGAGGCAACCCTGCTATCGAAGGAGAGTCTAGCGGGAATCGAGTACCATATCACGATCACCCCCAATCATCCCGATTTCCCAGCCCGCGCCGATGGCTACTGGTTCGGCTACATTGTCAAAATTGGCAAAACGACCCGCTTTACCCTCGTCTTGGATATTAAAGGGAACGACCTGAGCGCTCTGCAATCAGCTTGGGTTCGGGTCAATTACATCACCTACGGACCAGAAGGGCGGCTACCCAAAACCCGGCATGTCGTAGTGCCCCTCAAGTTTCCAGCCGTGGAGGATTCGGCCAATTGGCGATCGGCAGAAACCGTATCCGTTCTGCCCATTCGTACACATTTGCTGACCCATCTAGATACCCCCCTCGATATCCTGCAACGCTACGTGTTGCCCCATGCTGAACCGGGGGATGTGGTGGCGATCGCCGAGAGTCCGTTAGCACTCATGCAAGATCGTTTCCGCCATCCCAGCACGGTCAAGCCTGGCTGGCTCGCGCGGCGCATCTGCTACTTCTTCATGCCCACCTCCAGCTTGGCCACTGCTTGCGGCATGCAAACTCTGGTCGATCTTGTTGGCCCCTGGCGGGTGCTAGGCGCCTTCTTAGGTGGAGCCTTTGCCAAGAAATTTCTGGATAAGCCGGGAATGTTCTACGAGCTGGCCGGAGAACAGGCTCGGTTGATTGATGATGTCACCGGGACGTTGCCACCCTACGACCAGTTTATTGTTCTGGGGCCCGAAAATGTTCAAGCAGTGGTCGACGATATTCGGCGCAAGACAGGATTGGCCGCAGCGATTGTGGATGTAAACGACCTGCGTGCTGTCAAAGTGTTAGCGGCGACAGATGATGTTTCCCAGCAACTTCTAGAAGCCGCCCTCATTTCGAATCCAGCAGGCAACGCAGATGAGCAAACGCCCATCGTCCTCATTCGCCCAATCAAACAAGAGTAGGACTCACGCATTGGGGACGAAAACCCAATTGCCGTTTGATGAGTTTTGGTGCTCTGCGCCAAAACTCATCAAACAGCGTAATCCCTGAAGAGAAAAAGTCGTCAGAGTACGAAGCTGAAGGGTGAATGCAACGCATCCACCCTCCAATTAAAGAATTTAGCTAGAAAAGCGCTAGCCAGCCACGCGATCGCGACTCAGCCCATGCTTGTCTAGGAGGGCGGGAATATCCTTGGCACGAACTCGGCTGTGTCGCGTTTTGTCAGGCATAACCAAATTTGGCCCAGCCTTACACTTTTTCATGCATCCTGTTTCGCGGATGATGACCTGCTCAGCAATTTGGCGATCGCCTAACTCCCGTTGCAGACCGGCAATTACCTCTCGTCCTCCTTTCTTGCAGCAATCGGACTTGCGGCATACCAGAATACAAGCCTTGCCGACCTTCTTCTGGCGTTGAGGTTGCGGCATCGGCGTGGAAGCCGGAGTAATAGACAAAGGAGAGGCAATCACGACTTGCCGTGCTTTGTAGGTGATCGCACCATCCTCATCATCGACTTTTTGCTCTCCGATGATCTGAAGCGGCATGCCAACAGTCGGTAGCGGGCGACAAGATGCCCGAGCTTCGCGGGAGAGCTTGATGTAATGCTCGCCCTGGGGCGTTGCAATCCGCATCCCCTTGACCTTGAATCCGTCTTTGACAACGAAGCCAAGGAAATTGCCTGTCAGTTGAAACGGCTGGTGCGTGCGTTTTTGTTTACCCATGATGATGTCTGTCTGGCGACCCCAAGAATGAACCTGTCAACAAAGGGAAATGAACGTAGGCAAGATTCAAACCTTCAAATTAAGCCGTGAAGTGAAAGCCGTTTTGGATAGCTGTGTCAGGCAACGATTCCCCTCTTTAAGGAGCGCGTTACCCAAGTAAACCAGAAATCTAATTCACCAATTCTAAGGGCGATCGCCCTTCAGAACCGTCAGTCATACACGAATCTACATTTGACGACCTTGCTTCGTTACCTCACCTAGCTCAGCGCTTCCAACAACGATTGAGCCAGCTTATTTTCTCTCGACGAGAACAGTTGCCGTTATGCAGAAACACACTCCATACCTGAATAGCAGCGAGGGGAGTATCGATGGTGGCCCACAATTGCCCATCCGATTCACAGGAACAGGATACGTCTAGCTCTCGCAACCGCTGACAAACTTGTCGACGCTCGCTGAACGGTGCCGATACCAGCACATCGTGGGACGATGTAGAAAAATTAGCCATGATGCCGAATACGAAAACACTTACCGATAGAGTTGTCTTCAAAGATTCTCAAGTGCCATTAAAAAGGCTTTATGAGAAGGTTAACGGGCGAGAGCACCCAAGATAGATTCCATTCAAGCTGTACAGATGCCCCATCTTCTCTTTGAATGCAGGAAATCGTGGCATCCAAGCCAATCGCATCAACGCAAGCTTATTGAAAAATGATCTCAATAGCCCTGTCAATTTCCAAGATACGCGATCGCTTGGCTATTTGCACATTATTTTCGTTAAGTCTTTGCAAGGGTTGTTACCATCCGTTCGCCCAGTACTGTATAGAGCACTACGGATGGTCTGACCTGGCGGTGGCTTGACTTTTAAGGCTCAAGATTTCGTGTTCGGTAAGCTTTCAGGTGCTTGCCAGTGTTTTTCTAGAAAATGTAAAAGTGCCCCAACGGTCGTCATCGGGAGATTGGATAGTTCGCCGCTGAGGTCGATGCCGAATTCGGTTTGAAAGTCGTCGCACAGAGAGAGCGTCCAATCAAACCAGCAAATATGTGTCCAGTACAAATCGTCTTCCAATCGATCATCTGGAAGCGTGCGGCCAAACTCAATACCGCCATATTGCCCGAGATAATCATGTGCAAACTTTATAACAACCAAAGAAAGATCAAGGGGGTCGCCATAGGTTGAGTGCCAATCCGCAGGGCTTAACAACGGTCGCTGACTCAAAAACTGAAGGACTTGACGCCGCAGTTTGAGATCAGGACTGAGGTATCGATAAGCTCTGAGATCATGGACGATATGTTTGAGGCGTTGCCACATAAGAGGGATAGGACGCTGAGTAATCTTCGGCTCAAGCTTTGCTACCAGTATTCCCATCTGTGTACAGAAATCCCCAGTGGGAGGGCGATTTCTGGGAAATTCTCCACTTTGGGAGAAATTCACACAGACTGTTCAAATAGCTTTGTGAGCAGCCTCTTAAGTCGCCATTTCGAGGAATCTTTGGAGTGTAGGGGTGAAATCGGGGTACGAGACAGCCGCTGCTTCAGCACGATGGATGTAGGTTGTGCCACGGGCGTTGAGGGCAGCGATCGCCAGACTCATCGCAATTCGATGATCCGTATAGCTGTCAACTGCTGCGCCGACCAGCGACGCACCGCCCTGAATCTCCAATCCATCCGGTCGTTCTGTCACAACCGCACCCATTTTCGTGAGTTGGGTCGCCATCACAGCAATGCGATCGCTCTCCTTCACCCGCAACTCCGCTGCATCTTGAATTACCGTCGTTCCCTTGGCAAAGAGTGCAGCAACAGCGAGAATCGGCACTTCGTCGATCAGCCGAGGAATAAGGTCACCGCCAATAGTGCAGGCTGTGAGGGCAGAATGGCGAACGCGAATATCGGCTACGGGTTCGCCCGCAACTTCGCGCTCATTCAGCAGCGTAATGTCAGCCTCCATTTGCCGAAGCGCCTCTAGCACCCCAGTCCGGGTTGGATTCACCCCCACATTCTCGACCACCAGATCCGAACCAGGGACGATCGCCCCTGCCACCAACCAGAAAGCCGCTGAGCTGATATCACCAGGAACCACCACCGTTTGCCCTAGCAGCCGAGCAGGACCCTTGACCGATGCACTGATGGTTTCAGGATCGACAACAATCTCTGCCCCAAAGGCGCGCAGCATGCGCTCACTGTGGTCACGGGAAAGGGCGGGTTCGGTTACGGTCGTGGTGCCGTTGGCGAGTAGCCCCGCCAGTAAGACACAGGACTTGACCTGCGCCGAGGCTACCGGAGAGTGGTAATGGATCGGCTGTAATGATTTTCCTCGCACAGCCAGAGGTGCCAAGCCTCCCTGACGGCTCCAGATTTCTGCTCCCATTTTCTCTAGTGGTGTAATCACCCGAGCCATAGGGCGCGATCGCAACGAAGCATCTCCAGTAACGGTGAAGAAGCGATCGCGATGACTCGCCAAAATCCCCAGCATCAACCGCATCGTAGTGCCGGAATTACCCGCATCCAGAACATCTTTTGGTTCTAGCAGGTTCCCCACCCCCACCCCCTGTACATGCACCTGATCGGCATTGAGCGGTGAAATTTTCGCGCCCATTGCGGTAAAACAGGCCGCTGTACTGTGGGGATCTTCGCCCAGCAGCAGTCCTTGAATCTGGGTTTCCCCTTCGGCCAGCGCTCCCAGCATCAGTACCCGGTGGGAAATCGATTTATCTCCCGGAATCTTTATCCGTCCCTGCAATGCTATTTCCTTCGAGGGGGACAGGGTCAAGGTTTGGTGTGCGTCAGATTGCGTTAGGGAAATGGATGCAGCAGCCATCAATCTTCTCAAGGTAAGGATCGTTGAAAAGCGTCGCCCAATCAGGCTCGTTCTATTTTCCCACGCCAGTTGTCCGGCCAAGCCAAATGCCACCAAGCAAGCTAACCCAAAGGCACCTGCGCTGCTAAGTTTGGCACACCCTCTTTAATAAAACTGGTCTTGAATGAAACCTAAAGATTTCGGTAAAAATCGGATGATTCTTAGCCTTAGGGGGAAACATAACGTTAGAGTGGCATAGCGTTTTACAGTGCTTTGAGCAAACGGTTCGATCGCTTCAGACTCCGTGACGGTTACTTAATTCCACCTGCAACCCTTCACTTTCAACGCTAGCTTTTAGGATCGCTCTTATCCTTCATTCCTTCCCCTATTTGACTCATGCTGACTCATCACCGCAAAACGGTTTGCTTGTCGCTGATGTCGCTGGATTTGCCGCTCTGGTCTGTAGTGGAAGCCTCGGCAACCTTATACGAAAAGGAGTTGCAGCGCTACCATCTCCTGTTGCGCGAACCCCCTTTGGACGAATACCCTCCCTCATACCTTCGAGGGAATGAGAATCCGCAAGGGAACGAGACGACGAAGTCATCTGTTCCGCCACCCACCGCACGATTTCTGTGGTTGGAACTGTCGCCTTATCGCACCATCTTGACGATGCAAACCCACGGCAAATTGAGTTACCGTCATTATTGGGAGAAGGGTGTATTCGGCCCCAGTCGCTTCTGGCTCCAGGGAGACGATCCCACTCACTGTAGCCAAATGCAGCTCCGCAACTACACGCGCAGTCTCGAATTGCAGGGCGATCCGCTACCGGAGCATCTGCGGGTGGAATATGAGTTGTGGGCTGCACGGGAGTTTCTCGGCCACTACATCCTGACAGTCAACATTCAACCGGATGACGCATGAACGTTGCGGCAGCATTACCAACCTTTGTTGTCACCTTAAGGGAAGGAGTTGAGGCGGCGCTGGTCGTTGGCATTGTCCTCGCTTACCTGAAGCAAGCAGAACGTCCCCAACTCACTCGGTGGGTTTACGGCGGCATTGCAGCGGGCATGGTTGCTAGTGGGCTGGTGGGTGTATTGCTGAGTGGCAGTTTGGTCTGGCTCTCGACCCTATCGGATGGGTACGGACGCGTCGCAAAACTAACTCTGGAAGGGGTATTTGGGATGATGGCAATCGCCCTCCTCAGTTGGATGTTGGTGTGGATGTCGCGGCAAGCCCGTGCCATGAAAGGTGAGGTCGAAGGCGCTGTCACTTCGGTTCTCCAGCAGGACAATGCAGCAATTGGGATATTTAGCTTGATTGCGATCGCCGTTCTCCGAGAGGGATTTGAAACCGTTCTATTCCTCGCCGCCCAGTTTCAGGAAGGCTGGATTCCCATCGTAGGAGCCGTGGCGGGTATTGTGGGAGCCGTCATTATTGGCGTATTGCTGTTTCAGCTCGGGGTGAAAATTAACTTGCGCCGCTTCTTCTTGGTTATGGGCGTTTTTCTGTTGCTGATTGTGGCGGGGCTGGTCGTATCGGCATTGCGACACTTTGATGGTGCGATCGCCACCCTAGCTCAGCTTGACCCACAGTACGCGGGTTTCTGCCCTGGAACTTCTGGTGCTTGCCTCCTGGGACCACAAGTCTGGGATGCCAGCACCGTACTTCCCGACAAGCAGTTTCCAGGCATCATCCTGAAAGCCTTGTTTGGCTATACCCAGCGGTTATATCTGGGACAGGCGATCGCCTATCTTGTATTTCTGGGTAGTGTCGGCACTCTCTACTTCCGCAGCTTGAATCTTGCCGCAGGGAAAACCACAAAATCCGATCCTGCCCCAGAGCAGCCGTCGGCTACTTAAGTCGGTACTCAATGGCTGGTGCTTGAGTCTATGTTCAAATAGCTTGGGATGGAGGGCGATCGCCCCGATCGCTCCAAAACGGTCTATCCTGAGAAAAGACGTTAAAGAAACGTAACACTCTTCTCTTCTTCATGAAATGTATTATCAACCGTCGTGCTGAATTCTCCGCCAGTCACCGCTACTGGATGCCCGAGATCAGTGACGCTGAAAACTTTGCCCGCTTTGGGCTATGCACGAACGCCCCCGGCCATGGGCACAACTATGTGTTGTACGTGTCGATGGAAGGGGAATTGGACGAGTATGGCATGGTGCTTAACCTGTCGGATGTAAAGCAGGTGATCAAGCGCGAAATCACCAGCCAGCTCAATTTTTCTTACTTAAATGATGTGTGGGAGGAATTTCAACAGACCCTCCCCACCACCGAGCATATGGCACGGGTGATCTGGAATCGCCTCACTCCACATCTTCCCCTGACGAAGATCCAGCTCTTTGAACATCCTGAACTTTGGGCAGACTACGAAGGAAATAACATGGAAGCCTATCTCACAATCAGCACCCACTTCAGCGCTGCCCATCGGCTAGCCGTGCCTCATCTGTCGTTGGAAGAAAATTTTGAGATTTATGGCAAGTGCGCTCGTGTGCATGGGCATGGCCATAACTATCACCTGGAGGTCACCATCAAGGGCGAGGTCGACCCCCGTACTGGGATGCTTGCCGATTTGGTGGAATTCCAGAAGGCAGTCGATACCCATGTGGTTGAGCCGTTTGACCACACGTTCCTAAATTACGATATTCCCTACTTTGAGAAAGTCGTGCCCACTGCAGAAAATATTGCTGTTCATATCCGCGACTTGCTGGAAGCTCCGATTCAACAAATCGGAGCCAAGCTGCATAAGGTCAAGCTGATCGAAAGCCCCAACAACTCTGCTGAAGTTTTTGGACTGCCGATAGCAACAACTGATGTGGCCAAGGTGGAACAGCCAGAAATGGCGATCGCTCCCTAACCGAGTGAAAGCCACTAATCCAGTGGGAACCCCAAAATCGCACGTTTCGTTATCTGCGTCCCAGCGCTACAGCGCTTATACCCCCTGGACGATGTGCTTCGTTGTCATCAAGCTGCTGAGGGTGATGAAGCCTCGGTGATGCCCCTTCTGGTTAGACATCCCCAACGCAATAGGCGTGCCCTGTTTGGGATAGCGGTAGAATTGAGGTGACGCGTTGATAAACAGCGTTGCACTGTTGAGGTGCGTGGCAAACTGCTGGCTTTCGGTGTAGCTCTCAGTTACAAGGGCATCGGCATGGCCACTGCTGTAACGGTTCATCCAGTTGATCGCCTGTTCTGGGCTGTCCACAACTCGGAATGCCACTGTTTGAGTGAGATAGGGCTTTCCCCAGTCGCCTGGCTTGACCAGAGCCAATTCAGGAAAATCAGCCACCAGCTTTTCATCGCCCCGCAGTTGAAAGCCCTTATCTTGCAGATTGCGCCACAGCATTTGCAACGTCGCCACATCCTGCCGATGGTGAATCAGCACTTTCTCAATTGCATTGACCGGATCTGGCTCGCTGCGGTGGCTCTCTAGAATCATCCAGCGGGTCATGTCTACGGAGCCAGAAGGAGACCAGTAAAGGTAGCAGTTGCCAATCGCCGTCTTGAGTACGGGGACATTGGCCTGACGAATAACCTGCTGCACGAGGCTCGTTCGTCCATAGGGCAAGACCAAGTCAATATAATCATCCTGCATCACCAGTTCTCGGATGGAGTCACCGCTGTCGGGTGGCACTAACTCCAGAGCACCCTTGGGCAACTTGGCATCCTCCAATGCCCCTTGCAGAATTTCGGCGATTACTTGGTTGGTCTGACTCGCTTCGGTTCCACCCCGCATCACCAGGCTGTTTCCAGTGCGAATGCACATACCAGCAGCGATCGCCCCTAAATCAGGAAACGACTCAAACACCAGCGCAATCACTCCTAGTGGCGTCAGTCGCCCGTAGGTCTGCCCGGAGGTAACAGGTTCCTGCACGTTCAGAAGCCGCTGCAAGGGATCCGGCGAATTTGCAAGCTGTTGCAGAATGTGGATTACCATCTGCAATCGCTCTGGAGTTAGCCGCAGCCACTCTAAGATCAGTTCAGGAACCGCCATCTCCCGGCTCGTTTCCAGATCGAGGGTATTCGCTTCCAAAATTCGATCTTGTTGTTGCTGCACAGCCTTTGCCATGGCTTGCAAGGCAGCACTTCGCTGTGCACCCTTTAGCATTGCCGACTCTGCGGCTGCTTCATGGGCACGCTGCACAATTGCTAACAAATCGGGCGTAGGCTCCAAAATATCTCCCAACTAACGCCGACACGCAAGCCACAACATAAACACCAACATAAGTGACAACGCCAGAGCCGCAATCACTCTAAA
>JBCBSJ010000115.1:0-13810 GCA_039819245.1 Cyanobacteria bacterium J06638_20
CCAAGACTTGAGCAATACCGCGCGTCAGGGTTGTTTTTCCAGCGGCACTGTCGCCAACAATGCCAAGAATGATGGGGCGTTGCGTCATGGAACCTCCTCTTGGACGTATAAGAGTTTTTCTATGGAGTGGATTGATCCCCAATTATCCAGGCTGATGTAGACACAATGCAAGGTATCCATAGAGTGCCCATGCATTAGAGGCGATCGCTAGATGACGGTGAAACCATTGCGCTCACTCAAAAACACCCACCTAAAACACGGGTGTTTGGTAGGGTGTTTTATCTAACAATCTGTTAAGTACGAGGCGCGTTAGAGAAAATCAATGGGCTTTGAACCAAACCTGGATGTATTGCGGCGGGCGATCGCCCTGACCAAACAAGTAGTGATCCAGGCAGCTATTCCTTACTGGCATAGACTCATATCTTGCACCAAAACCCAAAACCCCTATTTTGCGGCGCTTCGCGCCGCAAAATAGGGGTTTTGGGTTCTAGTTTTGGCAAGGTGCAAGATGTGAGTAGACAAACGTTTGGGAGGTCTCGTAACGTGAATCGCCAATGGGAAGCTGGATGCGGTGCATCCATCCTTCTGGGATGACAGAAAGAAACATTGCTTTTTAGAGGTTCGAGATACGCAAGATGGCAAGCCCCATTACAGATATGGCTCAACAAAAAGCTGGCAGAATTGCAGGATTTGCATGGCTGATTATCATCATTACCGGACTCTTTGCCGAGTTCTTTATTCGTATGCCGTTGCTTGTCCCTACCGATGCCGCTGCAACTGTTCACAACATTGCAGAATCTCAAGGTCTTTTCCGCATTAGCATTGCCAGCGATCTCATCATGCTTGTCTTCGACATCGTAGTGGCGGTTGCTCTCTATGTGGTGTTCAAACCCATCAATCAAGGGCTGGCATTGCTCGCCGCCGCTCTTCGATTAGTAATGAATGCCATTTTAGGCATTAATTTGTTGAATCTGGTTTTCGCGCTACTCCTTTCAACAGATCCTCTCTATGCGACTGTATTTGAATCCGAGCAGTTGCAGACGTTAGCTATACTCTTTGTCAATGCCCATAGCTTTGGATATGATATCGGCCTTGTCTTTTTCGGTCTGCATCTTTTCACCATTGGCTATTTGATTTATGAGTCTGGCTATGTTCCCAGAATTCTGGGTGGTTTGTTGATTACAGCCTCATTTGGCTACTTGATTGATAGCTTTGCCAGTATCCTTCTCTCTCAAGGTGAAGCTATTCTTTCGGCGATCGCCTCAGTTCTCCTAATTCTTGCCCTCGTTGCAGAGCTGGCGATCGCCCTATGGCTACTGGTCAAAGGTATCCATTTTCCACAACAGCAAGCTGCGAAGAGCAACACGGAGCAATAGTCTTTCGAGAATAGCTCAGGTTGTTGATGCAGGGTAGGACTTTTGAAATGATCGCTCCAAGTAATTCTTCAAGTGAAACGAGTTGGGCGCACTTAGCCCTGTTCAGATGCTTCAGGTCGGGAGGAGCCATCTGCTAGCAGATGGCTGACCAGTAACTTCAGCATCAAAAACGGCACAAACCACTCCAACCCCAATGTCGGTGATAGCAAGTAGCGATCGCCCAGCAGAGCCAACCCATACAGCCCCAGTGCCACCGGACGCTGTAGGTAAAGGGGCGATCGCAAAATGGCGATCGCGGCCATCAACAAATAGCTGGAAACCAAAACGAAAAAGCCCCAATCACCGCCTCGAAACAGCAGCGCAACCAGGCCAATATGAATGACATGGATGCTCACGAAGGCCAAATGCTGTCGCCAGCCTTGTCCCGGTCGGTGATACCAGCGCTTAGCAGTTGTCGTGGCATTGGTCAACACGCCACCGATGCAATCAAGCCCTAGCAGGGCGATGAGTCCAAGCTGAAGCGGCGTCCAGTCTTGGGGTAGCGCGAAGGCATAGAGCGGAGCAGCGATCGCCGCAATAACCGCTGGCAGAAATTGGAGCCACAATTCAGCGGTCGTTGCTCCTGGCCCAATGAAGCGATCGAGCATTCCCAATGCTCCAGTTCGAGGAACCGGAACGGAATCATCACCCTGATATGGCTTACCCCATGCATCTTCAGGGTTTTGTCGTTGTGCTAGCTGCATATCAAAAGCCTCATAACAGTTGTTATGTTCAATTTATAACAACTGTTATGATAATCTGTCAATAGGAAATTGTTTTGTGACAAATCCCTTGGCTAAATAGGCTTACAGCCTTTAAGTCTTAGCCTCTAAGAAGAATTTGGAGTCTTTATGTCTCAGCAAGAGCGTCGTCTTGAAGTGTCTGAAGCGGCTTGGCATGTCATTGTTCGTGAAGGGTTGGATCGCACTAGTATGCGGGCGATCGCCCAGGAAATGGGTTGCACGACAGGCGTTGTGACCCACTACTTTCGCAACAAGCAAGAGCTGATCTTGTTTGCCCTGCATCAGGTTGCCGAAAAGCTTCAAACCTTTATGGAAAAAGCCACTCAGTCCGTTTCTGGTATCGAGCGGTTGGTGGCCATGCTGTCGGCATTTCTGCCAATAGATGCCGAGCGACAAGAGATTCTGCGGGTCTGGCTGGCATTCTTAGGCTATGCCGTTGGCCGAGAGAACTTGCTGACAGAGCATCAGCATAGTGCGGCTCAGCTACGCGACATGCTGGTGCAAGAACTTCAGCAACTACAGGCTGAGCAGTTACTCCGCCAAGATCTGGATCCAAGCGTCGAAGCTAACGCCCTACTGGCCTTCGTGAATGGTGTGAGTCTGGACTGGCTGATCCAAGCCGATCGCCTAACGGCTGAGCAACAGCAATGGGTACTTCAACAATATGTGAGCGATCGGCTGGCCAAAAAGCCTTTGTGAAATTGCAAGTTAGACATGATTGCAGGATTCTCGTGAATCCGTTGTGTTTAAACTCTAGGCACTTACGGTCAGGGAGTGGAGGGAGCTATCGACGATGCGTAAACTGACTTATTACATTGCAACCAGCTTCGACGGTTTTGTCTCGCGAACGGATGGCTCTATTGACGACTTCGCGTTCGAAGGTGAGCATGTGGCGGATCTCCTCTCAGAGTATCCCGAAACCATCCCCACTCACCTGCGGTCATACTTCGAGCTGGCCAATCAAAACCGACACTTCGACACTGTATTGATGGGACGCCGCACCTACGAGGTGGGGCTGGCTGCTGGGGTCACAAGCCCATACCAACATCTCGATCAGTATGTCTTCTCTACATCGATGGATTCTTCCCCCGACGCAGCATTAACCCTTGTCAAAGCCAATGCGATTGATGTTGTGCGATCGCTCAAAGCCTCCGATGGTCTAGACATCTGGCTCTGTGGCGGGCCATCGCTTGCTTTCGCCCTACTCGATGAAATCGACACCATCATCGTCAAAGTCAATCCATTTCTCATGGGCGCAGGAAAGCCATTGTTCTCATCCGCCTTCCCGAAAAGGGATCTTCAGCTTGTGGCTCGCCGCGATTATCGCAATGGGTTCGCTTTAGCACAGTACAAGCTTCGCTAATCACAACATGACGCGCACAAACCATTTAATGGATTGTCGATGTGATCGGGGCGATCATTCTGACCCAATGCTTTTGAATGCTATAGTGCTACGCACTTGAGTAAAACCAAATATTGTTTTGAAAGCCCTGCAGCGCGGGGCTTTCAAAACAATATTTGCCCCAATCTTAATGCGTAAGGCTATATCAGGAAAACTATCGGGAAGTGTGTGACTAAAGAATAAACAAAATCTAAATGCAGCTTATTCTCCAGTAAAAGCTACTTATACTAAAAATGTCTATCTCAGCATCCGCATTAGACCAGTAAATAGAGATATTTCCTCTAACAATGCGTATATTGCAAGGGGAGGAACAATGGCCTATTTAACGTTAACAAAAGACAACATTCATTCAGAACATATTTGCTGTGCTTTCTCTGACAAGAAATGTGCTGAGAGCTATGCCCTAAAGAAGCAGTGGCTCACTGAAGAATTTGATACGGGTTACACATTCCAACGCCTTGATGAACGGGCAAAAGTCTTCATTGAATATGGCCCTGCCGAGAAAGCCTGGGTGCCTGTAACAGCACCAAATTACATGGTGATTGGTTGCTTCTGGGTTTCAGGTAAATACAAAGGCAAAGGGCATGGCAAAGCGCTACTGCAAGAAGCAATTAGTGCAGCCAAAAGCCAGGGGAAAGATGGCCTTGTCACAGTTGTGGGCACCAAGAAATTCCACTTTATGAGTGATACCAAATGGCTGCTGGGTCAGGGGTTTGAAATCTGCGAAAGCCTTCCATCGGGCTTCAGTCTCATTTCATTGGAGTTCGGTTCCTCGAAGCCTCGTCCCCACTTCAATGACTATGCGAAGCGTGGCGAAGTCCTAGAGCAAGATGGATGTGTTGCTTACTATTCAAACCGCTGCCCTTACTCCGAGTACCATGTCAAAGAATCACTCGCTGAAACCTGCAATAAGCGAAACATTAAGCTAACGAGTATTAAGCTAGAAACAAGAGAGCAGGCTCAAGCTGCTCCAACCCCTGCTACGATTTTTAGTCTGTTCCTGGATGGCCAATTCGTCACTACAGATATCAGCGTCTGTATGGATAGTCGGTTCGACAAAATTATTGGCAAATGGCGATCGCAAGTCAATGGATAGCAAGAGCGAAGGATTAGCGATCGCCACCCAATGGCAAGATGTAACGAAGCTCGAGATATAGCAGAAAGCAACCGCAGATATCCTTAAGCGCTATGGGAAACTCGACGTTCTTTTCAACAATGCAGGCATGGCGGAGTTTGTCACCATTGAGAACACCAACCTAGAGCAGTGGTATCAGGTGAATCGGCTCAATCTCGATGGCGTTTTCTTTGGGATGCAAGCGGCCATCAATTGCATGAAAAAGGCTGGAGGAGGGGCGATCGTCAACAATTCCTCGATCGCAGGATTGATAGGCGCACCGATGCTCACGGCCTATAGCGCAACCAAAGGGGGCGTGCGTGCCATGACAAAAGCGGCGGCTGTCGATTGCGCCCGTCAAGGGGATGCCATTCGCATCAACTCCATTCATCCCGAATACACCGAAGCTAAGCTCGTTGCCGACTGGCGCAAAACGCAATAAACTTGGCGCCTTATGCAATCGCCAAGGCCGATCGCATCACCTATGCTGTTTTTAGAAACTGAGATTAGGGCACGAAGCGAAGTCCTGTTTGCGAAAACCTTGCCAATTCAACTGCCAAATCATTGGTTTGTTGGAGGTAACAAAAGCGGCTTTGCGCCACTTCTATCCTTAACCTTCCAGCGTTGCGGAATCCAAGGATAAGTTTTTCCGAGAACGAGCGTGGTATGTCCCTTCTTGAAAAAATTCACTCCCTTATCAGCAAAGTCAAAAATTCGACACCAAAAAATTAGTTACTCAAGGAGAATAGGTAATGACAACAGCATTAGTAACGGGTGCATCCAGTGGTATTGGCACTGCACTGGCGCGGCTCCATGCGTCGAAAAAGGGCGATGTTGTGTTGGTCGCTCGCCGTGAACAAGCGTTGAATGATCTGAAGTCGGAGTTAGAGGATACATACGGCGTTAAGGCAACGGTAATAGTTGCTGATTTGGCGCAACCCGATGCGGCATCAACTATTTTTGCGGCAACGGAAGCGGCAGGTATTCAAGTCGATATTTTGATCAATAATGCTGGGTTTGGAGGTTACGGCAAATTCTATGAGCGGGATCTCGCTAAAGACCAGGCTATGATGCAGGTCAACATGGTGTCGCTGGTAAACCTGACTCATCTATACCTACAGGGAATGGTTCAGCGAAATTCAGGAAAGATTTTGCATGTAGCCTCGACGGCTGGATTTTTACCGGGACCGCTACAGGCCGTGTATTTTGCGACTAAAGCCTTTGTCGTGTCGTTTTCCCAAGCGATCGCACAAGAACTTTCAGATACGAATGTCACCTCAACAGTACTCTGCCCTGGCGCGGTTGCGACTGGCTTTGTCGCCGCCGGAGACCTGGAAGGAAACTCCATGTGGAACAATGCTGCTACGCCTGAATCTGTGGCGAAGTGCGGCTATGAGGCCATGATGAAAGGCGAACTCGTGAAAATTAATGAAGCTCGCTTGGACTTTATGTTGAATTGGGTTGTGCCATTTTTGCCCCGTAAAACAGTGTTGAAAATGTCGCAACAGACAATGGAAAAAGACTCATAAGCCTCCAATGGAGGAGTGGATGTAGTGCATACACTTCCCCATAAAGACAGAAAGAAACGTTGTTTCTTAGACCTTTTATCAACATATGAATAGAGTGAGATGAACTCAGGAAGTCAGAAATTTACGTTAGATCTGAGCTGGCAAGTCTTGCTGAAGGATCTGAACGTTTTTCCCCAAGACTTATTACGCCAAGCCCGTTTACCACTTGATCTGTTTAGCCAGCCCACCCCTAGCCTAACGACAGCGGAATATTTTCGATTCTGGCAAGGGTTAGAAACGTTGTTATCTGATGACCCAGCGTTTCCGCTGCGGGTCGCTCAGTCGATTTCTGTAGAGTCCTTCAGCCCACCCATATTTGCTTGCATTTGTAGCGACAATCTGAACGTAGCGTTGAAACGACTGGCGCAGTACAAGCCTTTGATTGGGCCATTGCGGCTAAAGGTGGAACAAACTGAGCATCAGACAACCGCTGTTTTAGGCGAATTACCCGGTCAACTCCCGCTACCGTCATCGCTGGTAGTGATGGAATTAGTGTTTTTTGTGCATTTGGCTAGAATTGCGACGCGCGATCGCATCATCCCTCTACAAGTCCAAAGCACTGTCAGTATCCCAGCGACCGCAAAATTTGAAGCGTTCTTCGGCATTCCTCTAACTGTGGGAGGGTTCGATGGCGTTACCTTTTCAGCAGCCGATGCCCAAAAGCCGTTTCTAACCTCCAACTCAGGCATGTGGTCAATTTTTGAGCCCGTGTTGGATCAACGGATGCATCAATTGGATAGTAACGATCGGTTTCGCGATCGCGTCCGTGCCTGTCTGATGGAAATTTTGGCAAGTGGCCAATGCTCAATGGCCGATGTAGCCCAACGACTAGCGGTCAGTACCCGCACACTACAGAGGCGACTACAAGCAGAAGAAACCAGCTTTCAGCAAGAATTGAGCAGCTTACGAGAAGAACTGGCTAACCATTACCTACACAACACACACTACTCAAGTGCTGAAATCTCTTTTCTATTGGGCTATAGCGATCCAAGTTCCTTCTTTCGAGCCGTTCATGGCTGGACTGGAAATACTCCGGACGTTATACGCGAAATGCCCTGACTTTAGCGGATTTCCTTTGATAAATGACACTCAAGGGTTGACGCTGAAATAACTCAGGTTTCATCCTGGCAGTGCCACACTTCTAGAGGCCGAAGCTAATAGGTATCCCTTCTCTCTGGAGAAATTGCCTCCTTCCGATTTCAATCGCCGAATTTTCTGAGGCATTGGGCATCAAGCAACTGGTATTGGGGTAGATCAAGTACAGTGCAAGCGTCTGAGGCAGATTGGATAGCCGTGGGTCTTCCAGCTTCGGTGATCGCCTCCTGCACGGTGGACTGGAAGGAGCTATGAAACAGCCAATCCTGCTGCGGTAAGTAATCGGGTTCAAAGGCGGCTACATCCAGCAACCAAAAATCAATGCCATAGCGATCGATGACCTGGCGCAGTACCGTCGGATCATCGGTATATTGCGCCCGAACCAAATCCTCGGCACGGCGGCTGATCTCGGCGTAATACCCCCGATGGTGGGGCAAGGCAAACTCACGTCCGACCAGAAGCGATCGCTCTGTAAACGTGGGGATGTTGTTGGCATCAAGCGCAAGGGACGCCACCAGAGTGTCCTTGGGTTGAGCCGCGAGGTAGGTGTAGACCTCCGGTGCATCCCCTTCCACCCAGTTTTGAAATGCCCAGACAATTCGAGGCATGACAGGTACTAACACAAGTGTGAGCAATAGGGCGATCGCTCCCACTACATAACCTCTGTCCCGCAGAGAAAGGAGGCCGCGCTGTCGTCTCTGGCTTAGCCAATGCCAACCCCGCTCCAGTAGTAGCGTGAGAATGATTGCTGTTGCCAGAGGCAGAATAATCCGCCAGGTGTGATAGGTGTAGCGGTTGGGGAAATGCAGTCGCAGCAGTGCTATGTGCGCCAGCAAAAATAGCCCCAGGGATACAACCAGTAAGTCCATAAACAGACGTTGGCTGGGTTGGAGGCGATCGCCCCAAGGAAAGCGACGGGCGGATAGGAATGGAAATGCCAAACCCAGCAGCACCACTGTCGGGAAATAGGGCAAGCTCAGACCCGCAGAACCTTTGAATAATGTGCGCCAGGTAGGTGGGACGAAATACTGATTGCGCCCACCGGGACCATACTCCGGCATCGCCCGCATTTGTTCAGCACTGATGATGGGGCCATAGTCGGAGAGCCCACCCAGGATAAAGGGAAGCAGGACGATCGCCGCCACTATCAATCCGCCGATAGCAAACCGATAGTCAGCCGGATGTTTGGAGAAGCGCAGAGAGAAGCCACGAAGACGCACCAGCCGCAGCCATAACGCCCCCACCGCCAGCAGAATCAGGGGTGGGAAGAATAGTCCTAGCAGAGCGATCGCCCCCAAACAGGGTAGTAGCGACTCAGCCGTCCAGAAGTCGAGGAAGGCCATGAAGCAGGGATAGACGAAAGCGCGGGGCGAGGCCGAGCTGAGGTCATCGTTGAGCCAGAGTTGCTGATTGAATAGCAGCACCGCCAGAAACGCTGTCGCTTGGACGGGGAATAATCGTAACGTCAGCCGATAGAACGAGAAACTGGCAACAAAGGCGATCGCAATGGGTAGCAGCTTTGCCGCCAACAATGGCTCGATTCCCACTGCCGCCATCGCTCGGTAGATTGCCCGCACCCCCAGCGGCGATGCCGATTGGAAGTAATCCATAATCCAATCGCCGGGAAACAGCTCGGGATCAGCCCAGCGTTTCATCCAGACAATGTGCTGGCGGGTGTCGTCTTGGACGATAAAGGGGCGGAGGGCAAACACCAGCATCATGCCGCCGTAGACCAGAGGCACCGCAAGACTAGCGAGTATCCAGAGGCGATGGTGGGCGATCGCTCCAAACCCAGCTTCGGGCAGACTCAACTCGACCTTGCGACTCGGCATCGGTTACTCGGTAGGAATATCAGGTGTCTTGGCGACACAATCAGGCATCTGGCGACATGTTTTGAGCAGAGGCGGGTGGTTTGTCAGCATTCGACGCTTGCTCGCGTTTTACTTTAGCAACCAACTGGTCAAAATAGCGGTTCAACGCCGGAGCCAGTACGCTGTGGAATCGATTGAGTACGCGCATCTCTGTCCCAGGCGTAATGGCAAAGCGGTTTTGGGCAATGCCATCCACAATCGTTGTAGCCACACCATCGGCACTCCAGGTATCAGCTGTAGCCGTGATGGCTTTGGTTTCGGCGGGTTTTGTCTTGTTTTCCTCGGCCAATTGGGGCGTGTCCGTGTCGGGAGGGTAAACGATAGAAATGCCGATACCGCTGGGTTTGAGTTCCCCGCGCAGGGCTTCGGCCAGTCCCCGTAGGGCAAACTTACTGGGGCTGTAGGGGGTGTAGCCGTAGAGACCTAGCAATCCCGCGCCGGACGACACCAACGCCAGATGGCCACGACCCGCCGCTAGCATTGCTGGCAGCACCGCGCGGATGGCATACAGCGTGCCAAAGTAATTTACAGCCATCGTTCGCTCGAAGATATCGATGGGCAAGTCCGAAAAGTATCCAGGATGAGCGATTCCAGCGGAGGTGACGAGCAGGCTGGGGGTACCGAGAGTGGCGATCGCCCCGGCAATCGCCACTTCGAGTTGGGGGCGATCGCTCACATCAACGGACACAATCTCAATCCGCTGTTCCGGCTGGCTGGCCATCGCTAACTCTGCGCGGGCGGCGTCCAACTTTGCCGGATCTCGTGCCAGCAGGGTCACATTCATCCCCCGCTCCAGCAACTGCCGCGCCGTGGCTTTCCCGATTCCACTAGACCCCCCGGTCACCAAAGCATGGGAACCGGGAGCCAGAACCTCGGCACTGGCCTTGCTCGTCCGTTTTGCCATCGCTACACCTCTGCTCGTCGTTCCATTTCCTGCTTCAGTGCGTTCAGTGTATCCCGTAGATTGTTGCGATATACGTTGAAAAATAAGCCACGATCTTCATCCCCCGGATCGACCGCAACCCGGTGGGTAATCATCACCTGCCCTGCGGCTTCGTCCAGGACATCGATTTGCCAGCTCCCTTCGATCGACTCCGCATCTCCCTCAACCATTTGAAAGTCAATCCGTTGGGGGTAGGTTTCGTTGGTGGCAATCCGAACGCGGGAGCGGCGGCTAATAAAGGCAACCCTTACCTCATTCACCTGCTCAAAAATGGTCTGGTTGTCTTCACGCACCAACAACCGACTGGAGGTTACCCCTGGCAAGAAATTCTCAAAGTTCTCGTAATCTATTAGCACTTCCCAGGCCATTTCAGCAGATACATCCACGATGACCTGGCCGACAAAGTTACCTTCCGTTCCCAACACAACCGCTTGACCAGATTGCAGCATCTCTCGATTGGTCGGAGCCTGGGCTACATCCTGGGGTGGAGTCTGGGCAGCAGCACGCGGCAAAACGGTGGGGAGGGCGATCGCCATCATCATCGGCAGTACAGCGATCGCACTGGATTTCACAACAGCTATCAGCATAGGACGTCAACTCACTTAATCTCGCTCAATTGTAGGCGTTGTGACTCGCTTCGTCCGTCGTTTGTGCCCGAGGCTTGTCGAGCCTAGGGTTCCAGCAAGGATCACAGGTAGGGAATAGATGCCCTTCTAGAAGGGCACATCGTTGCCTTCACTGCCGAGGTCAGGGTCTTCAACCTGTTCCAGATTTTGGCGATCGGACTCAGAGCCTTCGTCTGCGGCATCATCCATGCGCACAATTTGCCCATTGAAGAAGTTCGCGAGGTTTTTCGCCGCACGAGTCACCGCATCCTCCTGCCAAAATTCGGGTGCCATCTGCGGCGACAGGGAGTTGGGGGATGAGGCGGGCTGAGGAGAAGCAGGTGGTGCGGTTGCATTCCCTGGCGAAGGGGGTGGTGTATGGTTCGTAGAAGCAGCAGTTGGAGGGGGAGGGGATGGCGGTGGTTTTGTCCCATTTTCATCCTCTCTTGGTGGAGCCAGAGGCGGGCTGGGCGCAGGTTGAGGGGTTGGCGGTGCCGCCCTCTGCATGGGAGGGGGCGTTGTCGTTTCGGTCTTTACCGCTGCCCGTGCTGCTGCGTCGGCAACTTCGAGGGTCACGCGTACCGATTGCCCAGTGAATTGCTGGAAAGCCGCTTCAATATTACTTAGACGACTTTTCGCTAGCCCCATCAAGGGAGCCGCTTTAATCCCAATGCGCGCCTCTTTCCCGGTATAGCTAAGCAACAAGCATTGCTGGCGCAGCAAGATCTGCGTGGAGTTGGGTTGCACCAAACTTAGAACCTGTTGCCAGGTGTGTTCTAAATCAGCCGCCGTAGGAGCGGACTGGGGTGAAGGTGCCGCTTGGGGTGTGGCTTCTGGCGTTGGAGTCGGTGCTTGGACAGTCGCTGGGGCAGGAGTTGGCGCAGATTGGGGGGGCGCAGCAGCAGGCAGCTCCGGGGCGCTGGCTTTTTGGGGTGCTGAAGGCGCAACGGCAGGAGCCGGAGCAATGGTGGGTGGTGGTGCAGTGGGAGACGCGACGGGACGCGGCGGCGGAATAACCGGAGCGGCGGTTGGGGCGATCGCCGCAGCAGGAATCGCCGAAGGCAACAACCCCATCAAGGTGACTTCTAACCACAACCGGGGCTGAGCACTGTTGCGAATTTGGGCTTCGCTGCTCCGCAGGTGTTGTTGTCCCTGTTGCAACAGACCGATATCGAGGGGAGCCACAAAATCCCGCATCTCCTGCCAGGTTTGGGCGGTGATGGCGACTAGGTCGTTGCGTTCGGGAGCGGCTTTGGCAATCAGCAAATCGCGGTAGAATCCCGCCAGGTTTTGCAGCACGATGGTGGGTTCTCGTCCCCGATCCATCAGGTTGCGGACGCGGTCGAGCAGGGTTTCGGGGTCGTTCTGGGCGATCGCCTGCATCAACCCCAACAAATCCCGCTCTGGCACCGCTCCCACCAGATCCCACACCCGCTCGCTATCCACCTCCCCTTCCAGCAGGCTCAGCTGATCCAGCAAACTTTCCGCATCCCGCAATCCCCCCTGGGAAATTTGCGCGATCAGTTGCACCGCTTCAACAGCAATGGGAATGCCCTCTTTTTCGGCGATGTGCTGGAGGTGTTGCACCATTGCCTCTAAGGGAATGCGGCGAAAATCAAACCGCTGGCAGCGGGAAATAATCGTGGGCAGCACCCGCTGGGGGTCGGTCGTCGCTAGCACAAACACCACATGGGGCGGCGGCTCTTCCAGGGTCTTGAGCAGCGCATTGAACGCCGCATTGGAGAGCATATGAACTTCGTCGATCACATACACCTTGTAGCGGCACTGCACCGGGGCAAACTGCGCCCGTTCAATCAACTCGCGGATGTTATCGACCCCGGTGTTGCTAGCCGCGTCAATCTCAATCACATCTAGCGCCGTGCCCTGGGCAATCATGCGACAGGCTTCGCATTGTCCGCAGGGAGTGACGGTCGGCTCCTCGTAAGTGAGGCAGTTGAGTGACTTGGCAAAAATCCGCGCACTCGATGTTTTCCCCGTGCCCCGTGCCCCAGTGAACAGGTAAGCGGGCGCAATCCGCTGTTGCCGTAGAGCATTGCTGAGGGTTGTGGCGATCGCCTCCTGCCCTACCAATTCGGCAAAGGTTTGGGGACGATATTTGTGGTGCAACGGCTCGTAGGACATGGAAGCAAAGGGAACCGTCCGAGGGTTCCGATGGAGTGCCTATCGTATAAATGTACCTCTCTTCTATAAGGTAGGCGATCGCGTCCAGCTGTCACGATTCGATCAACCCCCTGAGTCTGATGCCTTTAGCCCGGGTTCCGTGCTACTTTAGGGCCTACTATAGAGAACCAAAGGTGCTTAGCGTAGGTTTTGGGTCGCCTACTACTTAAACCCTTTCTAGGCCTGCTTGGTTACGATGTGCCACAGGGCATCGACGCAATTACCCGCATGGTCAAACTGCTGATGTTGCTCTAGCCAAGCGGCTAATTGCGGGGCGACAGATGCCGTCTGCTTGCCCAGTTGGCTTAGGGCGGCGGCGGCACTGCTGCGGACATTGCTATCCTCATCATCTAAGCGCTTCATTAGAGCCTTGAGCATCGCGTTGTTGCCTTGCCCCAGTTGGCTTAGGGCGTAGGCGGCACTGCTGCGGACATTGCTATCCTCATCATCTAAGCGCTTCATTAGAGCCTTGAGCACCGCGTTGTTGCCTTGCCCCAGTTGGCTTAGGGCGTAGGCGGTAATGCTGCGGACATCGCTAGCGTCATCCTCCTCTAAGCGCTTCATTAGAGCCTTGAGCACCGCGTTGTTACCCTGCCCCAGTTGGCTTAAGGCATTGGCAGCAAAGCTGCGGACATTGCTATCCTCATCATCTAAGCGCTTCATTAGAGCCTTGAGTACTGCATCGTTGCCCTGCCCCAGTTTGCCGAGGGCGTAGGTGGCACTGCTGCGGACATCGCTATCCTCATCATCTAAGCGCTTCATTAGAGCCTTGAGTACTGCGTCGTTGCCCTGCCCCAGTTGGCTTAGGGCGGTGGCGGCAAAGCTGCGGACGTTGCTATCCTCATCATCTAAGCGCTTCATTAGAGCCTTGAG
>JBCBSJ010000116.1:0-13758 GCA_039819245.1 Cyanobacteria bacterium J06638_20
CCCTGCCATTATCGATTTTTATTTTTCTAGTACCACATACTTTTGAGCCTGTTTTGCCAAGGAGGGCATGTGGAAGCGCGTCATTTTGAAGGAATTGATTTTGCAGGCTTGACAACGGAGTCCCATCAACTCCGGGATGGACGACAGCTTGCGTATGTGCGGTATGGAACCCGAGGTGGAACGCCCGTTTACTATTTCCATGGATGTCCCGGCTCCCGTTATGAGGCAGCCCCAAGTGATGGGCCAGCAGGCGCATCGGGGTTCGAGGTTTTCGCGTTCGATAGACCCGGCTGTGGTCGTTCCTCTTATGCAAAACAGTATCGTATGCTCGATTGGGCTAGCGATGTTGTGGACTTTGCGGATGCTATGAGCCACAGACAATTCGGCATTATTGGGCTTTCAGGCGGCGGGGCCTATATCAATAGCTGTGCCTATGCGATTCCTGAGCGCCTTCTGTTTGCCTATGATTTGGCAGGATGGGCACCTGTCGCGCAAAACGAAGAACTCCAGACGCACCTTGCTCCCCTCGATCGGTTCTTCTTGCAACGCGCCTCATCATTCCGATTGCTTTTCTATCTTCCCTTTTCGCTTCTTGGTTTTGCAGCGGCGCGTTTTAGCGACGACGGCTTTGCCAAAATGCTGCAATCGTCGATGGGTGAGGATGATTGTCAACTGATTCTGGGCAACGAACAGATGGCGCACTTCTTTCGAGCCATCGTCAAGGAGAGTTTTGCGCAAGGGATCCGGGGACCAGCGGATGATGCCATTCGCTGTTATAGCGGATGGGGGTTCCGCTTAAGCAATATTGATTATCCAGTGCATTTATGGCATGGCACGGATGATAAATTTGCAGACTTTGAGTTGGCTCAGTTCAAACATAGGGTCATGCCCCATAGCTCACTCACCGTATTCGAGGGGCGCGGACACCTTCACTTCGTGACGGAGTATGAAAAACTGTTCGCGGAAATTCGAAAGTCTTTGCCCGACCGAGTCTGAGCCGAGCTGATGCTGGTCATGTGAGCGGTCGAGCCAGCGAACCAGATCAAAAAAGGGAGCCGAAGCTCCCTGATTTTTTCGAGATTACTGTAAGGTCTTTCTGCCGGATGTTTCAATCTCAGCGAAACGCTCAGTCAGTGCAACAACCTAGACGGCAGCGAAGAATTCCTTAGACTTCACGGGGTCAGGATTCATAGTCTTGTCGCCGGGCTGCCAACCTGCAGGGCACACCTCGTCAGGGTTAGCCTGCACATACTGGATGGCTTGCAGGACTCGCAGAGCTTCGTCTACGTTGCGACCAAAAGCCAGGTTGTTGATGGTTGCGTGCTGAACAACACCATCTTTGTCGATGATGAACAGGCCGCGCAACGCCACGCCACCATCTGGATCGAGGACGTTGTAGGCTTCGCTGATTTCTTTCTTGATGTCAGACACCAGGGGATAGGTCAAGTCGCCAACACCACCGCTCTTGCGATCGGTCTGAATCCAGGCAAGGTGAGAGAATTCGCTATCGACAGAAACGCCCAAAACTTCGGTGTTGATGCTCTTGAACTCGTCGTAGCGATCGCTAAATGCGGTGATTTCTGTGGGGCAAACAAATGTAAAGTCCAGAGGATAGAAGAACAGAACCACATACTTGCCGCGATAATCCGACAGCTTGATGGTTTTGAACTCCTGGTCTACAACGGCTGTGGCGGTGAAATCAGGAGCCGCCTGCCCAACCCGTAGGCACTCTTGATGAGTCATGAATCTACACTCCTAAATTGTCTGCGATTAGTGTCTGCGATGAGTTATTTGCAATTCAGCATCTGCAATTCAGCATCTGCCATGAATCTGCTGCAATAACAAGTTCTGGTAACAACAGCCATCTACGAAAACAGGCTCATCATTCCGTCGAATCTGCCCAACGCCTATTAAGCCAATCCGGCTCAAAAGCAGGCAGAGTCAAGGTGATAGGGCTTTACTCTGTGTTTACGAACTGTTACGACTGTATTATAGCGTTAATCATAGTCATTACGATTTTGACTAAAGTTTCACCGCATTCTTGCCCATCTTCTGCCTCCTTATCTATTAGTTTTCACCGCCACCCTGGCAGTCAGGCAACATTTAGAGCCTGGGAAGCATAAAACCTGGGAGCGCTGTCCTTAGTTCTGCAGCACAATCAGCTCAGCCATTGATTCGTCATTAAACTGTCGACTGAATCGCCAAGCTTTGTGGTTCATTGCGCGGCATCACGACCCGTGTTTCCTTCAATAACCCAAAATCATTTCCTCAGGACTTACGCAATTTGATGATTTTTGGGGCGCAGAGCGCCCCAAAAATCATCAAAAGCCTTTGGTTTTTCGTTCCAAATGCGTAAGTCCTATTCCTATCAAGTCGATGTAATCCTCGCAATTGCCGACATTGGAACAACCCCACACAATAAGGATGTCGTGTCGGTAATACGAGGTTCTTGATGACGGTTCAAACGCCAGACTGGGTCAAGCACGCTGTGTTCTACCAAATTTTCCCCGATCGCTTTGCACGGGTTGTACCCTCCGCAGCGTCTCCTGCCGAACATGTGCCACTAGAAACATGGGATGCACTGCCGACCTTCGGGGGCTACAAGGGGGGCAATCTCTGGGGCGTCATCGATCGCCTGGATTACTTGAAATACCTGGGTATCAACGCGATTTACTTTACACCCATCTTCCAGTCCACCTCCAACCACCGCTACCACACCCACGATTACTACCGCATCGACCCATTGCTCGGGGGTAACGCTGCCTTTGACGCCTTGCTCAACGCCGCCCATGCCCGACAGATCCGGATTGTCCTAGATGGAGTGTTTAATCATACGGGGCGAGGCTTTTTTTACTTCAACGACATTCTGGAGAATGGTCCCCAATCTCCCTGGTTGGATTGGTTTCGGGTTGATGGCTGGCCGCTCTCGGCCTATGATGGCAGCCTACCTGCCAACTACCAAGGCTGGGCCAACAATCGGGCACTTCCTGCATTCAACCACGACAATCCCCAGGCACGGGAATACATCATGCAGATTGGCGAGTATTGGGTGCAGAAAGGTATTGATGGATGGCGCTTGGATGTGCCCTACGAGGTAAAAGCAGAGGGTTTTTGGCAAGAGTTTCGCCAGCGGGTTAAGGCGGTTAATCCCGAGGCTTATATCGTGGGCGAAGTTTGGGGCAATGCAGCAGAGTGGCTGGATGGTAGCCAGTTTGATGGGGTGATGAACTATCCACTGACTGCCGCTACAATCGCCTTTACTGGAGGCGATCGCGTCCTTATGGATCAGGTTCGCGATCGCGCCTACGAACCCTACCCCGCTCTGAGTGCTCAGGATTATGCCGAGCGGGTCAAAGCCTTGGTGCATGAACATGACTGGCAAATCCAACTCACTCAACTCAACCTATTGGATAGTCACGACACCGCTCGATTGTTGTCGATTGCCGGGGGCGATCGCACCACCGTCCAACTGGCCACCCTACTCATGTTTGCCCAGCCCGGTGCGCCCTGCATCTACTATGGCGACGAAATTGGCATGAAAGGGGGCGTGGATCCAGACTGCCGCAGTGGCTTCCTACCCGAAGACCAATGGGAGCAGGATGTTCTCGATTATCACCGCCGCCTCATCGCCCTGCGGCACCAGTATCCTGCCCTCCGTATCGGTGCCTACAAAGAACTGGGGGCCGACGGAAACCTGATCGCTTTTGCACGACAGTTAGACGCAGGTGATGGCACAGTCGAAACGCTTGTTATTGCTGTCAACGCAGGTGAAACACCCGCCGAAGCTGCAATCCCCACTGATGGATTATTGCAGGTGCATCCCTCCAGATTGGTTTATGGAGAAGGTAAGGCAACGTGGGAAGATGGAACGCTAAACCTAACGCTTCCTGCCCGCCAGGGAATCATCTTGGCGGTGTAGGCGCACTCTTTCGTCGCGGACTCCGAACCTTATGGTTTGCGAGACCGCGACGAAAGGTTTCGTATATTTCGTCGCGAGTTCAACTATTGTTGTATTTGCGTCTTTCCGAGCCTACTGATCTAGTGCGGAGCGGCCTTCGCGACCCAAGCGGACGACGATGAAATACGCGAAGTACAGCGTGTAGATGATAAGTCCAACAATCCCCCAGAAGGCCAAAAAACCAGGGGTGTAGTTGGCATGAAGAATGTCCCGATAAATCAGTGGTGCCTGACGCCACACTTGGCAGAAGGGGGCTTCATAAATGCCGCGATCGAACGCACAGCGCAGGAAGGGAATTGTGGCGATCGTCCCCAACCCACAGTACACACTCACCGCCCAGCGCCATGAGGTGAGGCAAAGCTTCAACGGCGAATCCATCTGGTCATCGATTTCCTCATTGATATCCGTCCAAAACCACAGCCCAACAGGAATGAGGACACGTGCCAGAAAGCCAGTGAGGAACGCGATCGGCAAATTGCCAATCATCAGATACACCGTAATCGCCAGCAAACTAGAAACCCGCCAGTAGATGATAAGCAACCGCTGCATCGCTTCTCGCTGTTTCACCGTTGCCCATAGCAGCAACACCAACGGCAGCAACACAGAAAATAAAACAGCCAGACGGTAATCAGTCCAAACGAGCGATCGCAACAATTCCTGAGACATAAATTTCTAGCGCGAGAAGTAACGTGGATGGAACCAAACAAACAGACATCAAAGCAAGCTTTATCCTAGCAAGCCATTTGGTCAGGATTGCAAACAAATAACAGAAGAGGGAAACGCATCAACCAGATGCTACCCACCGAAGCGAAGTGGCTCAAGCCCCCTACACAAAACTCCTTGCGGAAGGAGCCCCTTTTGAAAAAGGGAGGCTGGGAGAAAAGCTTCGTTCCCCCAGTCAGGGGGTTTGGGGGGCGAAGCACCCCCACTCCAGCATCAAAACTGCCACCTAAAGCCCCTGAATCCGCCCATACCAGCGCAGCAGAACCCGAGCTAGGCGATCGCTATCATGGCGCACATAGCCCATCGCGGCATCTTCATCCATCACATTAGCCAGAATGGCACGGCGACCCTGGCGCATCACTGCCTCCCGATCAAAGTAAACGGGGTGGGAATTCTCCTGAGAATACTTGATCAGCGTGTTAGCCGAGGGCACATGCCGTTGTACCAGCACCACATCGAAAATAGGCCGTCCCCCCGTCGCCGCATCGATCGCCCGGATATGATCCGACACCGTGTACCCCTGCGTTTCCCCCGGTTGCGTCATGATGTTGCAGACATAGACCGACGGCACCTTTGAGCGGGCGATCGCCTCCACAATTTCGGGCACCAGGAGGTTGGGAATGATGCTGGTGTAGAGGCTACCAGGCGCAATGACGATTAAATCGGCCTTCTCGATAGCCGCCAACACCCGAGGCAGTGCCGGAGGATGCGATGGTGTGCAGCCAATGTTGACAATTTTGCCGTTCGCTTCGGTGATCTTGGATTCACCCTTAATCAGACGGCCATCTTCCAACTCAGCCCATAGTTCAATATCGCTAAGGGTTGAGGGCAACACCTGCCCTTGCACTGCGAGGACTTTAGAAATGGCGGCGATCGCCCGCTCCAAATCCCCCGTCACCTCCGTCATCACCGTCAGAAAGAGGTTGCCAAAGCTGTGCCCACTCAGGCCATTCCCAGCACTAAAGCGGTACTGAAACAACTCCGTCAGTAACTTCTCCTCATTGGCCAGAGCCGCCAGACAGTTGCGAATATCCCCCGGTGGCAAAACGCCAATTTCTCGTCGCAGCCGCCCCGACGACCCCCCATCATCGGCCACCGTCACAATCGCCGTGATATTGGTGCTGTATTGCTTCAAGCCCCGCAACAACGCCGATAGCCCCGTTCCACCACCAATCGCCACAATCCGTGGCCCACGATTCAGCCGCCGATGGGTCATTAGCCGATCGACCAACTCCTCATCACCCTCCGGCATCAGCACATCCGTCAACGTATTGAGGCTGCGGGTGTGCCCCCATAGCACCAGTAGTAACCCCACAACCGCGACAAGTGGCCCACTCACATAGTTGGGAATGAGCTGCGTCACCAGACTCAAGGTCTCACTGATGAACTGTCCGAGCCGAAAGACGGGCGTCTGCCGTGACCAAATCGCGATGCCTAGACCACACAACAACACCCCTGCCGCACTAACAAACAGCCAACGCTTCACCGAAAGCCCCGGTGACAGCCATTTGAACCATTGGCTAAAGCGACGATTGAACATTCGCACTTGTGTAAAAGGTCGGGCAGGTTCCGAACGCAACGCTCGGAGGGCGTATTTAAATAATCCGTTCGACATGGTGGGGTATCCGTGTCAATTCATAAATCAGCGTCGGCCAGGGTGCAGGGGAGGAAAACAAGCTCCACAAAGAACAGGTGGGGTTCGATAGACTTGAAAAATGCTCAACCTATTCAGAGCCGTTGCTAGCACCAACAGTCGTTTCTAGCGCCAATGTAGGTTAGTCATGCCGCTCATACCTGTTGCAAAGAATACCAGTCCCGTCGGCAATCGGTGGCAAAACCAACTTAATTCCGATCATCTTTACACCTTCTCCATCAATTCCGTCATCCGACTATGCCGCCTCAATCAATTACCCAAGGGGAGGGGTAAATTTGTTTGTTTTTGCGACAGAATGAACGGATGGCCGATGGAATTGAGTCAGACTGGATGACGTTGCACCCGTCTGATCAAAAAGGTTTTCTCAAAAGGAAAAAACCTGAGTTAAAACTGCTTTTGGAAGTGTTCGGAGTTATTTGTGTCTGAGCAACATGCTGTTATTCCACCTGCCATGTCACCCTCACAAGATACGCCACTGATTCAGCTCAAAGGTGTCCGAAAAGCCTTTGGACAAAGCGTAATTTTAGATGGCGTGGATCTATCCATTCAAAAGGGAGAAGCCCTTGCCATCATTGGTCCCTCAGGAACCGGGAAATCGACCATCCTGCGAATTATCGCAGGGCTGCTCGCTCCCGATGAGGGGGAAATTTATATCCAAGGACATAAGCGGGAAGGGTTGGTGGAAGATTCTCCCGACCCAGTGGGCATCGGCATGGTGTTTCAGCAAGCGGCTCTGTTTGATTCGCTGAATGTCTATGAGAATGTGGGATTTTCCTTGTTTCAGCACACGCACCTGTCTTCTGGCGATATTCAGCATCTCGTTGATCGCAAGCTGGAAATGGTGGGGTTGCCGGGAATTGGCGATCGCCTCCCAGCCCAGCTCTCTGGCGGGATGCGCAAGCGCGTCAGCTTTGCCCGCGCCATTATGGAAAATCCAGAAGATGTTCATTCCCGGCCTGAAGTGCTGCTCTATGATGAGCCAACGGCGGGGCTGGATCCCATTGCCTCAACTGTGATTGAAGACTTGATCCGTAACCTGCAATGCAACGAAGTCGGCTGTAGCACCTATGTCATGGTGACGCACCAGGACAGCACCATTCGTCGCACCGCCGATCGCATCATCTTTTTGTATCAGGGCAAGGTGCAGTGGGAAGGGCGCATCGACGATATCGACACGACTGAGAATCCCATGGTACGTCAGTTTTTCAATGGACAAATCGAAGGCCCCATTCAGGTCGCCAAATAGCCACACCCGTTGACCAGAGCCAACGTTGTCCAAATCGAGTTTAGGTCAAACCAACTTCGGTAGGCAGGGTTGTTCCAATTGGGATGGATCTGGAAATGCATGGCGATCGCCACCGAAAATCGCCCGGGTGCAGTGAAAGGTTGATAGCGTCTTGGCTCAATGGGCAGCTCAATGGGTATTGTTTTAGACAGCATCGGTTATAGACAGCATAAGCAAGCGGCACACTTCACCCACTTGTGGCATTTAGAACAGGCGATAACCTGATTTAATCGATTGGGGTACGAGTCGGCGCAAATAGGATTTGCATGGTTGTGGGAGGGAGATGGGATGCGATCGCGTACATTTCGAGAAGGATCCGTCGGGTTGCTCATCTTGGTGGGCTTAATTACCATAGGGGCGCTCGTCGTCTGGCTCCGAGGCTTTCGCTTGGGTTCTCGCAGCTACGAGTTTACGGCCACCTTTGAAGATGCCGGTGGGGTGCAAGTGGGATCGGCGGTGCGCTACCGAGGGGTCGTTGTCGGGCGCGTGACCTCCGTCTCGGCTACAGGGAGTGCGGCAGAAGTCGATATTGAAATCCGCCCCGCCACTCTAGAAATTCCAATGGATTCCGTTATCCTGACAAACCAAACGGGGCTGATTGGTGAAGCCACGATCGATATCATTCCGCCGCAGGGAGAGACGTTTGAAGTGGCGACGAACCCACTAGCGAACGACTGTGAGGGGAGCGGGATTATTTGCGATGGCGATCGCATTCCTGGGCAAGTTGGGGCGACTTTCAACGAGCTGATTGCCGCAACGATTACCCTGGCTGATCTGTTTGCGAACCAAGAACTGTTCGACAACATCGTTGCACTGACGGGGAATACCTCCGAGGCGGCGGAAGAAGTCGCTCGGCTGGCCGATTCGGTCACCGTCATCGCCGAATCGGTGCAAGACGAAGTAGAGCCGCTGCTTCAAAATCTGAACGCGACGACGACACGCATTGGGCAGGCTGCGGCCCAGGCCGGGATGACTGCGAACGAGTTGAATCGATTGCTGGAAACTAATCGAGGGGCGATCGTCGCGACCCTGGACAACTTGAATCGCACCACTGGAGAAATTAGCTTTATTGTCGGCGAGATCACGCCGCTGGTTCAAGATGATGGGCTGATTGATGATCTCGAAATTTTGGTTGCCAATGCGGCTGATGCGGCTGCCAGTGCCGCTGAAGCCTCAGCTAGTTTGAGCAACCTCTCCACCTCCATTGCCACCGACGAAAATATTTTGCTTTTGCAAGAAACCCTCGATTCAGCCCGTGCCACCTTCCAGAATGTGCAGAAAATTACCGCCGATCTGGATGAACTGACAGGCGATCCAGAATTGCGGGACAGTTTACGGGAACTGATTCGGAGCCTGAGCGATCTGGTTTCTTCGACGGAAGATTTGCAGCATCGAGCGGCGATCGCCCAATCCCTAGCTCCGGCGGAGCAAGCTCTCCGGGCAGCAGAAGACCGTCTCCGCACCGCTGAAATTGCCCGCCGCACTGCCGAATCAGCACAACCAACATCGCCGCCACCACCAACTGCGACGAATCAGGAACGTTCCGTTGCAGAACCAGGTTTGCGCTAAGGGATTAGGAGAACTCCGGAAAAGAATCTACCCCAGGACTTACGCAATTTGATGATTTTTGGGGCGCAGAGCGCCCCAAAAATCATCAAAAGCCTTTGGTTTTTCGTTCCAAATGCGTAAGTCCCATACCCTTTAATACCAATTCGCTAAGAACCCACTACAGATTATTTTTTGAAAGCCGCGCAGTGCGAGGCTTTCAAAAAATAATCTGGTTTTGGTTTTCGTAGAATTGGTATAAGTTTGCGTCCTTCGACTGCGCTCAGGACACACAACGACGAGCTGGCTGAGCGCAGTCGAAGTCAGCGGGTATATTCTTTTCACTCACTGGGGGTTTAAAGCTTTATGTTCGCGCTAGTCCCCAAGGATGTGTAGCGCTATGCGTCCAAGGCAAACTAATTCTGGGTCAATCCAACTGCTTGGTGAAAGCGTCGTTTCATATCACTTCGCTAAGAACCAAAACCAGATCATTTTTTGAAAGCCTCGCGGCGCGCGGCTTTCAAAAAATGATCTGGTTTTGGATTTCGTAGAATTGGTATCACAAGGCTTTCAGAGAAATTCCAGAGACTAATGATACGGCCTAATCGCAAGATTTCAGGCCCCGTCTCAACACAGCTAAGTTGAGATTAAAAAAATCCTCAAAAAAATTTCGCTAAACATCTGGACATTCCTGTATTACGCGTGTAGCATTAGAATGTCTTTAGCTATTTTTCTTTGCCAATACCTTCGATGTTATCCCGATCTCTACATACAGTTCTCCGTGCGATGCAGCACCGCGCCCAAGTTGGGTTCGCGGCAGGCGTTGCGCGGTTGGCCGTAGGTGGGTTGGGAATTTTCGTGCGGCAACCGGGCGATCCAGGATTTGGTTTGCAAGGCATGGGCGATCTTTTTGGTACGGCGCTGGTGGGATTCTTGCGCGCGATCGCCGCCAATACTCCTGGCTTGAGTGGCTCAACCCTCATTCGCACCCGTAGTGAATCGCATTTCAACGAAGCGGAGTTTGGCACCCTCGCCAGCTTCAAACCTATTACAGGAACCGTCGTCGAACGGTTTGTAATGTGCCTGCCCACCCCAATTCAGCAATGGCTGAATCCTGATTACGTACAACCAAAGAGCGGGAGGTTTAGGACGAATCCGACCTCACCCTGATGTCGCTTAATGCGTTCTTTCAGCCCCCGCTCCTGATGGATTCAGTAGCGGGGGTTGTTTTTTGGAGGATTTCTATTTAATGAAACCGCAGCAACTGACTCAACCTGTATCGGTACAGAGCCCCGTGGTTCGAGATGCCGTGTTGCAGCATTCCGTCGTCGTGTTCTCCAAGAACTATCTGCCTGTGTCTCGCATCAACATTAAACGCGCCGTCGTGTTGTTGGTAAACGGACAGGCCGAAGCCCTCGGCTTTGGCAGTGGGCAGCAATGGGAAGTGCGATCGCCCAGCCTGGTGCTGGTCGTCCCCGAACATATTCGACTGATTCACACCAACCCTGAACGGTTCTGGAAATTGCCAGCGGTGACGCGACGCGAAGTCCTCCGACGCGACCACCATACCTGCCAATACTGCGGCAGCACTCGGCATCTCACGCTGGATCACGTTGTCCCCCGCTCGAAGGGCGGCTCTCATACCTGGGATAACGTTGTCACCGCCTGCGAATCATGCAATGGCCGGAAGGGTGATCGCCTCCCCCATGAGGTTGGCATGACCCTTGCCCACAAGCCAAAAGCTCCGATTCACCCGGCGCTCCAGTTTGCCGAACAATTCTGGCAAACCCAAACCCTGCCCTGAGGGAGCGATCGCGACCCAGTTTGCGCCTCCCCTCGGCAGCCCCAGAACATGTTTGTTTTGACCCTGTTTGTGCTCACTTTTGTCAAACCCTCATCGAGAGAGGCGTCAACGTCATGTTGAAACTGACTTACACCGCAGACGGACTGTTCATGGAGCAAATTGCTGCTCCCCTGGAAGTGCTCGTGGCTCAGCGCGTCATGCTGGCCTTGCGCACCGGGCAAACCCTACATGTGGAACCCGGTCGGGCATCCTTCCTGATTGCCAAAGAAATGCGCGGACTGACACACCTGCAGACCGAGTTACAGGCAGCAGGTATTCCGGATGTTGATCTGACGATCGTGGATGAGGACTTCATCGAAGTCAGCCTACACGGCAGTTGGATCGCCGAAAGCCCTGAGGCTGAAGAAGGCATGTTCATTGTGGCATTGCCCAATCGGCTAGAGTTCTTCGTCCACAAACTGTGGCAAATGACTCAGGGGCAAGTGGTTTCAGCCCGTTAGCCAGACGAACCCGAGGATAGCGCAGGGGATGACTAGGCGGCATCAATTGCGGCTTACCCCTGCCAACCCATCCTCGGCAAAACATACTACAGCGACATACTACGAAAACGGAGCGTGAGCGATCGCGCTACTAGAGCTGTGTGGGCAAATTTCCTGACGCAGCAGATCATCGGCTCAAGCAAACCAGTGCAAAACAGTGTTTGAAATAGCCTGAGCTATAGAATGACCTGAGAATAGCTATTTCTGGTTTTTTTCAAACATATCTGCCAGAAAACCAGAAAAAAACTCTAAAACCGCTTGACGACCGTAGTATATATGTAATATAAATGTAGTATTACGACAGGACGCTCACCGCAGAGAGCTAACTGTTTTCTCCAACCTTGAACTGAACCTTGAAAACTAAATAGGTATTACCCAAATTCATCCAAAACCCGTTGCAATATGCAACCTGCAGGGTGTTGGCCTTTACCATACAGGCGATGTCGAGCCTGGGGTTAGAGAGGGCAACAGTCCCAACCCTGCATTTCTGGGGGTGTAGCTTAGTCTGGCTCAAAGCAGTCGCCTGTCGAGCGAAAGATCGTGGGTTCAAATCCCATCATCCCCGTTGGCGGCATCCCGCTGTGTTGACTGTTGGATCAGGATTTTCTATAGAGGATTGGCTCCAATCCCAGCCGAAATCTTCGTTGGAAATCCAGGGTTGGCGATCGCCCCACCTGCTTCCCATAGCCAACTCATCCCTCGCCAAACACGGTCGGATGTCGCCCCCTCATGGATTGGGGGTTAGCTGCGAATCAAATCTCAACGCTCACCAACAATCCACAGCCTCGTGGACGAATAGACAAGTCACTCTGATTCTCAGTCAGAGGGAAGCGGGTGCAACTCCCGTCGAGGCTCCCAATCCATAGCCTTGTGGACAAGCAGATACGTCGCTCTGGTTTTCACCCAGAGAGAAGCGGGTGCAACTCCCGTCAAGGCTTCCAAGTGCTTCGTGATTCAAGGTAAAGAAAGGGGCAGTCATTCCCCCTAAGACATCGAATTTGGCTCGGTAGCTTTAATTTGGTCAGAGCGATCGCCTGTTAAGCGAGGGGTTACAGGTTCAAGTCCTGTCCGAGCCTTGTGACGGAAGCCAAAGCGATCGCGGCGCTGGTTTGTGACACCAGTCTTAACGGGTTAGAGTCCCGTCCGCCACACCAAATCTTGGAAACCCAATGCAGAGATAGTGTAACGGCAGCACAGAGGTCTCCAAAGCCTTTAGTCCGGGTTCAAATCCTGGTCTCTGCGTTCCAAGGTCGGCTCGCCTACAGGTGTGGGCAACGGTCTGTAAAACCGCCGCTTTTATGCATTGCTGGTTCAAGTCCAGCCCGACCTATGGCTTTACGTTTCGGTGCATCACACCAATTCGCTCAGAACCCGTTATAGATCGTTTTTTGAAAGCCTTGCACTGCAAGGCTTTCAAAAAAATGATCCGGTTTTGGTTTTCGTAGAATTGGCATCACAGCTGATAAGGAGAGGTGGCTGAGTGGGTTAAAGCGCCTTCCTGCTAAGAAGGAGCGGTGGGTTCACTGCCGCCGAGGGTTCGAATCCCTCCCTCTCCGCTGGGGCGATCGCCCCCCAAATCTGGGTCACTAAATTTTGGAAGGCACCGCTGAATGGTCGGCAACTGGTCTTGAAAACCAGGGCGGTGTAACAAGCCGGGGGTTCGATTCCTCTGCCTTCCGCCTTTTGACTCTTGGACTTGCGTATTGGGTCTAGAAAACCAAAATCATCAAAAATCCGATACGGGAATGTAGCTGAGACGGCTGTAGCACCAGCTTGAAGCCCTGGAGACGCAGGTTCGAATCCTGCCATTCCCATAACCCAGCCAGCATCGCTGAGAAATTGTTTGGATGAAAACACACGCAACCACTGCCGAGTGGACGAATGGGTAAAGTCGCCTGACTCTGAATCAGGAGGTTGCAGGTTCGAAACCTGCCTCGGCATTTTAAGGATCTTGAATTAAATAAAATCCAAAACCTATTTTTGAAAGCGTGGCTGAGCTGCGCTTTCAAAAATAAAATCCTGGTTTTAATTTATTCGCGATCCCAAGTAGATCTAGCCCTGTGGTGTAAACGGCAACATGCCTCACTTTGAATGAGGAGAGTTCAGGTTCGACCCCTGGCGGGGCTTTGGGATCGCGAATAAATTAAAACCAGGATTTTATTTTTGAAAGCGCAGCTCAGCCACGCTTTCAAAAATAGGTTTTGGATTTTATTTAATTCAAGATCCTTAAAATGCCGAGGCAGGTTTCGA
>JBCBSJ010000117.1:0-13711 GCA_039819245.1 Cyanobacteria bacterium J06638_20
CAGCGGCTTGGGCGATCGCAGCGATAATATGCGGATCATGCAAGGGAGAATCTGCGGGAGCTTGGCAAGACACGACCAGACCTTTCCGTAGAAGCTCCACTAAATGCGCGATCACCATTTCCATATCTTAGCTAGTCCCTCGGATCCTACAGATATATTACTTTGCATAACTTCATCAAGATAGTATCTCTCCGCCACTTCTACTAACCTCATGAAATAATTAGAGCAGTGAATCAGAGCCGTGCAGTTGTTGTCCGCTATTTTGCCTATCGCTGCTGGTGACAGGATGCAGACAGGACATTCGCACCGCTCTAAGACACCAAGCTCTAAGACCCCGAAGTTGCCTTTGGGTAACGGATGAATGGGGCGAGAGTGGATGCAGACGAACGGGCGATCGCCTTGAGTGTCATCATGCCGAGATGCGCCCTCTAGGTTTCTCTGGCGTTTATGCATTGCTGGATGAACCTTCTGGAGGCCTCCTCTAAACCCACTTCCCCTATTTTTTATCCACCGTTGCCATCTTTTATCGTTTCATACGCTCTCATTAGACTGCTTTTCAATAGGAGACTATCTTGACTACCATTACTTCTCTCAAGACCACCCGTTCTGACGATATCTTTGCAGCGGCACAGAAGCTGATGCCCGGTGGTGTTAGTTCCCCCGTGCGTGCGTTTCGCTCCGTGGGTGGGCAGCCTATCGTCTTCGACCGGGTTAAGGGGGCCTATGCCTGGGATGTTGATGGCAATCAGTACATTGACTATGTCGGCACTTGGGGACCTGCTATCTGCGGCCATGCCCACCCCGATGTGCTCCAGGCATTACACGAGACCCTCGACAAAGGGACAAGTTTTGGGGCCCCGTGCCACCAGGAAAATGTGTTGGCTGAGATGGTAATCGATGCGGTTCCCAGCATCGAAATGGTGCGGTTTGTCAACTCTGGCACCGAAGCCTGTATGGCGGTGCTGCGGCTGATGCGAGCCTACACTCAGCGAGACAAGGTGATTAAGTTTGAAGGCTGCTATCACGGGCATGCGGATATGTTTCTCGTGAAAGCGGGGTCTGGTGTTGCGACTCTGGGGTTGCCCGATTCACCCGGGGTTCCCAAATCCACCACCGCCAACACCCTGACGGCACCCTACAACGACTTGGAAGCGGTCAAAGCTCTATTTGCTGAAAACCCAGGCGAGATTTCAGGCGTCATTCTGGAGCCAGTCGTTGGTAACTCTGGCTTTATCCAGCCTGATGCAGGGTTTCTGGCTGGTTTGCGCGAGATCACGAACGAGCATGGTGCATTGCTCGTCTTCGATGAAGTGATGACTGGGTTTCGCATTTCCTACGGCGGTGCCCAGGCAAAATTTGGCATCACGCCTGACCTCACGACCCTCGGCAAGGTCATCGGTGGCGGTCTGCCCGTCGGGGCCTATGGAGGTCGCAAGGAGATTATGGAAATGGTTGCGCCCGCTGGCCCCATGTATCAGGCGGGAACGCTCTCTGGTAATCCCCTCGCGATGACAGCGGGGATTAAAACCTTGGAGATCTTGCAGCGCTCTGGTACCTACGAGTATTTGGAAAAAGTCACGAGCCGTCTGGCTCAGGGCATGTTGGATGTGGCCAAAGAAACAGGTCATGCTGCCTCAGGTGCTTCCCTGAGCGCTATGTTTGGCTTCTTCTTCAACGAAGGCCCTGTTCACAACTACGAGGATGCCAAGAAGTCTGATCTGCAAAAGTTTGCCCGGTTCCACCGGGGCATGCTGGAGCAGGGCGTTTATCTGGCTCCTTCCCAGTTTGAGGCGGGTTTCACCTCGCTGGCGCACACGGATGCGGATATCGATCGCACCCTCGAAGCCGCACGCACCGTCCTATCCAAAATCTAATCTGATGAGTATGGGCATAACCTACAAGTGTTAGTAGGCAGGACCCGTCATTACATTCCAAAAATTGAAGCGGGGTTTTGTAAGGGCGATCGCCCAGCAAACCCCGTTTTTTACATAAGCGGATGCCGCTCAAGATGGTTCAGGATAATGCCCATTCCACCGCCGTTTCGGCATGGATGCGGCTAGTGGGAAACAGGGGAATGTCGCAAGCGTTGGGGGAAATCAGCAATTCAATTTCAGTGCAGCCGAGGATGATGCCTGCTGCGCCGCCCTGGACAAGCCGTTCGATGATGGCTAGAAATGCTGCTTGCGATTCTGGCTTGATGATTCCCAGACAGAGTTCATCGTAGATGATGCGGTGGATGGTATCGCGATCGCCCTCCTCCGGGACGTTTACGGCCAATCCATGCTTGGCTTCAAGCCGTCCTCGATAAAAGTCTTCTTCCATCGTGAATCGGGTGCCCAATAATCCCACCGTTTGCAATCCGGCGTTCTGAACCCGAGCGGCGGTCGCATCGGCGATATGGAGGAATGGGATAGAAATGTGAGCGGCGATCGCCTCTGCCAGTTTGTGCATCGTGTTGGTACAAAGCACCACACAATCGGCGCTGGCCCGTTCTAGCTGTTGCGCTGCTGCCACCATCATCTTTGCGGCCTCGTCCCAGCGTTCCTGGTGTTGCAGCACCTCAATCTCTGCAAAATCCACAGACACCATCACAATCTTTGCGGAATGCAGCCCGCCCAGTGTCGTTTTCGTGGCCTCGTTGATGATGCGATAGTATTCCAGCGACGACTCCCAGCTCATACCGCCAATCAGGCCAATGGTTTTCATGGTCGCAACCTTTTTCTGTCGGTGGGTACTGTACACTTTGATACCCTACACCAACACAGTCCGCGATAGCGGACTGCGTTAGCTCTAAAGGCTTTTGGCGCTAGAGACGTTTGAAACTGTAGAGAAAGAACTAATCGGGGGATTGGATGCGATCGCGGTAATGCTGCCAGAAGATCTCCCACCAGTTTTCTGGTTCGGTTTGCTCCCCGTCATGTTCCGTAGGACGCCCCGTAGAACCATCGACGACGAGGCTGCCCACGTAATCCGCGTCGTCGTAGACCCGTGCAATTTGCTGACGAATTTGCTGGATGTCAGTTTCAGACACCACGCCGTTGCTGGTGGCCTTGTAGAACTGCACCGTCACCCGAATCGGGAAGCGGGGGTCGCGCTCAATCGACAATCCATCGATTTCGGTAAAGGGGCCTTCAATATCGCCATGACCAATCACCGCTGCCTCAACATTGCTCTGACGATCGCTCTCAGCCATTGTCGCTCCGTCTCCTAAGTATTCCAAAGACAAAGGGGCAGCCGGTTCATCAAACCGCATCGGTTGCCGTTGCTGTAAGGGAACTTGAATCAGCATCACCATGTTCAGCCCTTCTTCACCCGCAGCGCTGACTTGGGGGCTGTCAGGGCGATCGGCATCAGTCTGAAAATCGCTGAGCCGTTGCCCGGTGAAACTGGCGCGATCGCCCGACCTGTTGAAAAACAGCCGTTGCCCCCACATCCAGCCTGATTCGACGCGATCGCGAGTATTGTCGATTACCGTAATGCTGGTTCCCTCGCGGGTCGCCAGAATCGTCAACACCGCCGGATTCTCCTCATAGGACTGATAGTTGAAGAGTACCGGGTTGAACTGAGCCATGCCTTCTTGAGGAATTGGCAGGAAACAGGCCTGGGCACTGACCAGCACATGGGTATCGCGCTCGGCCAATAGCGAAGTTTCCTCTCCTTCCCAAGAATCTGGCTCCGTTAAATAGTCGCGCAGATTGTCTAGCACCTCCTGCAGCGGAACAGCTTCCAAGTCGTTGCCCTGGTGGTTGCCCACTAAGAGCTGAAACTGGTCGATGGGCAAATCTGCTGTCTGGTCGGTGAAGTTGGGGTAGCGAATCACAGGCAGCAGGGACATCGACAGGTCGCCTGTGATGGGATCTTCCTGCTGTACCTGAATGGTCATGTCGCTGATATTGGGACCGACGGTGGAGTTTTGATAGCGCCCCGTGTCTTCCCAGGTGACATTCATAATGTCGAGATCGTAGCGCCGAACCAGGTTCCAGATGCTCTGGTCATAGACCATATTGGACGTATCCTGGACGACCTGCTGGTAGGCATCGTAGGTCCAAACCTGTTGCAACATAGGCCGATCACCCGCCACCGGATCATCCGTGGCGATCGCTGAAGGCGAGGCGGTAACGACACTCCAAGCCAAGACCCCCAGCATTCCAGTCAAACCAAGGACGAAGGGCGATCGCATACAGGAAACAATAGAATTCAGCATGGGTCACACTGGCTGTAATCAGCTTCAAGACAACAGCCTCGGTGCAATGGGTTCGGAATGGAGACGGGATTCTGAAACCCATTGCCTGAGGTGAATGTGACTTGACTGTATGCGATGGATGGGCGATCGGCCACCCGAGTTACGTTTTTTGATACACCGACTATAGCGCTATGCGCGTTGGTTAAGTACGGTTGTGTGTGGGCGTGTCGCGCCCACACACAACCAACTCTGTACTTGATACGGTTGCACGCCGCTATAACAGTTATGCCTCTGGCTGCACGTAGGGCTTCACAAATTCCACCAACGACTGCTCAAAATCTGCATTTCGCTGATCCACCAGTTCGCCTTCCGTGAACATGTGGAACATCGGGCACTCGTTGGCTTTCAAATCCACGCTGGTCGACTCCAACTCTTCTCCCGTTTGCGCCGCCCGCACCGATATTTCATAAACGGTGTCATAAATTTCGAGGGTATAGGTGTCGGGATCATCATCGCTGGTGAATTCGCAGGACTGATTGAGGGTGCGCTCGACTGGCGTCAGACAAACCACCAACTGTGCGCTTGCAGCCTCTTCCCAAGGCACTTCCCAGGCTTCGGGAACACGTCCACTCCCTTGAATGAAAGAATCGTCTGCGGCCTCGCGGTAGAACACGTAAATGGGATGGATGTCTCCGGCGGTTTGCTCATAGGTGGCTGCTTGGGTCACAGGCGCACCGTTGCAGGCCGCTTCAAAGTCGGAAGGAAAGACTCGGCTGGCACTGGTTTCGGCATCGCCCGTTTCAGCCTCTGCAGTCTCCGTTGGAGTTGCTGGATTCTCAGACTCTTCAGAGGACGTGGGTTGGGATTGGCAGGCGGCAAGGTTAAGACCGAGCAGCATGCTGGAAACAATGTAAGCAACAGAACGTTTCATGGTTGAAGTATCGAAGATCGTCAGGTGAACAAAGAATCGCGTCTATTTTAGTTTCCAAAATGGCGATCGCCAGAAATTGCAAACTCTCACAACATCGTTATAGTTCCCATGCATTGCAACCTATGCACGGCAAACCAATCCCACATCAGTTTCTAAACTTCTCTCAGTGACAGGACTTACGCATTTTGATGATTTTTGGGGAGCTCTTCGCCCCAATAATCATCAAAACCCTTTGGTTTTTCGTTCCAAATGCGTAAGTCCTAAGTGAAAGAAGCCCAGAAATAGGAGTCTAGAAGATTTGGGATTCCGAAAAGTTGTCAACTATATCAAATCTGGTTGAAGAACCCAACTATCATTTGCGCCCGCTGCAACGCAGCGGGCGCAAATGATAGTTGGGTTTTACGGCTATTTAACCGGATTTGATATTAAGGGCGATCGCATCAACCGCCGACTAAATCACCGAGAGAAGGATTCGACGGCTGCGGAATAGGCGACTCTTGGAGATACTAGATTTCTCTGATGCGGTATGACTATGAGCGGACGAAGAACCGTTGGGAAGAGCCTCAGGCGTGAGTGGGGGATGATCCGTTGTCGCAGCCCATAGGTAAGCATCCTCCAGATTGGCATCTTGCAAATTGGCACGGCTTAAGTCGGCGGCATTCAGGTTTGTTTCGGTCAGTCGTGCGGCATTCAGATTTGTATGCGTTAAGTTACAACCGCTTAAATCAGCCCGGCTGAGGTCGGCGTGAGACAGATCGGCCCAGGCCAGATTTGCTGCGTGAAGATGCGTGTTATGCAGTGTCGCAAGTCGCATGTGGGCATGGTTAAGGTTTGCCGCAGCGAGGTTCGCATGGGAGAAGTCGGCTCCACTCAACTTGGCTTCGCTGAGGTTGACCCCATCCAAATCGGTATATCGCAGATTTGTGCCGTTGAGGTAAGCATGAGACAACTTGACGCCCAGCATTTGAGTGCGGGTGAAAGTGGCACCACTCAACCGTGCGCCACAAAGGTTCGCCCAATTGAGATTGGCATCGGTCAGGTTTGCCGATCGCAGATTAATGTTGTGTAGATTTGCACCGCAGAGGTTAACGCCAGTGAGGTTGGCCTGACGGAGATTGACCCCTCGCAGAACGGCTCCACTAATTTTGGCATCGGTGAGATTGGCATGAACGAGGTAGACCCCCGTTAGCGTGGCCTTGGTGAGGGTGGCACTGTTGAGATTGGCATGACCCAGGCGTGCATAGCTGAGATCCGCGCTGTAGAGAAATGCGCCTTCCAGATTTACATCGGTCAAATTGGAACGGCTTAAGGTCGCGCCATCAAGGTTGGCATGGGTGAGGTTTGCACCACACAGATTAATGCTGTTGAGGTTTTCCCCTGCCAGGTTTGCGCCCGAAAAGTTGCGCTCTCCCCTCTGATAACAGGCCATCAGTTCCTGGCTATTCATACAGAGGCCTCCCTAGAGGGTGGTATTGCGGTGATGGGCAAGCCTGATTGCGGTTGCAGCCATCGGTAATAGGGGCATAAAAATTCGCAAAATAAAAGGTTCTGTCTTTAGCTTGCCCGACCCGCTCCCATTCGTGCGAAGCCTGCAATATTTCTATACCCGATAGGCCTATACCACGCATTCGTGCAGACGTTGCGATCGCCACTTACAACATCTGTTCCCAAAAAGATGATCCGGACTTGTACCTATGACCAGTCCGGGTCATCCCAGTGTTCTGCTTCTTTCCGTTCGGTTTCCAAAAGATCTTGGTGAATAAACTGCCAGTCGGTATCTTTGCCGGACTTGTCCGAAGCGATTTGCCCTCGCTTGATATAGAGCATGCGACTACAGAATAGCTTCGCCAGATCGAGTTGATGCGTCACCATCAAGATGGTTGTGGGTTTGGGCAGGGTAGTGTTTTGGAGCAGATGGATGAGGGATTCCCCTCGCCCGACATCGAGAGCAGCTGTTGGTTCGTCCAGGAGTAGGACATCAGGTTCCGTCATCAAGCCACGGGCAATCGCCACCCACTGGCGCTGTCCCACCGATAGCTCTCCCTCCCGCGCCGACATCCACTCCATCGGAAAATGCAGCCGTTCGAGCCAGGTCATCATCCGTTGTTGGATGGCATCTTTGGATAAATCTTGGAGTTCCAGCGGATAGGCGAGGGTTTCTTGCACCGTCTGCCCGAGTAAGCGCGACTCTTGCAGAACCAACACCACGTTTTGTCGGAGCTGTCGCACGGGCATTGAGGCGATCGCCTGCCCGCGATAACGAACCGTACCGCTGTTCGCTTCGCTTAACCGATTGAGCAGCCGTAGCAGGTGGGTTTTGCCACTACCGGAAGGCCCCACAATTGCAATGCGATCGCCTTCATTAATTGTCAGTGATAGGTCTTGGAGAATAGGGTCTCCGTTCCCCTGTGCTCGCAAACTGACCCGTTCAAGCTGGAGAACCGTGCTCAAATCGTTATGCCTCCCATCATTCCCCCATCGAATGTGAGGGCTGTCCAAATTGTCCAGGTATCGACTAGCAAGAGGAGGAGAGTGAAACCTAGCAGAATGAGATACATCCACGGCTGTGCTAAGGGACGCACATCCTGGGTATCGATGCCTGTTTTGGCTTGAACGCTTTGCACCAAGCGGTTAAAACCGGCCACACGCATGGGCAAGAGTCGCGCCTCTCCAGCATGGGTCAAAAAGTAGTAGACTAAGCCACCTTGCCCAGTGGTACGGGGTTTGAGGGCTTTGATTTCAGCCCAGGGCAAGCTCCATCCCTTGCGCCAGAAGCGGGGGACCCAAGCCGGATAAGTGACTGCAATGTCCGCTTCGCTGAGAACAACTCGCTCACTGAGAGCGACGTAAAGGGCGATCGCTCCCAGGCTGAGGGCGATCGCTAAGCCCCAACCTGGAACTGGGGCTTGAGTAATTTCTGCCAAAAACGGCAGCGGTACCGTCAGAGCGACATACAACAGCAGCAGCGTAATGCGGATCAGAGGAGAAAGTCGAAAGACCTGGGGCAGCTTTGTTGAAGGGGTTCTAGAAGAAGGCGTTGCAGAAGACATAGATGATTCCAGGGAGATAATCCCACAATGATCCAAACAGTCGGCACAGATCCCAAAGGGATAGATCCCAAGAGGGTGAATCCAAACAAAGAATGATCCCCACATCAGTTCTGGGAATCGTCCAAATGCAGTTAAGAATCTCCATAGAGGGAGCCGATCAAATTGTATCGCTAAGGCGATCGCTCCAAAGAGATATAGCCTGAGGCGGTTATCCCAATTCCATGAAAACTAAACTCAGATCCATCTAGGGCAGATATTTCTGTACGACTTGCCAACCCGTGGCCAGCACTCCCAGAAAGCCCACGAACAAAACGGCATTTGTTCCTAGGTGGAGCGATCGCGCCCAGGGGCGTTCTGGGCTGATACGGCTAGCGCTCCATGCTGAAAACAGCGTCGTGGCTGATACCGCAAGCCCAATGGGCAAATGGGCTGAATGCCCCAAAGTCCCATAATGTCCCAATGTGCCAACTAGGCCAATTCCCAGTAGTAGCAATACCAGACTAACTAAGGTAACACCCAGCCCAATATGCAGCGGACGCAGCCAGTTGGAATAGATCTGGTTAGCATGCCGCTGCCCTCGGATCCTCAGTCCTGAAACTGCCAGCACTAAGTAGGTTAGTAAAGACAACCCCATCGACCAGGCCGCAATGCGCCAGAGCCACAAAAAGGATGGGAGATTCATAACCACCTCCGAACATGTACAGCGCTATGCGCGTTGGTGGGTGTGTGACACACCCATTTCAGTGTTTAACGCGGTTGCAAACCGCTATAGCTCCCCATTATGCCGAGCAATGGTCTGGAACGAAACTAATCGATAGATTCGGTTGAAGACCTCAAATCTCTTTTACATGTTTGCGGCCACTGCAAAGCAGCGACCGCAAAAGCTGTTTAGGTTTTATGACTCCTTAAACAGAGCTGAAATGACTTGGAAGACTTTTTTGAGAAAGGGGCGATCGCTTACAAAGCGGCGTAGCCGAAGGTGACGTTGAACTCTGCACACCAGATGGCGACGGAGTTGAAGATACTGAGATCCATCTCGGCAGGAATCAGATATCGCTGTGCCCCATCAAAGCTCTGGAGCTGAGCTAACGTCACATAATCCGCTTCATCCAGATTGACTGGAACCACGTTGTCCCGATGGAAAACGACTTCTACATCGGGGCCATTTGCTGTCGTGAAAGCGGCATCGAACTCTAGATAACGCTGGCCATTTTCCTCAATGATGCGAGCCGTTCCTTGGGTTTCCTTCTCCTGCTCAACGGTGATGAACTGTCCTGAAGCCAAGACTGTGCCATTGCTCTGCACAACTTCGATACTGTTCCCAGTGCTCATAGTTTGTGCAGAACTAGGGTTAGCGATGAAGGCGGAAGCCGTAGCAAACAAAAGTGGCGAGCTCAAGAGAAGAACTTTGATAATGTTGCGTTTCATGAGTGAGAGTCTCTGTTGTATGAGGAGTTGTCATCTAATCTACGAACCAGAGCAGGGAGTGGATGCAAGCAATGGAACAATGGAACAAGAGAGTACAACTGTGTTCATTCGCCCATGTATCGATTAACCGTTCTTGATACAGAATTACTACTTTTGCCCGATCGCGCTATTTATGTGAGCGACCTGAGCGTGTTGCTGGTTTCCGATGTTCACTTGGGCAAATCAGAGACGTTTCAGCGGGCGGGGATTCCCATTTCTAGTCAGGTGAATCAGTCGAACCTCGATCGCCTGACCGACCTCTGCCACCAATTCCAACCTGAGCAACTGTGGGTGCTAGGGGATCTATTCCATGCCCGAGCGGGAATGGGTGACGATTTGGTGCGAGTGTGGCAGGCGTTTACCCAAAAATTGAGTGCATCGGTGCATTTGGTTCTGGGCAACCACGATCGCCCGCTGATTCCGCATCTGGCTCCCTACGAATTGGAGTGCCACACCGGAGCGATCGCCCTTGGAAACCTCATCCTCAGCCATGAGCCCAGCCCTACACCATCTCGCCTGAACCTATGCGGACATATTCACCCCTGCCTCCGATTACGGAGCCGATTGGATGACCTGCGCCTTCCCTGCTTCTTCTTCGATCGCGCGCAGAACCTGCTGGTGCTGCCTTCCTTTGGCGAATTCACTGGCGGCTATGAGGTGATGCCGACTGAGGATACGGTGATGTATGCGATCGCGGATGAATCCATCGTGCCCTTTGAAGGACTACCAATGGGACTGTGAAGCATGAGCTATTGCCCCACACCTGTGCTCCTGCGGAGATTTAAGGAAGTCTATTGTCGGGTAAATCACTAGACTTCAACGAGAGTTTGCGCAACGGATCGAATTTCTTTACTAAAGGAATGCTCGGGATAGCGTAGGGAAAAGAGATCGCGGCTTGCCATCAGCATGACTTCATCGGCATTGGGCAAAAGGCCGAGAATCGGCAATTGGTAGGTTTTGGTCACCAGGTTGCGGAGTTGGGTGTCATCGATCGCATCTAACACCCGATTAAGCAGAACCAGAATCTTGGGCACCCCGAGCTTCTGTGATACATCCGCTGTCACGGCAGTCCCCTGAAAATCCTGACTGTCGGGGCGGAGGACTAGAACCAGGCGATCGGCCAGAGCCATAGCCATCAGGGTTTCTTGGTTGAGGCCAGGATGGGTATCGACGAGCAAGAAATCCAGATCCAGCAGGGTAGCCATTTCGTTGATTCCACCGCTGAGGCGCTCGATATCATACCCTTCCTGCACAATGCGATTGATGTCGTCCACATTGAAGCTGGCCGGGGCAAGGAAAATTGTGCCTTTATCTGAACCCTGAAGGGCTTCGGGGGTAATGTCATAGCTGGCGCTGCCGATATCGCAATTGCCCCACAGATAATCATTCAGCGTATTTTCGATCTGTGACTGATCCAGCCCAAACAAGATATGCACCCCAGGGGAGGGCAGATCCAAATCTATCACTCCAACCCGTTTTCCCATGTCGGCGAGAACGGCTGCCAGATTAGACACGATGTTTGACTTGCCCGTGCCACCCCGAAAAGAATTGAACGCGATGATTCTAAGCATATTAGTCGGCCGGATCGAATGTACTTGGAAGGTTTGTCGTAGGGATGTTTAGGGACGAATGCGATCGCCCTACCTGTTATCGTTCCCGTTATCGCCGCATTTTCACCTAAATACGGAACAAAAATTTAGAACCTTGGGAAATTCCTTGGTTTTGGGTTTTACGGCTGTTTAACCAAATTTGATATAAGTATGAATTTGCTGTAAGCATACCCATCCCAATCAAAGTTCCACTGGAACTTGGTGAACTATTGATTGGCAGTTTACTCACGACAAGCTTCCATGTGAAGCTCATCGGCCATGGGTTAGGTCTAAGTACTCATGGAGTTTGATGAAGTAGCATGTGTCTGCAAGTCATTCGTTGAGGTCTTGGGTCTAGGGGCCTCATGGAGGGGAAAACTTGCAAAAGGCTTCAGAAAATTTTGAAGTTAGGGTCTTGAGAATAGAGATATCGGTTCACTACAACAGTCCCAAGTCTCCAGCTGTTGTTGCACCTGTCAACGATAGATGAAGGTTAAAAGGATTTAGAGTCATGCAGAAAGTTGCGGTTATTGGTGCTGGCTTGTCAGGCATGGCAACTGTTAAAGAGCTAGTTGAAAAAGGACATGATGTTGTTTGCTTTGAGAAGGGACATGACATTGGCGGTGTCTTTTCAGTTGGAGGTAGCTACGATTCTGTCTACCTAACCGTTTCTAATTACTTCATGGCCTATTCTGACTTCATGCCCTATGAGGAATCAATTCGATTCTGGTCTCGGTCTGAATACAAGCAGTACTTAGATAGATACGCCGAGCATTTTGATTTGCGGAAGCATATCAAATTTGGTTATAGCCTGAAATCGATGAATCCCAATGAAGCTGGAGGCTGGGATGTTACGGTCACCCACGAGGATGGCTCTAAGATGACGGTATCAGTCGAGCGGGTCGCCGTCTGTTCGGGACAGTTTCAAAAGGCAAACATTCCTGATGTCAAAGGGTTAGACACCTTTCCAGGGACGGTGTACCACTCATCCACCTATAAGAATATTCAGGAATGGTCTGAGTTACATGGTAAGCGTGTTCTCGCGTTTGGCATGGGCGAGTCTGCGGCAGATGTCATTACCGAAGTGGCGAGTGTCGCAAGTCGGAGTGTTTTGTCGCTACGTCGCTATCATGTTTTTGCCAAACGGCAAGCAGAATATCCGATTGACGTTTATCAGACCCGCCATTGGCATACCCTTCCAGCCTCTCTTAAGGCTGCTTCCGTGCGCAAACTTTGGAAGAGGATTCTAGATGAAACGGAAGGCGATACTGATAACAGGGCTACACATTTAATGGCTCAGCATATGCTGAAAGCTAGTGATGAACCAGGATCAGTCGTAACCAAGACAGAACGTATCTTTGATGCCCAGGCACACCACGGTTTGGAAGTCAATATTGGTGGTGTGAGCCATATTGATGGTAGTACGGTGACCTTCAATTCGGGAGAACAGGAAGAGTTTGATGCGATTGTCTTTTGCACTGGCTTTAAGTTTGATCTGCCGTTTCTACCAACTGAGTATCGGTTCAGCAATATCCGCGACTGTTACTTGCAGATGTTTCATCCCAAAATTGGGGAATCTGTTGCATTCATCGGCTTTGTACGGCCACATCAGGGCGGAATTCCACTTATGGCTGAGTTGCAGGCTCGCTACTACGCACTTGTGTGTGCAGGTGAGCGACAGCTTCCTCAAGATTTAGCAGCTAAAGCAACCAAAGATGCTGAATTTTGGCGCAAAGAATTTTATGAAACACCTAATGTGTTTGGTTTAGTGAACGGACTGCGGTACAACGAGAAACTAGCAGATTTGATTGGTTGCCGACCCCCAGTTCCGAATTTTTTCCTCAGACCCAAGCGCTTCTTCCACTACTGGTTTAACCATATTTGGCCCTCGCAGTATCGTTTAGTCGGGCCGGGGGCTCGCGAAGAAGCACGACAGCAGCACTTAAACGCTCCTTCAGCTATGGAGTTTTCGACGCAGGTCAAAACTTTGCAAGGGACGCTGAAGATGAAGGCGAAGAATTTGTTGCCAGAGCCTAATCGTGTTGTCGACAAGTGGCGTCCTGTTTTACCTAAGTAGTGCTGATTTAGCCAAGGCTGACGTGGAGGCGGTTATCCCCCCGAAATCGAATCGTCGTGAGCCGCGCCACGACGATTCATTGCTGTACCAATCTCGCCATTTGATTGAGAATTTCTTCGCCAAGCTCAAACAATATCGGGCAATTGCAACTCGCTATGACAAGCGGGCGTCTACGTTTCTGGGAGGAGTTCATTTAGTGGCTGCGCTCATCCTCATGGCTTGATTGTCCACACGCCCTAGGATCTCCCATAATACCAATTCTACGAAAACCAAAACCAGATTATTTTTTGAAAGCCGCGCAGTGCGCGGCTTTCAAAAAATAATCTGTAGTGGGTTCTTAGCGAATTAGTATAACCCCAAATCCAGGTGTTTCTGGCATTTGGTCTGATACTCAGCAGGTTCATTTAAGACTCG